>NZ_JADOGI010000086.1 GCF_015645445.1 Nonomuraea cypriaca | reverse complement strand
CCACCCGACCCTGGCCCCCCGCACGTACGGTGCCGGCCTGTCCGGGGCCACCGTCATGCTCCGCGGCGTGTACGAGCTGCACGGCGACGTGGCCGCCCGCCTGCTGGAGCTGCTTCCACCGTTGGCGGTCGTGCCCGCGGGGCCACGGACCCGGGTTGCCCTCGATCTCCTCTCGGCCGAGGCCGCCAGCGACGAGCCGGGCCAGGACGCGGTCCTCGCCCGGCTGCTGGATCTGGTCCTCGTGATCGCGTTGCGGGCCTGGTGTACCAGGCCGGAGGCGACGCCACCCGCCTGGTACCGGGCGCTGGCCGACCCGGCGATCGGTGAGGCGCTGCGCCTCCTGCACGAAGATCCCGCCCACCAGTGGACGGTGGCCTCGCTGGCGGCCAAGGCCGGCATGTCCCGCGCCGCGTTCGCCCAGCGCTTCGCCGCTCTGGTCGGCCGGCCGCCGCTCGGCTATCTCACCGACTGGCGCATGACCCTCGCCGCCGACCTGCTCCGCGACACCCGGCAGACCGTCGCCGCCGTGGCCCACCAGGTCGGCTACCGGGATCCGTTCGCGTTCAGCGTGGCATTCAAACGCGCCCGCGGAAACACCCCCTCGGCCTGGCGCGCCTCCTCCTGACAGATCGGCTCATAGGGGGTGTTTCGCGGATAACGTTCCGCGAACGTTCACTGTGCGCTCAGTGAGCAGGCCTACCGGAACATGGCGTGAGTAGGCAGAATCCAGCGAGCAACGAAGTGTGTGAACACGAGGTTAACGAAAGTAGGACTGCACGACGATGGAAGCTCGCACCATCAGGGAGCGGGGACCGACAGGCGAGCGCCGGCTGTCGTTACTCTATCTGGCGCCCTCGCTGATCATTTTTGCGATCTTCATCTTCTATCCGCTGGGCAGGACGTTCTACCTGTCCACGATGGGGACCGACATCATCGGCCGGGCCAACAAGTTCGTCGGGCTGGACAACTTCGCGGACATGTTCTCCGACCCGGGCTTCTTCAAAGCGCTGGGGACGACTGCGCTCTTCGTCCTCTTCACGGTGGTTCCGGCGATCGTCGGCGCTCTCGTGGTCGTCCTGCTCCTGGAGTCGCGGATCAGCGGGCAGCGGATGTTCCGTACGGTGTTCGCACTGCCGTTCGCCTTCTCGGTGGCGACCGCGTCGGTGATCTTCGCCCTCATCTACAACCCGGCCGTGGGCATGGCCAACGGCATCCTCAGCTACGTCGGCGTCGACCGGATCGGCTGGCTCACCGAGCCGGATCTGGCCCTGATCTCGATCTCGATCACCACGATCTGGATGACGCTCGGCTACAACGTCCTGGTGCTCTCCGCGGGGATCGGCGCGATTCCCACCGAAGTGGTGGAGGCGGCCAGACTCGACGGCGCTACGGGGTGGCGGTTGCACAGCCGGATCACCATCCCCATGCTGTCCCCACAGCTCTTCTTCCTCATCGTGATCTCCACGATCCACGCGCTGCAGAGCTTCGGGCAGATCCACATCCTCACCAAGGGCGGCCCGGACGGGGCCACGTCCACGCTCGTCTATTGGATCTACGAGAAGGCCTTCAGCTACGGGTCGTCGGACTTCGGTACGGCCAGCGCCGCGGCGATCGTGCTCCTGGTGATCGTGCTGGCCTGCACGGGCATCCAGTTCGGCGTGCTGGAAAGGAAGGTTCACTACCGATGAACTCCTCCTCTTCGGCCGCGAGCAAGATCCTTGTCTATCTCGTGCTCATCGTGTGCGCGCTCCCGGTGCTCTTCCCGCTCTACTACGCGTTCGTCGGCGGCATCATGACGCCGAGCGATCTGGCCAGCTATCCGCCGAAGCTCGTACCGACGGCGATCGACGTCGGCAACTACACCTCGGCGCTCGAGACGATCCCGCTGGCCAGGCAGTACCTCAACTCGGCGATCCAGACCGGCATCGTCACCATCTGCCAGCTCCTGTCGAGCGTCCTGGCCGCCTACGCGTTCGCGTTCCTGCGGATGTGGGCCAAGACGGCGATGTTCGCGGTGTTCATGGTGACGCTCATGGTGCCGTGGGAAGCGATCATCCTGCCCAACTACCTGTTGATCTCGGACCTGGGTCTGACCAAGGGGCCGCTCACCTATCTCGGGCTCACCCTGCCCTTCCTCGCCCACGCCTTCGGCACGTTCCTGCTCCGGCAGTCGTTCCTGCAGTTCCCGCTCGAGGTGCGCGATGCCGCGGTGATGGACGGATGCGGCCATCTGCGATTCCTGTGGCGGATCCTGCTCCCGCTGTCGAAACCGGCCATCGCCGCGGTCGGCGTCTACGTGTTCATGACCACGTGGAACCAGTACTTCTGGCCGTTGATCCTCGGCAACGACGACACGTACAAGACCCTGCAGATCGGCGTGTCCATGCTGAACGACGCCGAGTCGTCCAGCCCCACGCTGATCCTGGCCGGGGTCACACTCGCCCTGCTTCCCACACTCGCGCTCGTGATCTTCGGGCAGCGCTTCATCATCCGCGGGCTCACCGCGGGCGCGGTGAAGTGATCGTGAACAAGAACGGAGTTCCCCAGATGGCACTATCCCGATCCCGGCGTATGCGCGGTGGGCTGGCTGTCACGGCCGCACTGTCGCTGGCTCTGGCGGGCTGCGGTGGCGACGGCGGCTCGGGTGAGGGTGGCGAGGCCGCCACGGCACCCGGTCCGGACGCGATCACCGAACCGATCGAGATCGAGTTCTGGCACTCGATGAAGGAGAAGAACGAGCTCGCCATCAAGGCCATGGCGGACGACTTCAAGAAGGTGAACGACAAGATCACCGTGAAGCCGGTCTTCAAGGGCGACTACGACCAGATGGTCGTCGCCTACAAACAGGCCGTTCAGCAGGAGGCCACGCCCCCGCTGGTCCAGATCTACGACATCGGCTCGCGGTTCATGTACGACTCTCAGCAGGTCGTCCCAATGTACAAGTTCATGGAGCAGGACAAGTTCGACCAGAACGCGAACATCGAGCCCAACATCGCCAGCTACTACACGATCAAGAACAAGCTCTGGTCGATGCCGTTCAACTCCTCGGCGCCCCTGCTCTACATGAACGCGGACGCCGTGAAGAAGGCCGGGCTGGACCCGGACAAGCCGCCGGCGACGCTCGACGAGATCGGTGAGTGGGCGAAGAAGCTCACCGTCGAGGAGGGCGGCACGGTCACGCAGTACGGCTTCAACGCCGCGCTCTACGGCTGGTTCGTCGAGCAGTTGACCGCCCAGGACAACGCCGAGTACTGCGACAACGGCAACGGCAGGAACGGTCTGGCCACCAAGGTGAACTCCGGCACCGGTGCCGGGCCCAAGTTCGCCCAGTGGCTGGGGGACCTGGTGAAGGAGGGCTACGCCACCAACACCGGCCGGCCCACCGACCAGGCCCAGAACGCGTTCAAGACCGGGACGATCGCCCTGCACCTGGAGTCGACCTCCGCCCTCGGCGGATACACCGAGGCCGCGAAGGGCAAGTTCGAGCTGAAGACCGCGCCGTTCCCCAAGCCGTCCGCCACCTCCAGCGGTGGCACGATCATCGGTGGCGCCTCCATGTGGATCAACGCGGTCGGGCACACGGACGCGGAGAAGCGGGCGGCCTGGGAGTTCGTGAAGTTCTCCAACACGCCTGAGCAGCAGGCGAAGTGGCACGCGGCGACCGGCTACGTGCCGGTCAACCCGCAGGCCAAGTCGAACGACGACCCCAACTTCCAGGTCGCGGTGACGCAGTTGCGCGCCCAGCAGCCGTCGGCGGCCACGTCGGGCTGTCTCCTCGGCGTCATGCCGGAGGCCAGGAAGGCGGCCGAGGTCGGCCTGGAGCAGGCCGTGCCCGCCGGGGCAGGGCAGGAGCCCAAGACGTCGGCCGGCCAGGCGATGCAGAACGCGGCAGCCACCTTGCAGACGCCCATCCAGAAGTACAACGCCAACGTCGACCCCGCGGAGGGCTAGCCCCCCGCGAACCCCCAAAGTCTCCACCCGCTGCGGGTCCTTCTGGTGGCTTGGTTCGATCAGGGCTCGGGCGCGATGGCCGCCAGCCGGGGGGCGAGCCGCTCGGCCATGAGATGGTAGCCGTCGGCGCCTGGATGCAGGCCGTCAGCCAGCAGGTGCGCATCGTCGGGGCCCAGAACGCTCGGGCCGTCGATGAGGTGGAGCTGTGCGTCGCCGCGACGCCGCAGCGTGGTCACGGCGTCCGTGACGGTGCCGCGGACGTCGTCGAGGGTCATCATCGCCTGGTTGGGCGACCGCTCACGGCTCGGTGAGACGATCGGGGAGATCACGACGATCGGGACGTGCGGCTGAGCGTCGCGAATCGTCTGGACGAAACCCGACACCTGGCCGGCGAGCGTTCGCGGGCCGAGGCTCGCCCTGCCGTAGATGTTGATGCCGAGGCACAGTGAGATCAGGTCCACGGGCGTACGCGTGATCGTCCTGGCGACGACGGGATCGAGATGGCACTCCCCGGCGAATCCGAGACACGTGAGATCCCAGCCGAGGCGCCGGGCGACGAGAGCGGGCCACGTCTCGCTCGGGCCGGAGGCCGAACGGCACTGCGTGATCGAGCTCCCGTACGTGACCCAGCGGAAGCCCTCATCCGCGGCGGTGGCATACGTGGCGCCGTGCAGGACGAGGGGTCCGGTGCGGAGCTCGCCGAACTGGGGCAGCCAGACCTCGACGACCTTGGCGCCGGGCGGCAACGTGACCTGGCTCGTCGCCGCCCCCGCCGTCAGCGGCGTCCGCCGCCACAGCGTGCCGTCCACGACGACGTCCAGCGACGTCACCTCATCGTTCACGGCGAAGGTCCGCAGCTCGAGCGCGGTCGCGTCGGTACGGACGACCGCGCGGACGCCGGCCGGCATCCGCGCGGTCGTGACCAGGCCCGGAGCGTGGGCGGTGGCGATCAGATCCGGTGGCAGCCGCCACGGCTGCCACGAGCCCGTCCAGGCCAGGCTTCCCCGCCAGACGGCCGGCCGCGCGCCCGGGGCGAATCGGATCACCGCCATGCTCAGACCTCGGCGCCGAGGGCGACGTTTCGCCAGGACCCACCGTCGGAGAGGGCGAGGCCGCGCTTGCCGGTCTTCGGGTCGTGGATCAGGATGAGGCCGCCGGTGTGGTCGGCCGCGTTCGGCAGGGTGCCCGCCGCGTGCTCGGACAGGACCACCTGGTGCGTGTGCACGGCTCGCATCCGACGGTCCGCGCTGCCCAGATCTCGTACGTTGTCGGCAGGCGGAACCAGTCCGGTGGCGTTGGAGACCATGGAGACCAACTCGTTGGTGGACGTGGTCGAGCACAGCAACTCGGTGGCCGCCGATCCCGACGCGTTGACCGGGACCACCCGCAGCCCGCCCTTGACGCCGGGGTTGGCGTTGTTGCCCTCGACGACGAACGAGCCGTAGCGGTCCTCGCCCACCTTGACCGAGCCGGTCCAGGTGCTCACCACCTTGGCCGCCGCTCCCAGCGGCCCGGCCACTTCGAGACGGTTGAACCGGCCAGGCTCGGCCTGCACGAAAGAATCCTCGCCCACCGTGCCCGCGACCAGCGGAACCTGCTCGGAGGCGTTGCCGATGACGTGGGAGTCGTGCAGCCCGCCGGTGGTCAGGATCGGCGGCCGGCCGGCCGGATCGGCGGAGATGACGTTGCCGATGACGCTGAACTCTCGCGCCTTCCCCGCCACCCTGATCGCCGCCGCGTCGGTCTTGGCGTCGAGGTTCCAGTTGTCGAACGAGTTGTTCGCGATGGTGATCTTGCTGGCGTCGTTCTCGAAGCGGATCGGCGAGTGGTTGAGCCAGTTGAAGGTGTTCCCGCTGATGGTGACGTTGTGCGCGGTGACGCCGCTGGAGAACTGGATGGCGCTCGGCCCCTTGTTCTGCGGGGGCTCGAACCCGCCGAGGACGTTGTCGCCGATGGCCAGGTTGTGGCCGCCGCTGGTGATCTCGATGATCGGCCCGTTGTCCGCCTTCTCCACCACGTTGCCGCTGATGGTGGAGTTGCTCAGGCTGCCGATCAGCAGCCGCCTGCCGATGTCGAGCAGGTTGCCCTGGATGATCGCGCCGCGGAAGTCGCTGTCCTCGGCGCCCTGCGTGACGATGGCCTGGAACGGGCTGTGGAAGTGGTTGTTGGTGATGAGCCACTTCCGCAGCCCGTACGGCGGAACATGGTCGGCGCCGCCTTCCACGCCGCCGGTCGGCCAGGCGAGGCTGACGCCGGTGGTGCAGAGGGCGACGAGGTTGTGCGAGAAGTACAGCCCGCGGCCGACATGCTCGACGGCGAGCTTGAACGACACGAACGTGCACTCCAGGATGGCGGCGTCGGTGTCGTCGGTGTTGGCCTCACCGGCGAAGCGCAGCGCCACGTTGCCGGCGGTCTTGGCCGGGGCGACGAAGGCCAGGCCGTAGATCGCGGCGAGGGAGCACCGGACGTCGATGCCCACCCCGTCGTGTGTCACATGGATGATCGAGGCACGGTTGGTCATGGTGCTGTAGCCGCGCAGCTGGATCCGGTTGAAGGGCTCCCCGGGCAGGTCGGGGATGACGATGGTGCGGGTGATCCGGTAGGTGCCTGGCGGGAAGAGGACGATCCGGTTCAGCCGGGTCCGCTGGGCGTTGATGGCCTGCTCGATGGCGTCTGTGTCGTCGTGGAGGCCGTCGGCCAGCGCGCCGAACTGCTGCGGGGTGACGACATCCGCCGGGTCCGCGGCCGCGGCGGCCGCGGGTGCCGCTCCCCATGACGCGGCCGCCGCGGCCGCGCCCAGTGCCACACCGCCGATTCGTAACAGCGCTCGACGATCGGTGCCTTCGGACATGGCCCCTACCTCCCAATACGTGGCTCGATACGTATAGATCGAGGATCGTACAGACGTGAGATCTGTCTCACAAGAGGCAATAAAAGCCGCTCTTGCGACACTTAGCGGCAATGTTGGCGAAACTTACCCCTTGTGCGGACCGCTTCGGGTGTCTAGGCTGCCGCGCAGTCGTTACGTATTAGTCAACTGGATCGCCATGCGCAAACGAGTCGGGCCGCGGCGCCCCACCCAAGTCGAGATCGCCCAGCGGGCCGGAGTGTCCCAGGCCACCGTCTCCCTCGTGCTCAACGAGCGCGCGGACGCGCCGGTGTCCGAGGAGACCCGCCGGCGCGTCCAACAGGCGATCGAAGACCTGGGGTACGCCGTCAACCCCGCCGCCCGTGCGCTGCGCGGGATGACCGTCAAGACCATCGGGCTCTACACGTTCGAGTCGGTGTTCCCGGTCGACCAGCGGGACTTCTATCACCCGTTCCTGCTCGGGGTGGAGGAGGAGGCGGCCAGGCTCGGCTACGACCTGCTGCTGTTCACCTCGGCCAACACCGCCCAGCGGGGCGTCTACGCCATGGGGCGCAACGCGCTGCTGAAAGCCGACGGCTGCGTCCTGCTGGGCCGGCACATCTCGCGGGACGACCTGGCGGCCCTGGCCAAGGAGGGCTTCCCGTTCGTCTTCATCGGACGGCGCGACATAGCGGGAGCCGAGCTGTCCTACGTCGCCCCCGACTACGTCGCTCCGACCGCGGCCCTCGTGGAGGAGCTGGCCGCGCTCGGGCATCAGCGGATCCTGCTCCTGCGACAGACCGACGGCGCCGAGCCGGGCGAGGATCGCGAGCTGGGCTTACGACAGGGCGCCCAGGCCGCGGGCCTGGTCGCGGACGACCTCGTTGTCGAGTTCTCCTCCGGCGCCGAGGACATCGACGCCGACCGGGTCACCGGATGGGTCCGGGCGGGAATCACCGTGGTGCTCGTGGAGCCCTCCGAGGACAATGCCACCGGTATCGCGCTGGCCGAGGCCGCCGAGGCGGCCGGTCTGGGCATTCCCGACCACCTGTCCGTCGCCTTCCTGGGCTCCGCCCCGGCGCCGACGACGACCCGGATCTGGACGTCGTTCGAGATACCCAGAGTCGAAATAGGGCGGGCCTCGGTGCGACTGCTCGTCAACCTGCTCGAAGGCGCGGACGAGCCGCCACTTCAACTGCTCGTGCCCTGCGCCGACGTGCGCGGCAACTCGGTCAGCCGGGTGGTCCGGCGATGACCAGGTACGCGCTGCGCACGGCGGCGACCGGTGTACTGATCATCTTCGGGGCCGCCACGCTGGTGTTCTTCATCATGCGGATCGCCCCGGGAGACCAGGCGCTGGTACTGCTCGGGCCGGACGCCACGGCCGCCGAGGTCGGGGCCGCCCGGGCCAGGCTCGGCCTGGACCAGCCGCTGTGGGTCCAGTACTGGCACTATCTGGGCCAGCTGGCGACGCTCGACTTCGGCGAGTCCTACCGCTTCGGGCAACCGGCGTTCGAGCTGGTGTTGTCCCGGCTGCCGGCCTCGGTGGAGCTCACCCTGGCCGCGACCGTCATAGCGATGTCGGGCGTGGTCCTCGGGGCGCTGGCCGGCGCCTATCGCGGCCGGTGGATCGACCGTGGGATCTCCGGTTTCGCCCTGACCCTCTACTCCATGCCGCCGTTCTGGATCGGGATCATGCTGATCCTGGTGATGGCGCTGCAACTCCGGCTGCTCCCCAGCGCGGGCACCGGCACCCCGGCCCACATCGTGCTCCCCGCGCTCACGCTGGCCGCGCCTTTCACCGCGCTTCTCACCCGGATCACGCGAAGCAGCGTCGCCGACACCATGGCGGAGCCCTACGTGCGGCGGGCGTACGCCAAGGGGTTCAGCAAGCGCGAGGTGGTGACAGGACACGTGGTGCGCAACGCGGCGACCCCGGTGGTGACCGTCGGCGCGCTGCACGTCAGCACGCTGCTGGGCGGCGCGGTGATCGTGGAGAGCGTCTTCACCTGGCCCGGCCTCGGCTCATTGCTGGTGACCGCGGTCGCGAACCGGGACTACTCGATCGTGCAGGCCGCCGTGCTCCTCATCGCGGTCATCGTGGTCTGCTGCAACGTCGCGGCGGATCTGATCGCCGCCCGGCTTGACCCGCGCGTACGACTGGGGGCAGGCGCATGAGCGCGACAACCGTCCGGCCACGGTTGTGGCCCGTCCGCCTGCGGTCCACGCCGGCCGTCGCCGCGATCGCCGCCGTCGTCCTCGTCGGATTCCTGCTCGTCGGCCTGATCGGCCCCTTGCTGATCGCGTACGATCCGGTGGCGACCAGTGTGGCGGACCGGCTGCTGCCGATCGGGGCGGTCAGGGCGGACGGCACGGTCGCCGTGCTCGGCACCGACGGCGCGGGCCGTGACATGCTCGGCCAACTCGTCTACGGCGCCCGGACGTCGATCATCATCGGGATCTCTGTGGTGGCCGCCTGCCTGCTGGTCGGGCTGGCCTTCGGGACGCTCGCCGGGTACCTCGCCGGCTGGACCGACGTCGCGATCTCCCGGCTGATCGACATCCTGATGGCCTTCCCCGGCATCCTGCTGGCGATCGTGATCGCCGGCCTCTTCGAGCGCAGCATGCTGGTCGTGATCGTGGCGCTGTCGGTGGCCGGTTGGGTCGGCTTCGCCAGGCTCGCCCGCGGTCTCACCCTCTCGCTGCGCGAACGGCCGTGGGTCGACGCCGCGCGGCTGATCGGGGTGCCCACCCCGGTCCTGATCATCCGGCACATCATCCCGTTCGTGATCGGCCCGGTGACCGCGCTCGCGACCACGGAGTTCGCCGGCGCGGTGCTGTCCGAGGCCGGCCTCAGCTTCCTGGGCCTCGGACTGCCCTCGGCCACGGTCTCCTGGGGCCAGGTCATCGCGAACGGCAAGGACTATCTGGACACCGCCTGGTGGATTTCGGCGCTACCGGGGCTGGCGCTGACCGGCCTCGTGGTGAGCACAGGCCTGCTCGGCGACCACCTCACCCAGCGTCTCGGCACCAGCCGCTGACGGCTCAGCCAATGTCAGGAGGGATTTATATGAGGCCGATTCGGCTTCGTCGTGCGATGGCCCTCGCCGCCGCGACAGTTTCCATCGTCGGGCTGGTCGGTTGCACCACCACCACCGGCGGCTCGCCCGCCGGCGGTGACGTGCGGCAGGAGCTGGCCGTCGCGGTGTGGACCCCGATCGAGAACCTCGACCCGCACGGTGCGTCCGCGATGGACAACGGCACCCAGGTCGCGGCCAAGGCGATCTTCAGCGCGCTGGTCCGCACGGTCGGGAAGGGCGAGTTCGAGGGCGTGCTCGCCGAGTCGTGGCAGCCCAACGAGGACGCCACGGAGTGGACCTTCACGCTGCGGAACAACGTCAAGTTCTCCGACGGCACGCCGCTCACCAGCGCCGACGTCGTCGCCTCCTTCAACCGCGTCCTGGAGCTCAAGGGCGCGCTGGCCGGCAACTTCGCCGGCCACGAGGCGAAGGAGAGCGGCGCGAACACGGTCGTCATCACGGCCGAGGACCCCGATCCCGCGTTGCTCGGCAAGCTCGGCAATTTCTATGTCACCCCCGCCGCGCACCAGAACGCCGGCTGGGCCAAGCCGATCGGCTCGGGCCCGTTCGTCGTCCAGCAGTTCACGCCGGGCCAGAGCCTGGTGCTCGCCCCCAACCCCGGCTACTGGGGCGGCAAGCCGGCGCTGAACCGCCTGGAGCTGCGCAGCATCGGGGAGATGGCGGCGCGGATGACCGCGCTGAAGACCGGCGAGGTGGACCTGACGTGGGCGGTCCCCGACGACCAGCTGCCGGGTCTGAAGGGCAGCTCCGACCTCGTGGTGGAGAAGGACGCGGGTAACGGCGTCATCACCATGTGGATGAACAGCTCGGCCAAGGGCCTCGAAGAGCCCGCCGTCCGGCGCGCGCTGTGGCAGGCGGTCGACTTCGCCACCATCATCAAGTCGCTGTTCCCCGAGACCGGTTCGGTGGCGGACTCGGTGCTGACCCCCAACGTGCTCGGCTACGCGCCGCAGACCCCGGTCACGTACGACCCGGCCGCGGCCAAGGCGGCGCTGGACGAGGCCGGCTTCGACTACGACCAGACGATCCGGCTCCAGTTCTCCCAGCCGCAGTTCCAGCAGTTCACCGACGCGGTGGCGAGCGACCTGGCGAAGATCGGCGTCAAGGTCGAGCCGATCCAGAAGGAGTCCGCCGTCTTCCTGCAGGATCTGCTCGCGCTCAAGTGGGATCTGAACATCCAGCAGTTCGGCACCGCCGGCTTCGACGCGGCGACCAACCTCGGCCGGTTGTACACCTGTGCGGCCAAGCGCACGGGCTACTGCAACAAGGACCTCGACGCGCTGCTGGCCGAGGCGGGCTCGACCAGTGACACCGCCAAGCGGCAGGAACTGTACGCGCAGGCCAACAAGATCATTTGGGATGACGCAGTCGGTATGTACCCCATGTTCGTGAAGAACCTGTACGTGCGGAACAAGTCCGTGCAGGGCCTCACCATTCCCCCGGACCTCACGCCGGACTTCTCCACGATCCGAATCGGCAACGCTGGATCATGAGTCAGTCTTCGAGAGTGACCGATTCGGCGGCGGCGGAGCCTCGCCCGTCGCAGGAGGCTCCGCTGCTCCGGATCGAGCACCTGTCGATCGACCTGCCAGGCCAGGACGGCCCGGTCCGTGTGGTGGACGATGTCTCGTTCACCGTCGCGGCGGGCCGGACCACCGGCCTGATCGGTGAGTCGGGCAGCGGCAAGACGATGACGGCGACGGCCGTCATCGGCCTCCTGCCGCCCGGCGCGGCGGTCTCCGGCCGGATGCTGTGGCAGGGCGAGGACCTGGTCACCATGCCCGAGCAGGACCGGCGCCGGCTGCGCGGGCGCGGCATCGCGATGATCTTCCAGGACCCCCAGGCGGCGCTGGACCCGACGCAGACGATCGGCCGGCAGGTCGGCGAGATCCTGCGGCGCGGCGGAATGCCCGCCAAGGAGGTCCGCCGTACCGTGATCGACCTGCTCGACCGGGTGGGCATCCCTGACCCGGAGACCCGGCACGCTCAGTTCCCGCACCAGTATTCGGGCGGGCTGCGACAGCGGGCCATGGTGGCGACGGCACTCGCGGGCTCGCCGCGGCTCATCCTCGCCGACGAACCGACGACGGCGCTCGACGTCACCGTGCAGGCCCGCATCCTCGCGCTGCTGCGGCGCATCCGCGACGAGGAGGGCACGGCCATGCTGCTGGTCAGCCACGACCTGCGAGTGATGGCACACGTGGCGGACGAGGTCGTCGTCATGTACGCCGGCCGGATCTGCGAGATCGGCAGCGGCCACGAGGTGTTCAACAGCCCGGCGCACCCGTACACGCGGGCGCTCGTGGTGAGCGTCCCGGCCGTACGCAGCAAGACGGCCATCGCCGAGCCGCTGCCCGGCAGCCCCGCGAGCCCGGCGGAACGCCCCAGCGGATGCCCCTTCCATCCCCGGTGCGCCAAGGCGCAGGACCGGTGCGGGAGCGAGGTGCCGAAGATGCGCCAGATCGCCGCCGGCCGGCAGGTCGCCTGTCACTTTCCGGAGGAGACGTGAGCTTGATCGAGGTACGCGACCTCGTCGTCAACTTCCACCGCAGGCGTGCCGCCAAGCCGAATGCCGTCGACGGCGTCTCCTTCGCCGTACGCCCTGACGAGACCCTGGCGGTCGTGGGGGAGTCCGGCTCGGGGAAGACCACGGTCGCCCGCTGCGTCGTCGGACTCCAGGCCCAGCAGGGCGGGGCGGTCCTGTTCGACGGGGCTCCGGTCGGCCCGGTGGCGAAGCGGTCGCCGGCGACCCGGCGGGCCATCCAGATGGTCTTCCAGGATCCCGCGGCCTCGCTCAACCCCCGGATGACCGTCCGGTCGATCATCGGCGAGACCTGGCGGACCCATCCCTCGGCCGCCCCGGCGGGCCGATCCTGGGACGCCGCGATCGACGAGCTGCTCGCCGACGTCGGCCTGGACGCCGGCGTCGCCACCCGCCGTCCCACGGCACTGTCCGGCGGGCAGTGCCAGCGGGTCAGCATCGCGCGGGCGCTCGCCCTGCGGCCCCGGCTGCTGGTCTGCGACGAAGCCGTCTCGGCGCTCGACGTCTCGGTGCAGTCCCAGATCCTGCGGCTGCTGGCCGGCCTGCGCGCCGACCGCGGGCTCGCCATCCTCTTCATCACCCACGACCTCGGGGTGGTCAGGCAGATCGCGGACCGGGTGGCGGTCATGCACCAGGGCCGCCTGGTCGAGACCGCGACCGCCGACGATCTGTTCGAGCGGCCCGGCCATCCGTACACCAGGAAACTTCTCGACGCCGCCCTCGACCTAGAGGGCGCCTGAAATCACATGCAACAGGACGGAACCACTTTGGAATCGCGGATCACTGACGTGGATCTGGCCATCATCGGCGGCGGAGTCGGCGGAGTCGCCGCCGCACTAGCAGCTCTGCGGCACGGGCTGCGGGTGGTGCTGACCGAGGAAGGCGACCGCATCGGCGGGCAGTTCACCAGTCAGGGCGTGCCCCCGGACGAGCACAGGTGGATCGAGCAGTTCGGTTGCACCGCCTCCTACCGCCGGTACCGGTCCGCGGTCCGCGACCACTACCGGACCTGGTATCCGCTCACCGTGGCGGCCAGGAGTGAGCCACACCTGAATCCCGGGCTGGGCAGGGTCGGTGCGCTGTGCCATGAGCCGCGGGTCAGTGGCGCGGTGCTCCGCGCGATGATCGACCCCTACCTGAGCAGTGGCCGGCTGCGGATCCTGCTCGGTGCGCTGCCGGTGGCGGCGGAGACCGACGGCGACCGGGTCCGCAGTGTCACGGTGGACCGCGGTGACGCCGGGCTGGTGCACGTCGTGAGCCCGTACTATCTGGACGCCACCGAGCTCGGGGACGTGTTGCCGCTCGCCGGTGCGGAGCATGTCACCGGGTTCGAGTCGCGGCACGAGACCGGTGAGCCGAGCGCGCCCGAGGTGGCGCAGCCCGGCAACATGCAGGCGTTCTCCTGGGTGTTCGCCGTCGATCATCGGGAGGGGGAGGACCACGTGATCGACCGGCCGGCGAACTACGACCACTGGCGGGCGTACCGCCCAGGCTACTGGCCGGGGCCGCAGGTCGGGCTGACCGCCCCGGACCCGCGGACGAGGGAGCCGCTGACGCGGACGTTCACCCCGAACATCCGGTCCGGGCCCGTGCTCGCCGACCAGAGCGAGGACCCCGGGGACCGCGAACTGTGGGAGTTCCGCCGGGCCGTCGCCCGCGAACAGTACGAGCCCGGCTTCGTGACCAGCGACGTCACCCTGGTGAACTGGCCGATGATCGACTACGTGGCGGGGCCGATCATCGGAGTGAGCGAGGAGGAGAAGGCGCGCCATCTCGCCGGCGCGCGTGAGCTCTCCGCGAGCATGCTCTACTGGCTGCAGACCGAGGCGCCGCGGCCGGACGGCGGTCGCGGCTGGCCGGGGCTGCGGCTGCGGCCGGATGTCATGGACACCGTCGACGGATTCGCCGCCGCGCCGTACATCCGCGAGTCCAGGCGGATCAAGGCCGAGTACACGGTCGTCGAACAGGACCTCTCTCTCGCCGTTCGGGGTACGGCGGGCGCGGTCTCGTACGACGATTCGGTCGGGATCGGCATGTACCGGATCGACCTGCATCCCTCGACCGGCGGCGACAACTACATCGACGTCGCCAGCAGCCCGTTCCAGATCCCGCTCGGCGCCCTGCTGCCCGTACGGATGCGGAACCTGCTGCCGGCCGGCAAGAACATCGGCACCACCCACATCACCAACGGCTGCTACCGGCTGCACCCGGTGGAGTGGAACATCGGCGAGGCCGCCGGCTCGCTGGTGGCCTACTGCCTGGGGGAGACGGTGGAGCCGCATGACGTCCGGCGCAAGGAAGGACACCTGCGGGCGTTCCAGAGCGCGCTGAAAGCCGACGGCGTCGAGTTGGCCTGGCCAGAGATCCGGGGGTACTGATGTCCGTATCAGGGGTGATCGTGCCCGCCGTGACCCCGATCGACGAGAGCGGCCGGCCCGACCTCGCGGCCGGCCCGCGCTACTTCGGCGCGCTCGCCGCCGCGGGCATCACGAAGATCATGCTGCTGGGCACGAACGGCGAAGGGCCGATGCACCAGACGGCGGAGATCGGCGCGTTCCTCGGCGACGCCGTCGGCCTCTGGCGGACGCTGGTGCCGGACGGCGCGGTCGTCGTCAACGTCTCGGCCGCCGGCACCCGGGAATCGCTGCGGCGGGCCGAGCTCGCCGCGGAGGCCGGGTGCGACGCGGTCGCCCTCAGCCCGCCCTGCTATTTCCACCATGACGAGCGCGACATCATCGAACACTACCGAGCCGGCCGGACGGCGGCCGTGCCGGTGATCGCCTACAACATCCCCCGTTACGCGCCGCCGTTCTCGGCGGGCTCGATCGCGGCCGTCGCCGACATGGAGCATGTCGTCGGCGTCAAGGACAGCTCGGGCGACATGGACATCCTGCGGCAGTGGCTCGACGTCAAACGCCACCGGCCGCACTTCGGGGTGAACCAGGGTGCGGAAGGCAAGATGCTCGGCGCGCTGGCCGAGGGCGCGGACGGGCTCACCCCCGGGATCGCCAACATCGCCCCGCGCGTCGCCCTCGAACTGGTCGCCGCCCACCACGCCGGCGATCAGGAGCGTGCCGTCCAGGCACAGGAACGGATCATCCGATTGATCGGGATACACCAGCGGGTCCGGCCCGGAGTCCCGGTCATCAAGGCGACCCTGGCCCTGCGCGGTCTGTGCCGGGCGGCGGTCGCCCCGCCGCTGCGGACCCTCGACGGCGCCGAGCTGGCGGCGCTGCGGGAGTTCCTGGCCGGATTCGAGCCGGAACTGATCGGAGCCGCCGAATGAGTGACGTCGAGTGGTGGCGTACCGCGGCGATCTACCAGGTGTACATCCGGTCGTTCGCGGACGGTGACGGCGACGGGTTCGGCGACATCGCCGGGATCCGCGCTCGCCTGGGCTATCTGGCCGGCCTCGGGGTCGACGCCATCTGGATCACGCCGTGGTACGAGTCGCCGAACAACGACGGCGGCTACGACGTGTCCGACTATCGCGCCATCGCCCGCGAATACGGCGATGTCCGCGAGGCCGAGCGGCTCATCGCGGAGGCGCACCAGCATGGCCTGCGGGTCATCCTGGACGTCGTGCCGAACCACACCTCCACCGAACACCCCTGGTTCCAGGCCGCGCTGGCCTCCCCGCCCGGCTCCCCAGAACGCGCCAGATACCACTTCCTGGACGGGGAGGTCGTGCCCAACGACTGGCGCAGCACGTTCGGCGGCCCGGCCTGGACCCGGGTGCCGGACGGGCAGTGGTACCTGCACCTGTTCGATCCCAGCCAGGCCGACCTGAACTGGTCCAACCCCGAGGTCCGCGCGGAGTTCCTGGACATCCTGCGCTTCTGGTTCGACCGCGGGGTCGACGGGTTCAGGATCGATGTCGCCACCGGGCTGATCAAGCACCCCGGCTACCCCGATCTGGGCTACCGGGAGGAAGACCTGCTCGTCCTGACCAACGTGCCGGACCATCCGCACCGGGACCGCGACGAGGTGCACGCGATCTACCGGGACTGGCGCGCGGTGGCGGACGCGTACGACCCGCCCAGGGTCTTCGTGGCCGAGGCGTGGGTGCAGGATCCCGAGCGGCTGGCCAGGTACGTCGCGCCGGCCCAGCTCCACACCGCCTTCAACTTCCCCTTCCTGCAGTCCGCCTGGGACGCCGGCGACCTGTTCACGGTGATCGACTCCACGCTCCGCACGATGTCCCTCGCCGGCGCGCCGCCGACCTGGGTCCTGTCCAATCATGACGTCGAACGTACGGTGACCCGTTACGGCCGTTCGGACACCCGCAAGCAGCAGGGCAGGTCCGGTCACGAGCTGGGCCCGGTCGACGAGGAGCTGGGCCGCCGCCGTGCCAGGGCCGCGCTGCTGCTGATGCTGGCGCTGCCCGGCGTCGCCTACCTCTATCAGGGCGAGGAACTCGGGCTGCCCGACCATATGGACATCCCCGACGATCGCCTCCAGGATCCGATCTGGACCCGTTCCGGAGGCCGGCGCCGGGGACGCGACGGCTGCCGCGTACCGCTGCCATGGACGGCGGAGCCGGACGGCGCGGGGTTCGGGTCCGCGGACCCGTGGCTTCCGCAGCCTCCCGGCTGGGAGCGGCTCTCGGTGCGTAACCAGCTCGACGACCCGGCCTCCACCTATCACCTCGTGGCGCGGGCGCTGCGGATCCGCGGGAAGCTGGAGGTCCCGCAGGAGCTGGAGTGGGTGGACCGAGCCGGCTCGATCCTCCGCTTCCTGCGCGGACCGGACTTCGAGTGCGTCGTCAACCTCGGCCCCACGGAGGTGCCGCTGCCCGAGAATTCGGTCACCCTCCTGCGCAGCGACACCCTCGACGCGACACCCGGCCCGCTCGGACCGGACACGGCCGCCTGGCTGCGTCGGCGGGATTGAGAGCACGACGTGAGAACGCCCAACATCGTGCTGATCCTCGCCGACGACCTGGGTTACTCGGACCTCGGCTGTTACGGCGGTGAGATCCGCACCCCGAACCTCGACCGGATCGGACGGTCCGGGGTGCGGCTGTCGCAGTTCTACAACACGGCGAGATGCAGCCCGTCGCGCGCGTCCCTGCTGACCGGGTCGCACCCGCACCAGACCGGCATCGGCGTCCTGGCCGGCAACGGCGCGCCCGGAGGGTACCCGGGCAGCCTCGACGACCGCTGCGTGACCGTCGCCGAGATGCTCAGGGACGCCGGGTACGCCACCGGCATGTCGGGCAAGTGGCACCTGAGCGGGCCGCTGTGGGAGCCGGCCGGCTCGTGGCCCACCCGGCGGGGATTCGCCGACTTCTTCGGGACGCTCAGCGGATGCGGGAGCTACTACGACCCGGCGACCCTGTACCGCGGCGAGGCGGACGCGAGCGCCGAGGCCCGCGATCCCCGGTTCTTCTACACCGACGCGATCACCGATCACGCGGTGGAGTTCATCGGCAGGGAGGCCGCCGCGGAGCGCCCGTTCTTCGCCTATGTCGCCTACACCGCGCCGCACTGGCCGCTGCACGCGCCCGAGGAGGACATCGCCGGGTACGACGGCGTCTACGCCGCGGGCTGGGACGAACTCCGCGCCCGCAGGCTCGACCGGCTGCACGCGGAAGGCCAGCTCGGCGCCGAGTCGGCACTGTCCGCGCCCGACCCGGCGCAACCGCGGTGGACGACGGCGCCGCACCAGGCGTGGGAGGCGCGTCGCATGCAGGTGTACGCGGCCCAGGTCGAGCGGATGGACCGGGGGATCGGCCGCGTCCTCGACCGGCTGGCGGCGTCCGGGGTCTCGGACGACACCCTGGTGGTGTTCCTGTCGGACAACGGCGGCTGCGCCGAGATACTGCCGCTCGGTGATCCCGAGGAGTTCCGGTCCAGGCGCCACATCATGCCGGCGGCCACCAGGGACGGCGCCGAGCTGCGCGTCGGCAACGTCCCCTGCGTCGACCCAGGCCCGGAGGACACCTACGCGAGCTACGGTCCCGCGTGGGCCAACCTGTCCAACGCCCCGTTCCGCCTCTACAAACGGTGGGTCCATGAGGGAGGCATCGCGACCCCGTTCATCGCGCACTGGCCCGCGGGTGGCCTGACCGGAGGTCGGATCGCCAGGACGCCCTTCCAGCTCACCGACGTGCTGCCCACCCTGCTCGGCGCCGCCGGCGTCGACCACCCGCGCGAGTACCGGGGGCGTGAGGTGCCGCCGCCTGAGGGACGCAGCATGCTGCCCGCCCTGCGCGGCGCGCCGGTCCAGGACGTGCCCCTGTTCTGGGAGCACCTCGGCAACGCCGCGGTACGCCGCGGACGGTGGAAGCTGGTCCGCGAGCACGCGGGGCCATGGGAGCTGTACGACATGGACACCGACCGCTCCGAACTGGCCGACCTCACCGAACGCCACCCCGATCTCGTCGCCGAACTGGCCACCGAATACGAGTCCTGGGCGCGGCGGGTCGGCGTCATCCCGCGCTGATCGCGACCGGGGTCAGCCCGCGGCTGAGTCGCGTGTGCGGCCGTGGGCGTCGTGCGGGAGGTCGGCGTAGTGCCATTGGTGGTCGCGGGCATGTCTGCACGCGACCTCCAGGTCGCCGTCCTCGATCGCGGCCAGCAACTCGGCGTGGTCCTGGACGATGTCGTGCAGGTCGACCTCGGTGGCGACCATCGTGACCGAGGTCCGCGCCTCGATCTGCAGGCCCTCCCAGGTGAGCTTGAGCAGTTCGTTGTGCGCGGCCTCGACGATGTGCCGGTGGAAGGACACGCTGGCGCGCGCCGACGCCTCTCCGTCGCCGCTCTCCGCGGCGGCCCGCATCGCCGCCACGTCCGCCCGCATCGCCTTCACCGGTACGGTCCCGGCCAGCAGGGCGAGCCGGGTGGCCGTCTCCTCCAGCGCCGCCCGTACGACGTAGCTCTCGCGCAGGGTCTCCTGTACGAAGGGCCGGACGAAAGTGCCGCGGCGCGGCTGGGTCTCCACCAGCCGCATGGCCTCCAGCTCGCGCAGCGCCTCGCGTACGGGCGCCTGACTGGTGCCATAAGTGGCCGCGAGCCGCGTCTCCACCAGCCGCTCGCCCGCGCCGAAGTGGCCGGACACGATGCTGGCGACCAGTGAGTCGCGGATCTGCCGCGCCAGCGTGAGGCGCGGCAGCTTGGCGGGCTCTTCGGTCATGAGGGTGATCCTACCGATTGTCGATTGTCCAGCCGGGTCGCTTGACGCGGGTTTGTCGATAATCAATTATCGATAATACTCACAAGGAGGCCCGCACATGGTGATCCGCGCGGTGCACGTGCCGGAGTCAGCCGATGCCGCGGTCGCCTGCCTGGCAGGGGACGGCTGGATCATGGGTGGCGGCACGGTCGTGATGCCGCTGGTGAACAGCGGGGCCGCGCCCGTGACCGAGCTGGTCAGCCTGCGCCGTGCGGGGCTCGGCGGCGTCGAGGTGCGTGACGGGGTGGCCAGGATCGGGGCGGCGGCCACGTTCACCGCCGTCGGCGAGCATCCGGGGCTCGCGTTCCTGCGTCCGGCGCTGCGGACGATCGCCTCCCCGGCCATCCGTAACCAGGCCACCGTGGGCGGCAATCTGTTCGTCGCTCAGCCGTACGGCGATCTGGCCGTCTGCCTGCTCGCTCTCGACGCGACCTGCGAGATCGCCGGGCCGGGCGGCTGGCGCGACGCACCGGTGGCCGACGTGCTGGCATCCGGGATCGCCGCGGGCGAGGTCGTCGTGGCGGTGCGGGTCGCGCTGCCCGAGCCTGGCACCTGGTACTACCACAAGGCCATGCGCCGCCGCCTGAACTCGGCGGCGATCGTGACCGTCGCCTCCATCACCCGCGTCGACGGCGGCGTGGTCGGCTCCGCCAGGATCGCGCTGGGCGGCCTCGCGTCGCGTCCGGTGCGCGCGGTGTCGGCGGAGCACCTGCTGCGGGGCCGGCCGCTGACCCACGAGGTCCTCACCGAGGCGGGCGAGGCGGCCCGCGGCGACATCGACCCCTTCGACGACGCCTACGCCAGCGCGTGGTACCGGGCACGGGTCCTGCCCGTGCATCTGCGCCGGGCCTTCCTCCCCCAGCAGCAGCAAGGCCGCATCAGTCAGCCGCACCAGTGAGAGGTGGACCGTGCCGTCACAGATCGTCTCGCTCGTCGTCAACGGCGAGCAACGCGAGTTCATCGCCGCACCTGGCGCCACGCTGCTCGCGAGCCTGCGCGAGTCGCTGGGGCTCACCGCGGCCAAGCGAGGCTGCGCGCAGGGCGCCTGCGGCACCTGCACCGTCCTGGTCGACGGCCGGCCCGAGGTCTCCTGCCTGGTCGCGGTGGAGACCGTCGCGGGCCGCTCGATCCGCACGCTGGAGGGGGTCGCCGCCGGCGGTGAGCTGGACGAGGTGCAGAGCGCCTTCGTCGACTGCTTCGCCACCCAGTGTGGCTTCTGCACGGCCGGCATGATCATGGTCGCCGAGGAACTGCTCGACAGGAACCCCGATCCGAGCCAGGAGGACGTCGTCGAGGCGATCTCGGGCAACGTCTGCCGGTGCACCGGCTACCGGCCCATTGTGATCGCCATCCTCGAGGCGGCCAGACGACGCCGCGAGGGGGCCGCGCAGGGGGTGGTGTCGCGATGACGTACCGGCTCGCCCCGATCGACACGAGCACCTTCACCGCCGAACGGGCCGCCGCGGGCACGGTCGGCGGTGACCTCACCGTCATCGGCTCGGTGGTCCAGCGCTCCGACGCGCGCGGGCACGTCACCGGGCGTACCGAGTTCTTCGAGGACGTGGCCCCGCCGCGGCTCGCCCACCTGAAGATGCACCGCTCGGCCCGGCACCACGCCAGGATCCTGGACGTGGACCTGACCGAGGCCCTGGCCGTGCCCCGCGTCCTGCGGATCCTCACCCACGCCGACATCCCGAACAACCTCTTCACCCCGCTCAAGCTGATCGGCGTCGGGCCGGACGACGAGCCCATCCTGGCCGTGGACAAGGTGCGCTACCTCGGCGAACCGATCTGCGCCGTGGTCGCCGAGACCGAGGCGGCCGCGCTGGAGGGCGCGGCCAGGATCAGGGTCGTGTACGAGGACCTGCCGCCGGTCTTCGACGTCGAGGAGGCGCTGCGAGAGGGCGCGCCGCTGGTCAACGAGTACCACGGGCAGAACCACTTCATCTACGAGGGCCACCACTGCCGGCGGATCAGGTTCGGCGACGTGGAGGAGGCGTTCGCGCGGGCCGACCACGTCTTCGAGTGGCGCTACCAGTCGGCGCCGATCGAGCAGGCTCCCGTGGAGACCACCGGCTGCGTCGTCGTCCCGCAGGCCGACGGGCGGCTGCGCATCCACTCCGACACCCAGGCGTGCTTCTTCACCCTGGACAACACCGCCCTGATCCTGGAGACGCCGTTCAACAGGTTACGCATCGTCGGCGGGACGGTCGGCGGCGGCTTCGGCGGCAAGGTGGACGTGGTGGTCGAGCCGGTCGCGTGCGTGGCCGCGATGCTGGCCGACCGCCCCGTCAGGTTCGTCTACGACCGCGCCGAGGAGATGCAGGTCTCCTCACCGCGCGCGGCCGAGCGCATCTACATCAAGGACGCGGTCATGAACGACGGCCGGATCATCGGCCGCAAGGTCACGCTGTACGTCGACGCCGGCGCGTACGCCCGCCACAGCCCGTACGGCACCACGAAGGCCGCCGCGCACCTGCCCGGCCCCTACTCGATCCCGAACGTCTGGGCCGACTGCCACTGCGTGTTCACCAACCGCACGCCGTCCAGCGCCATGCGCGGCTTCGGCGTGACCATCGCCGACTTCGCGCTGGAGTCGCAGATGGACCGGATCGCCCGCGCGCTGGACCTGGACCCGCTGCGGCTGCGCCTGCTCAACGCCTACCGCGACGGGGACCTCAAGGCCCACCGCAAGGTCGCCGAGGGCACGGCCCTGGTCGAAGTGATCCAGAAGGCGGCGGAGATGGCCGGGCACGAGCTGCCCGAGGCGTACCGGCGCATGTCCTCCACGACCAGGGAAGGGCTGTAGCGATGGCGAGGCTACGGGGGCGCGGGTACGCCTCGGTGAACTACCCGACCGGCATGAACCTGGGCGGCGACCCCTCGCAGGCGCTGATCCACGCCACGACCACGGGCACGTTCGTGATCTCGCTGTCCTCGGTGGACCTGGGTCAGGGCATCAAGACGATCGCCGCCCAGTGCGCCGCGGAGACGCTCGGCCTGCCGATCGAGAACGTGCTCGTCGACACCGCCGACACCGACACGGGCCCGCACTGCATGGGCACCTTCGCCAGCCGCGGCACCCACCGCGTGGGCAACGCCGTCATCATGGCCGCGGCCGAGGCGCGCGCCGTGATGCTGGAGGTCGCCGCGGAGGAACTGGAGGTCGACGCCGCCGACCTGGAGACCGACGGCACCGGCTTCATCAGGCTCAAGGGCGCGGAGGAGAAGGGCATCCACATCACCGACCTGGCGCTGGCCGCGCACTTCAAGCACGGGCGGACGATCTCCGGCCGCGGCATCTACCTCAAGGAGCCGAGCGCGCCGGTGCCCGAGACGGGGGAGATGGACCCCGACTCCTGCCAGGCGCACGCGTGCACGGCCGCCGTCGTGGAGGTGGACGACGAGACCGGGGTGGTGGAGGTGCTGGAGCTGTACAACGCCTACGAGGTCGGCCGGGCGCTCAACCCGGCCATGGCGACGCAGCAGGTGGAGGGCGGGGCCTGGATGGGCGTGTCACACGCCCTGTTCGAGACCACCGAGCCCTACTACCCGTGGCGCGACCACGGGCCGCGCGACTTCGCCGGGTACCTGATGCCCGGGCCCGCCGACATCCCGGTCCAGCACAGCCTGTTCCTGGAGCGCCCCTCCGCGAACGGGCCGTACGGGGCGAAGGGGATCGGCGAGATGACGGCGAACGCCCCGATCCCGGCCATCGCCAACGCGATCTTCGACGCCTGCGGCGTGCGCCTGGACTCGATGCCGTTCACCCCCGAACGTGTCCTGCGCGGCCTGGACGCCCTGCGCGGCGAAAGCGGCTGAGGTAACCGAAAATCCAAGGAGGAACCATGTTGAAAGTCGTCTCGTTGCTCAAGCGGGCCGAGGGCCTGTCCCACGAGGAGTTCGCGAAGTGGGTGGTGGAGGACCACGTCGAGTTCGCCAGGAAGCTGCCCGGCCTGCGGAAGTACACGGTGAGCGTGACCAACGGCGACGGCGGGGCGTACGACTCGGTGAACGAGCTCTACTTCGACGACGAGGACGCCCGCGTCGCCGCGTTCGGCTCCGAGCACGGCAAGGCCGCGGCGGCCGACGCCGCCGCGCACACCTCCCAGCGCGTCCATCTGCTGACCACCGAGCACGCCCAGTTGTGACCACCGACCCCGGCGAACTGGCCGCGGCGCTGGAGGGGAAGGGGTACTTCGCGGATGAGGGGTTGTGCACGGCCATCCACCTGGCGCTGCGGCTGGGCCGGCCGCTGCTGCTGGAGGGAGAGCCGGGCGTCGGCAAGACCGAGGTCGCCTCGGTGCTCTCGCGCGTCACCGGCCTGGACCTGATCCGCCTGCAGTGTTTCGAAGGGCTGGACTCCGGTCAGGCGCTGTACGAGTGGGACTACCCCAAGCAACTCCTCCAGGTCCGGGTGGCGGAGAGCCGCGGCCAGGACGTCGGCGACCTGTACCGCGAGGAGTTCCTGCTGCGCCGGCCGCTGCTGCGCGCCGTGCAGGCCGAGCGGGGCGCGGTGCTGCTGATCGACGAGATCGACCGGGCCGACAGCGAGTTCGAGGCGTTCCTGCTGGAGTTCCTCGGCGACTTCCAGATCACGATCCCCGAGTTGGGCACCGTACGGGCGCGCACGTCGCCGATCGTCGTGCTGACCTCCAACCGCACCCGCGAACTGCACGACGCGCTCAAGCGGCGCTGCCTCTACCACTGGATCGCCTTTCCCGAGCCGGGGCGAGAGCGGGCGATCCTGCGCGCGGCGGTTCCCGGGATGGCGGAAGAGGCGGCGGAGGGGCTGGTACGGGCGGTGCAGCGGGTACGCCGGTTGCCGCTGCTCAAGAGGCCCGGCATCGCCGAGTCGGTGGAGTGGGGCCGCGGTGCGATGGCGCTCGCCGAGGGCGGTGGCCCGTGGCCCGTTGCGCTGCGCCGGGCGCTCGGCCTGCTGATCAAGGACGAGGAGGACACCCGGCTGCTCCTCGAACACGCCGAGGAGGTGTTCGGCGATGCCTGACCCGGCCGCGCAGGTGCCTGATCCGGCCGCGCAGGGGGACGGCCCCGCGGTGCCTGACCCGGCCGCGCGAGCCGCGGACCACCTGTGGGGGTTCCTGACCGCGCTGCGCGGCGCGGGCGTGCCCGCCGCGCCGACCAAGCGGGCGGACCTGCTGCGGACGATCGCCGAGTCCCCGCCGCCCGACCTGAACACGCTGTACTGGTACGCCCGGATCACCCTGCTCCAGGACGTGGCCGACTTGCCCGCCTTCGACCGCGTTTTCGATGACTGGTTCCGGCGAGGCGGCCCCGGGCCCGACGGCCCGCCGCCCGAGGCGGACGACGGCGGCGCGCAGGCCCCCGGCGGACCGGGCGAGGACGACCCGCCGCCCCGCGAGGCGCGGCCGGGCGACGGCGTCGAGGCCAGCACCCTGAGCACCTACGGCACACGCGACTTCGGCAGGACCGGCGAGAACCGGGCCGTGTTCATGCGCGCGCTCGAAGCCGCCTGGCCCGCCGTGCTGCCCGCCGTCCCGTCACGGCGGCGGCGCCCTGCCAGGTCGGGGGACCGGCTGGACGTGCGGCACGCGTGGCGGCGAGCCCACCGCCACCACGGGGAGATCATCGAGCTGCGCCGCCTGGCCCGCCCACCGCGCCCGCGTCGTCTGCTGATCCTCATCGACGTCTCCGGCTCGCTGCGGCGGCACACACCGGATCTGCTTCGTACCGCGCACACCGCGCTGCGCGCGGCGCCGGCCCGTACCGAGGTGTTCACCTTCGGCACCCGGCTCACCCGGATCACCGCCGCGCTCGCGCACCCGCACGCCGGCCAGGCGCTGCGAGCCGTGTCGAGGCTGGTCACGGACGCCGACGGCGGTACGGCGATCGGCGCGGCGCTGGAACGTTTCCTGGGCAACCCCCGATTCGTGGCGCTCGCCCGCGGAGCGCTCGTGATCGTGCTGTCCGACGGGCTCGAACGCGGCGACCCCGCTCCCATGGCGCGCGCCACGGCCCGCCTGTCGCGGCTCGGCCACCGGCTCGTCTGGTGGTCTCCGCTGGCCTGTTCGCCGGCCTACCGCCCCGTCACCCGCGCCATGGCCGCCCAGCTCCCGAGCCTGGACCACCTCGGCGGAGTCCGGGATCTGCGCACCGCGCTGGAGGAGGTCCGCCGCCTCCCCGCCGTCCTGTCCGGCCCCCGCCACCTCGCGGCGAGGCGCTGGTCCGCCCTGCGATCCTTGGGAACGACACCATGAGCCACACTCCTGCCGGAATCGTCGACTCCCACCACCACATCTGGCGCGCCGCCGACCTGCCCTGGCTCCAGGGGGAGATGGTCCCGCGCATCTTCGGCCCGTACGAGCCGATCCGCCGTGACTATCCCGCGTCCGAGTACGCCGCGGAGGCCACCGCCTGCGGCATCACCTCGGCGGTCTACGTCCAGGCCAACTGGCCGCTCGACCGCTCCGTGGACGAGGTGCGGTGGCTGCGCGAGGTACACGCGGAGACCGGCTGGCCCACCGCCGTGGTGGGCTGCGCCGACCTGTTCGACGAGGGCGCGGTCGAGGTCATGCGCCGCCAGGCCGCCATCACCCCGCTCGTCCGGGGCACCCGCCTGCAACTGCACTGGCACGAGCGGCCGGAGTTCCGCTTCGCCGCCGCCCCCGACCGGATGAAGGACCCCGTCTTCCGGCGTAACATCGCCGCGCTCGCCGACCTCGGCTGGCTGTTCGAGCTCCAGGTGTTCCCCGCGCAGATGGCCGACGCCGCGGCCCTGGTGGAGGACTTCCCCGGCGTGACGTTCGTGCTCGTCCACGCCGGGATGCCGGTGGACCCGGGGCCGGCGGGCATCGCCGAGTGGACCCGCGGCATGAGGCTCCTGGCCGAGCGGCCCAACGTCGTGGTGAAGCTCACCGGTCAGGGCACCTTCGTGCATCGCGTGGACCGGGCGCTGATCGAGATGGTGACGGCCACCTGCCTGGACCTGTTCGGCTCCGGCCGCTGCATGTGGGGCAGCAACTTCCCGATCGAGAAGCTCTGGACCGACCTCGCCACCCTCGTCTCCACCTGGCGGGACGTGCTCGCCGGCCGATCCGCGCAGGAGACAGGGGACGTGTTCGCCGCGACGGCCACCCGGGTCTACCGGTTGTGACCGGTCCTCGGAAGGCGGCACGTACGGTCCCGTAAAGTCATGGGGTGGGGAGAGACGACCAGGGCGGGGCCAGGAAACCGCTGCTCGTGCTGGGGAAGATAGCCGAGATACTCAACTCCTTCTCGCTCACCCGGCCGGCCGTGACGTTGCGGGAGTTGCAGCAGGCCACCGGGCTGCCGATGTCCACGTTGCAGCGACTGGTGGCCAACATGGTGGCGCACGGCTTCCTGGACAGGTCGGGCGACCTGATCAGGGTCGGGGTGCGGATGGCCTACTGGGCGGCCGCCGCGGTCAAGGACTTCGACGTGTTGTCCGTGGTCAACCCGGTGCTGAAGGAGCTGCGGGACAAGACGGGGGAGACCGCGTGCTTCTTCCGCGCCGAGGGGGTGCACCGGGTGTGCGTCGCGGTGGCGGAGACGCATCACGCACTCCGGCGCGACATGTACGTCGGCAAGATCGCGCCCATCACCGTCGGGTCGGCGGGCCGGGTGCTGCTGGCCTGGAACCCCGAGCTGGCGGAGCAGGTGCTCCGTGGGAGCCTCCCGCAGCTGACCGAGCAGACCGTCACCGATCCAGGCGAGCTGCGCGGGCTGATCGCCCGCACGCGGGGCGAGGGCTGCGCGATCACCGTGGGGGAGCGGGTCGACGGGGCGTCCGGGCTGGCGGCTCCGGTGTTCGACTCGGCGGCCGACCTGGTGGGCGCGCTGATGGTGATGGGGCCGACCCTGCGCATGCCGTACGAGCAGTGCCTGGCCTGGGTGGACGTGCTCGTCGAGCATGCCGAGCGGATCACCAGGACGCTGGGCGGGCGCTACCCGGCCTGAGCGGGGCCGAGCACCCACTCGAAGGCGGCGGCCTTCGAGCGGGCGCCCTGGACGGCCCGCGACCTGTTCGGCTCCGACAGCTCGGCCAGCAGCGTCTCCGACAGCGTCACCAGCCGGGCGAAGACGCCGGGGTCGAGCCAGCCGGGCCTGGTGGCGAACAGCAGGTCCTCCGAGGAGGTGTTCCCGCCGGCGCCGGGCGCGAACGGGCAGCCGCCGAGCCCGCCGAGCGCGCCGTCGACCGTGGTGGCCCCGGCCGCCAGGGCGGCCAGCGAGTTGGCCACGCCCATGCCCCAGGTGTCGTGGCCGTGGAAGACGACGTCGCGCCCGGGGCTCTCCGCGCGCACCCTGGTGATCAGCGAGGTCACCTGCGCCGGGATCGCCTGCCCGAGCGTGTCGCAGACGACGACGTCCGCGGCGCCGGACGTGCGGGGATCGCCGGCGATCTCCAGCACGCGTTCCTCCGGGATCGTGCCCTCGAACGGGCAGGTGAAGGAGGTGGCGACGCACAGCTGGATCCGCCCGTTCACCGCGTGCGCCTCCTCGACGGCCGCCGGCATCGCGGCCAGGCTGGCCTCGGCCGGGCGGCCGAGGTTGGCGCGGTTGTGGGTGTCGGAGGCAGACAGGCAGTACTGGAAGTTGACCGCGCCGGCCTCCGCGGCCCGCCGTACGTGCTTGGGTGTGGCCACCCACACCCAGCACCTGGCGAGCTCTTCCGCGGTGAGCCCGGCGATCACCTCCAGCGTGCCGGCCATCGGCGGCACCAGGTCGGGCCTGGCCAGCGAGCCGATCTCCAGGCTGGGCACTCCCAGGCCGAGCAGTTCGCGGGCGAGCGCGAGCTTGACCTCGGCCGGCAGCGGCTTGCCGGTGAGCTGGAGCCCGTCTCGCAGGGTCACGTCGCGCAGCATCACTCCTCCATTTCCGCGAGCATCGCGTCGATCTCGGCGTCGGACTTGCCCAGCACGCCGGCCAGCACCTCGCGCGTGTGCGTGCCCAGGTCCGGTCCCAGGCTCCTGACGGGTAGCGACTTCTCCCCGAGAACGGGGACGATCCCGGGGAAGCCGACGGGACGGCCGTCCACGGGCAGTTCCTGGATCATGTCGCGGGCGGCGTACTGCGGATCGTGCGCGATGTCCGCCGCGGTGTAGATGGGCCCGGCGGGGACCCCCGCGTCGTCGAGGACCTTGAGCACCTCGTCACGGGTACGCGCACGGGTCCAGGCGGAGATGACGTCGTCGAGTTCGTCACGGCGTGCCCAGCGGCCCGAGTTGGTGCGCAGCGAAGGGTCCGCGCCCAGGTCCGGGCGGCCGATCGCCTCCATGTACCGGCGGAAGATCGCGTCGCCGTTGCCCGCGATGACCACGCTGGTGCCGTCCGCGCACTCGTAGGCGTTGGTGGGCGCGATGCCCTCCATCCGCCCGCCTGCGCGCTGCCGCTCCACGCCGTGGGCGAGGTAGTCGGGGACGAGCGACTCCATCATCGAGAACACCGACTCGTGCAGGGCCACGTCCACCGGCTGCCGTCCGCCTCCGGTGCGCCGCTGGTGCAGGCCGAGCAGGGCGCCGAACGCGGCGTAGAGCCCGGCGATGGAGTCGCCGATCGACACCCCGACCCTGGAGGGCGGGCGGTCGGGCTCGCCGATCAGGTGGCGCAGGCCGCCCATGGCCTCGGCCACGGCGGCGAACCCAGGCCGGTCGGCCAGCGGCCCGGTCTGGCCGAACGCCGAGATGCGCACCACCACGAGGCCGGGGTTGGCCCGCTCCAGCGCGTCGGGGCCGAGACCCCACCGCTCCAGCGTGCCAGGACGGAAGTTCTCGATCAGGATGTCGCAGTGCCCGGCCAGTTCCAGGACGATGTCGCGGCCCCGCGCCGTACGCAGGTCGAGCACGATCGACTTCTTGTTCCTGTTGATCGTGCGGAACAAGATGGAGGTGCTGCCCGCGTGCAGCCGCCAGTTGCGCAGTTCGTCCCCGCGGCCCGGCCGCTCGACCTTGATCACTTCGGCGCCGAAGTCGCCGAGCAGGCGCGCGGCGGTCGGTCCCGCGATGTAGTTGCCGAGTTCCAGAACCCGGATGCCGGTGAGCGGCAACCCGTCCATCGATGCCTCCTCAAAGAATCATGCTCAGCGCCAGGATCGGTGCCATCGCGACCACCGAGGCCACGGAGACCCCCACGGAGCACGTTTTCAACGTCCCCTTGGTGCTCTGTCCGAGCAGCGACTGCAGCAGCCAGAACGTGTTGCTCGTCAGATGCACCATGAACAGCGAGCCGGCGCCGGCGGCCAGCGCGACCAGCACCGGATCGAGGCCGAGCGCCGGTGCGAGCGGCGCGAGCAGTCCCGCCGAGGTGATGGCCGAGATCGTCACCGAACCGACCGCCACGTGCAGCACGGCCGCGATCACCCACACCACGATCAGCGGGGCCACGCCGCCGGCCGCGAAGTGCTTGCCGAGGACGGCGCCGAGCCCGGCCGCTTTGATCATCGCGGCCAGCGACCCGCCGACGCCGTTGAGCAGCAGGATCGGCCCGCTCTCCTTGAGCCCTTTGGCCATGGCCTGCTCCACGCGGTCCTGGCCGAGCGCGTGCCGGCCGACGAAACAGGTGCCGACCAGGCCGATCAGCAGTGCGATCACCGGGCTGGAGACGAACGTCAGCGCCGGGTCGTCCCATTTCGCCGTCTTGGCCAGGGCGCCGGTCGCGACCAGGACGAGTGAGATCAGTATGGGGCCGAACAGCACGATGAGCTTGGGCTCGGTCCTGACCTGTACGGCGACGCCGTCGCCCCCGCCCGGCCCCGAGTCGGCCGGCTCCTCGACGAAGGACTCCTCGTCGGACTCCGGCTTCCACCAGCCGCGGACCAGGAAGAACGTGGTGATGGCGGTGGCGATGAGCACGGTCGGCACGACCACGACGAGGCCGCACAGCAGGTACTTGCCGAGCGGGACGTGCAGCAGCGCCGCCAGCGTCAGAGCGCCGACGCCGGGGACGGTGAAGATGATGCCGCTCTCCAGGCCGATCGCCAGCGCGGTGGCCATGCGGGCGGTCCCGTAGCGGTCGAGCTTGCCGGCCAGGCCGCGCGCCAGCGGCGCGGAGATGACCAGCAACACGTCCAGGAACACGGACTGGAGCAGCGTGGCGATGGTCAGCGACATGGCGTAGGGGATCCGCTCGGGGCCGAACACCCGCAGCAGCGTCCGCACCAGCCGTTCGATCGCGCCCAGGTCCCTGAGGATCGCCCCCATCAGCACACCGAACGCGACCAGCAAGCCGATCTCGGCCATGATGTCGCCGAAACCCGAGCTGATCGTCTCCGCGGTCCTGGTCACCCCGATCCCGGTGACGAGCCCGAGGTAGCCGGCGCCGATCACCAGGGCGATCACGGGGTTGAACCTGAGCTTGACGATCAGCACGACAATGCCGACAACGGCCACCGCGGTATTGGCCAGCGTCCCGATGTCTGACATTTGCCCGTCCCATCACGTAAGCCCCGCGGTCAAAATTGGCTCACTTTATGAGAATATACTCACGATGTGGAATTGGACTGGTGTTTGCCGGGCCGCTCACCAGCAGGTCGAGCCGCATCTCGGGGTGCCTCGGGGTCGGCCGATGTCCCGTACTTGCTGCCGAACAGACGTCGGAGTCCACGACAGTGGCGGGTTAGGTGATTAATGCAAGCTTGGCGAATTTATTACCTTATTTCGATGGCATCAGAGTGCCAACGCGGCCATGCAGGCCATGCTGGCCGCCATTCCGGCCGAGCACGCATCCTGGTTGAACGCCCTCCGATCCGAGTTCCGCTCGGGCAGCACGCGGATGAGCCGAGCGCAGGTCCAGGCCAGCCCGATGACCAGGGCCACCGTGGCAAGCGACCCGCCTCCATGCGGGTGCCCGGACGAAGCGCCGGCGAGAGCGGGCCCGCTGAACGCCGTCAGCACCAAGAGGAGGGACATGACCACGAAGTCCTGGATGTGATGACCGGTCTCCGCGCGGCGGGCGGGGGAGCCGCAGAGCCAGCCGGCGGTCAGCAGCGCGAGCACCGCGACGGCGAGGAACACGCCGCCCAGATGGCCGGCCGCCATGCCGAGCGCCATGACGACGTGCGGCCACCTCCTGGCGGGCCGCACGGCGGGCAGCAGGGCAGGGACGAGGGCCAGGACGCAGCCGGCCGATACCGCCACCGTGTGGAGGAAGAGATGCATCAGGCGATCTCGATGCCGTAGTCGATGGTCACACCCTTCTGGACAGGACAGCTCGGCGAGCTGTGACAGGAACGAAGGCGCTTTGTCACACATCGGGGCGCTGTCTTGTCTGAACTGGTGCACGGCCGGATCGAGCCGGCCAGTTACCGCGAAGGACGCCTGATGAGCACCGATCACGCGCACGCTCACCACCTCGAGAACCCCGACAAGAGCGGGCCCCCGCCGCAGATCGACGTGGTCGCCACCGTGCCGGGGGCGCCGCCCGCGCCGGAGGGGGCCGAGGCGATGACGATCCACGTCACGTTGCCGCCGAACAGCCCTGGTGCGCCGCCTCACCGGCACTCCGGGCCCGCGTACGGGTTCGTGATCAAGGGGGCCATCAACTTCGAGCTCGAAGGCGAGCCCGTGCGGGTTGTCCGGGCTGGTGAGGCGTTCTGGGAGCCGGGCGGAGACGTGATCCACTACCAGGACGGCAACCACTTCGCCGACGAGGAGTCCGCGTTCGTGGTGACGATGTTCTGTGCGCCCGGGCAGCCGATGTTGACCGTGGTCAGCCCGGAGGAGCTGGAAGCCCGGCGAGACCGCCGCGCCGCCTGAAGAAGGCGGGAACCGGGTTCCCGCCCTCAGCGTTCGGCCGGCGGCGCCGCCGGCTCGAGCGCGGGGTTCTATGAGCGAGTCACCTCGGGGAGCGCGGCCGGGGTGGTCCGGGTCGCCGGGCGCATCGTCACCGTCAGCACGGCCAGCCCGGCGAAGATGACCGCGGCGACGACGCCGGTGACGTGCAGGGCGGCGGTGAACGCCTCCCGCGCGGTGTGCAGCAGTTCCGCGCCCTGTTCGGCGGGAAGGTGCCGGCTGGCGGCGACCGCGCCGGCCAGCGAGTCGGACGTGCCGTCCATTTGGCCGCGGTAGACCACCGCGGCCACCACGCCGAGCAGCGCGAAGCCGAGCGAACCGCCGAAGTAGTTGCCGGTCTCCGACATCGACGCCGCCGAGCCGGCCCGCTCCGGCGGTACGGACCCGAGGACCAGCCCGGTGCCCAGCGCGAACAGCGGGCCGGTGCCCAGCGCCAGTACGGCGATGCCGATCATCACCAGCGGCAGGGCACCCGCACCGTCGACGCCGACCAGCAGCAGGCTGCCCAGCGCCGAACCCACCAGCCCGCAGGCGATCGCGGTCGTCTGCTTCATCCGCCGGGCCAGCGCCGGCGCGGCCATGGTGCCGACCGCCGTGCCCAGGCCCATGGGCGCGAACAGCACCGCCGACGCGACCGGCGAGAAGCCCAGCACGCTCTGCAGGTACTGGGTCACCACCAGGCCCGTGCCGGCCATGGCGATGCCGGCGAAGACCAGCGCGACGAGTACGGCCGTGAACGGGCGGTTGCGGAACAGCCGCAGGTCCAGCAGCGGCGCCTCCAGCCGCAGTTGCCGGCGTACGAACAGGAAACCGATGGCCGCGCCGGCGACGAGGGCCACCGCCGGCACGACGGACACGCTCTCGACGGTCAGCTGCTTGATGCCGTAAACCATCAGAAGCACCGCCACGAGCGACAGCCCGACGCTGGCCGGGTCCAGCCGCCCGGCCTTTTCGCTGCGGAACTCCGGCAGCAGGACCGGCCCGGCGAGCAGCAGCAACACCATCGCGGGCACGGCGGCCAGGAACACCGATCCCCACCAGAAGTGCTGGAGCAGGAATCCGGCGAGTACGGGTCCGAGCGCGCCGCCGGTGAACTGGCAGGTCGCCCAGATCGCGATGGCCTGCCCGCGCTGTCGTTCGTCGCGGAACATGGTGGTGATCAGGGCAAGTGTGGACGGCGCCAGGATCGCGCCGGCGACGCCCAGCAGCGCACGCACGACGATCAGCATCAGCGGGCTGCCCGCGAAGGCGGCCACCACCGACAGCACCGCGAACGCCGCTCCGCCGATCATCAGCAGCCGGCGGCGGCCGATCCGGTCGCCGAGCGTACCCATCGTGATGACCAGGCCGGCCACCATGAATCCGTAGCCGTCGCTGATCCACAGCTGCTGGACGTTGGTGGCGCCCAGGTCGGCGCTCAGCTGTGGCAGCGCGAGGAGCAATGCCGTCATGTCCATCCCGACGAGCAGTGTCGGCAGCATGAGGACGACCAGTCCCAGCCATGCCCGGTTGACTCGCATATCCGAAGCTTCCTGTTCTCTCGACGTTTCGCTGGTTGGTCGGAGCGGTCGAGAGCTTCTTGCCATCCGATGATCGTTGCCCGGACGTGCAGAGCCGGTCGGCGCTGTGTTCTCCGTCACGTCGCTTCCGCGCTTGCCAACCGGAATGCCTTTCCGTATAGTTCCGGAAAGACATTCCGCTTCAGTCGGGATGCGGCGTGCGAAAGCACCGACCACACCTCGACCGCGACCTCGAAGGGCTGGTCTCATGACTCACAAGCAGCACCCCATCGGGACAGGGTTCACCGCCGCGTCGACGACCGCCGACGTCCTCGCGGGCATCGAGCTGGCCGGCACGAACGTCATCGTCACCGGCGGCCACGCCGGGCTCGGCCTGGAGACCACCCGAGCGCTCAGCGAAGCCGGTGCCTCCGTCACCGTGGGCTCGCGCGACCCGGACCGCGCCGCGGTCGCGCTGGCCGGGATCGAGCGTGTCGAGGTCAGCCGGCTGGACCTGCTCGACCCGGCGTCGATCGACGCCTTCGTGGCCCGTTACCTCGATTCCGGCCGTCCGCTCCACGTCCTGATCAACAACGCCGGCCTCCCGGCGCCCGCGGAACTGGTCCAGGACGCGCGCGGCTACGAGTCGCAGTTCGCGACCAACCACCTGGGCCACTTCCAGCTGACCCTGGGCCTGCTGCCCGCACTGCGCGCCGCGCGCGGCGCCCGCGTCGTCAACGTGTCATCCGGCGCCCAGCGATTGTCCGACATCCGCTGGGACGACCCGCACTTCACCACCGGCGGCTACGACCCCAACCTCGCCTATGCCCAGTCCAAGGTCGCGAACGTGCTGTTCGCCGTCGAGCTGGACCGCCGATGGGCCCAGGACGGGATCCACGGGTACGCCGTACACCCGGGCATCGTCGCCGGCACGGACCTGAACAGCGCGGTGGGCGAGGACGCGCTGCGGGCCATGGGACTGATCGACGAGTCCGGCCGGCCGATCATCGACCCCCACAACGGGAAGAAGACACCGCAGCAGGGGGCCAGCACCAGCGTGTTCGCGGCCACCAGCCCCCTGCTCGCCGAGATCGGCGGCGTCTACCTCAAGGACAACGACATCTCGCCGCTGGAGCCGCTGGACGAGGACCCCAAGCCCTTCGACATGACCAGCGACGAGATGCCCGCGGCCACCGTCGCGCCGCACGCCATCGACCCCAAGTCCGCCCAGCGGCTCTGGGAGCTGAGCGAGACGCTGATCAAGGCGTGACGTCCCGCACGGGCGCGGCTTCCGGGCAGAGGCGACAGCGGCCGTGGGCGAACCGGGCCGGGCCGCCTCAACCCTGCCTCTCGTTTACGGTGAGGGGGCGGAGGAGACCTCCGTGGACGCCTGGGGGTCTACCGACCAGCTCCGGCGTGCGTTGAGCGTGGCGGGCTCGAAACCGGCCAGTTTCTTGTAGTGGAGAGCGATCTCCTCGCGCTCGGCCAGCGGCATGACGGTCTCGATGTCGGTGAAACCCTGCGGGGCGCGTTCGTGGGCCAGCTTCAGGATGACCTCGGGTCCGTCCCCGCGGTTGGCCAGCACGACGTTGTTCGTGACGGTCCGGCGCTGCTCTTCGTAGAACTCCAGGCCCAGGCCGTTCGCCAGCGCGTACGCCAGGACGCGGGCGTCGATGACGGCCTGGGTGCCGCCGTTGGAGCCGGTCGGGTACATCGGATGCGCCGCGTCGCCCATCAGCGTCACCGTGTCCGTCGACCAGCGCGGCAACGGGTCACGGTCGACGAGCGGATACTCGAACACCTGGTTCGCGTTCGCGATGAGCGCGGTGATGTCCAGCTCGTCGCAGTGCCAGCCCTCCACGTGGGGGAGAACCTTCTCCACGTCGATGGGCCGGTTCCAGTCGCCCACGGGCACGCCTTCGATGTCCGTCGTGCGCTGGATGGCCCAGTTGATCAGCTGGATGCCGTCGTCGGCGGGCGGTGCGATAGGGTAGATGACGATCTTCTGCGTGTCGTCGCCGACCATGATCATGGATCTGCCGCCCTCGAACGGCTTGCTGTACGTGGTGCCGCGCAACAGCACGTCGCCGCCCGGCAGCGGCTCGCCCTCGTCGGGGAACAGGGCATGCCTGACGCTGGAGCGGATGCCGTCGGCGCCGACGAGCAGGTCCGCGTCATGGTCGAGGTCGGTGATGGGGGAGTTCAGCACCACCGCTCCGGGGCCGAGTCGCTCGCGTACCGCCTCCAGCAGCATCGTCTGCAGCCGGCCCCGGTGGATCGAGTACTGGGGCCACCGGTAGCCCGCGTTCAGCCCGCGGGGCTCGGACCAGATCCGGTGTCCGTGGGGCGCGAGAAAGGTCAGGTCCGCGGTCGCCACGCCGACCGTGGCCAGGCGGTCACCCAGGCCGAGTTCGATGAGCTCGCGTACGGCGTGCGGGAGGATGTTGATGCCGACGCCGAGCGGGTGGATCTCCTCCACCGCCTCGTGGACGGTCACATCGGTGATCCCGGCGGCGTGCAGGCTCAGGGCCGCGGTCAGTCCGGCGATGCCGGCGCCGGCGATGACCACGCGCATGGAACTGTCTCCTCGCGGGGGCTGCGTCGTCATGAGGCCCCTCCCTGGAGGATCAGTGCCTTACCGATCATCAGATGGGGCGGGGCGATGCCCGCCTTCTGCCGGCCGTCAGCCTCAGCGGGTCGCGGACCACCTCCGCCGTGTCCGGGAGCGGGTGTGAGTAAGAACGGGCGCCTGAGTGCGGGCATGAACGCTCCAGTGGAGGGGGGACGTGCGGACACGTTCAACATGATCTTGAAGCGACAGCATAGCGCAGAATCAGTTTTCCAGACCGGCGAAGTCGCCGGGTGTGTCCTGGTTCGAGGTGAGCCGGGCGTGCAGGCGGCGGGCGATCGGCAGATATCCGGGTAACTCGCGCGCCACCTCGCGGCGTTGCGCGTCGTCGTATCCGATCATCAGGGTCGCGACGGCGGGGAAGTCCTCGGCGTCGATGGCCGCGCCGACGGCGTCCCAGGCGTTGGTCATGGGGCGACAGTAGGGCAGCCCGCCGACATTTGGAGTTGCGCCTGGAGTCGGCCAAGGAGCATGCTTGGCGGCTCGTCGAGCGGCGGGGGCTGAAATATAACCATTTGAACGAGTGAGTACTCGCTCAGTAGGCTTTGCCACATGACCAGAAGGCGAAGGGTGCCGGCCATGGCGCCAGAAGACCGCCGTGCCGCGCTCATCGCCGCCACGCTCCCCTTGCTGCGCGAGTACGGCACCGTGGTGAGCACCCGCCAGATCGCCGAGGCCGCGGGCGTGGCCGAGGGAACGATCTTCGGTGTCTTCCCCGACAAGGCCTCGCTGCTGCGGGCGGCGCTGATGAGCGCGTTCGACCCGCAGCCGGCGGTGGACGCGCTGGCGGCCATCGGCAAGCGGACCGATCTGCGCACACGGCTGTGCGAGGCGGTCACGATGTTGCGGGCAGGGATGAGCGCCAACGCCAACCTCATCGCCGCGCCCAGGGAGCTGATGGCCGATGACGCCGAGTTCCGCGAACATATGATCGACGGCCGGCGTCGGATATCTGCCGGGCTCGCGCTTCTGGTCGAGCCCGATCGCGACCGGCTGCGCCGCTCTCCCGAGGCCACGGCGCAGCTGCTGCTCATGCTGATCGCGGTGAGCGTGCACCGTGGCTTCGGCCAGGACGGCGAGTTCGGAGACATGGACGACGAGGAGATCGTCTCCGTTCTGCTCGACGGGTTGCTCGTGCGGCCCTCCTCCACCCCTTCAACAGAAAGCCCCTCTTGATGCTGCTCCGTCTCCTGCGGGGCCAGCTCAGGCCGTACGGGAAAGAGATCACGCTTGTCGTCCTCTTCCAGTTCGTCCAGACGCTGGCCACGCTCTATCTCCCCACACTCAACGCCGACATCATCGACGACGGCGTCGTCAAGGGCGACACCGGTTACATCGCCCGCATCGGGCTGGTGATGCTCGGTGTGACGCTCGTCCAGATCATCTGCTCGATCGTGGCCGTGTACTACTCCGCCTTGACCTCGATGGCGCTCGGCAGGGACCTGCGGGCCGCGATCTTCCACCGGGTGCAGGACTTCTCCGCCCAGGAGGTCAACAGGTTCGGCGCGCCGTCCCTGATCACCCGTACCACCAATGACGTGCAGCAGGTCCAGCTGCTCGTGCTGATGGCGTTCACGATGATGGTGGCCGCGCCGATCATGTGTGTCGGCGGCATCGTGCTGGCGCTGCGCCAGGACGTGGCGCTGTCGTCACTGCTGCTCGTCGTGCTGCCCGTGATGATCGTCATCGTGGGCCTGATCGTCGTGCGGATGCGCCCGCACTTCCGCACGATGCAGGAGCGCATCGACCGGATCAACCAGGTGCTGCGCGAGCAGATCACCGGCATCCGGGTGATCAGGGCCTTCGTCCGCGACAGGCACGAGCGCGAGCGCTTCGGCGTGGCCAACGACCAGCTGACCGACGTGTCGCTGCGGGTCGGGCGGCTGATGGCGCTGATGTTCCCCTCGGTCATGCTGGTGGTGAACGTGTCCAGCGTCGCCGTGGTGTGGTTCGGCGGCCACCGCATCGCCGACGGGTCCATGCAGGTGGGCGCGCTGACCGCGGTCATCTCCTACCTGATGCAGATTCTCATGTCGGTGATGATGGCGATGTTCATGTTCATGATGATCCCGCGGGCCGAGGTCTGCGCCGAGCGCATCGAGGAGGTGCTCGACTCCGAGCCGACCGTCCACCCGCCGGACAACCCCATCGCCCCGGACCGACATCTCGGCGAACTGGAGTTGCGGTCCGTGGACTTCCGTTACCCGGGCGCCGAGGAGCCGGTGTTGAGCGAGGTGAGCCTGGTGGCACGCCCCGGCCGTACCACCGCGATCATCGGCAGTACTGGCAGCGGCAAGACGACGCTGCTCAACCTCATCCCCCACCTGTTCGACGCGACCGACGGCGAGGTGCTGGTCGACGGCGTCAACGTACGCGATCTCGATCCGGTCGTGCTCTCCCGGGCGGTCGGCCTGGTCCCGCAGTCGCCCTACCTCTTCTCCGGCACCGTCGCCTCCAACCTCAGGTACGGCAGGCCCGACGCGACCGACGAGGAGCTGTGGCAGGCCCTGGAGGTGGCCCAGGCCCGCGAGTTCGTCGAGGAGATGCCCGGCGGTCTGGAGGAGCCGATCTCCCAGGGCGGCACGAACGTCTCCGGCGGTCAGCGCCAGCGCCTGGCCATCGCCAGGGTTCTGGTGCACCGGCCCGAGATCTACCTGTTCGACGACTCCTTCTCCGCCCTCGACTACGCCACGGACGCCCGGCTGCGCGCCGCGCTGGCCAGGGAGATCAGCGACGCCACGCTCATCATCGTGGCCCAGCGCGTGAACACGATCCGCGACGCCGACCGCATCCTCGTGCTCGACGAGGGCCGCGTGGTCGGCACCGGTGACCACGCCGAGCTCATGACCACCTGCCCGACGTATCGCGAGATCGTGTTGTCCCAGCTCACCGAAGAGGAGGCCGTAGCATGACGACTCAGGCGCCCCCGCGCCGTCCTCAGCCGGCTGCCGGTCCTGGCGGCATGATGTCCGGGCCCGCCGAGAAGGCCCTGGACTTCGGCGGTTCACTCCGCCGCCTGCTGCTCCTGCTGCGCCCCGAGCGCGCTCTGCTGATCGTCATCCTGGTCCTCGGCGCGGCCAGCGTCGCGCTGACCGTGACGGGTCCCAAGATCCTGGGCAACGCCACTGACCTGATCTTCTCCGGCATCATCGGGGCCCAGCTGCCCACGGGGGCCACCAAGGAGCAGGCCGTGGCGGGGCTGCGCGCCGACGGCCAGGACACGTTCGCCGACATGGTGTCGTCGATGAGCGTCGTACCCGGCCAAGGCATCGACTTCACCGCGCTGGCCCAGGTGCTGGGCTGGGTGCTGGCGATCTACCTGCTCGCCGCGCTGCTCGGGATCGTGCAGTTCCGGCTGACCACGGTCGTCGTGCAGCGGGCGGCGTTCCGGCTGCGCGAGCGGATCGAGGCCAAGCTGGGGCGGCTGCCGCTGAGCTACTTCGACGGCCAGTCGCGCGGTGAGATCCTCAGCCGCGCCACCAACGACACCGACAACGTCGCCCAGTCGCTGCAGCAGACGATGAGCCAGCTCATCACGTCGGTGCTGACGGTCGTGGGGGTGCTGGCGATGATGTTCTGGATCTCGCCGATCCTGGCGCTCATCGCGCTGGTCACGGTGCCGGTGTCGGTCTACGTCACCACGGTCATCGGCAAGCGGTCGCAGCCGCAGTTCATCAAGCAGTGGTCGTCGACGGGCAAGCTCAACGGCCACATCGAGGAGATGTACGGCGGCCACACGCTGGTCAAGGCGTTCGGCAGGCAGAAGGAGGCCGCTGTGACCTTCACCGAGCACAACCAGGCCCTGTACACCTCCAGCTTCCGCGCCCAGTTCATCTCCGGTCTCATCCAGCCGGCGATGATGTTCATCGGCAACCTCAACTATGTGCTGGTCGCGGTGGTGGGCGGGCTCAAGGTGGCCTCGGGCTCGATCTCGCTGGGCGACGTGCAGGCCTTCATCCAGTACTCGCGGCAGTTCAGCCAGCCACTGACCCAGGTGGCCGGCATGGCGAACCTGGTGCAGTCGGGCGTCGCCTCGGCCGAGCGGGTCTTCGAGCTGCTCGAGGCTCCGGAGCAGTCCCAGGAACCGGACAAGCCCGCGCGGCCCGCACAGGTCAGGGGCCGGGTGGCATTCGAGAACGTGTCCTTCCGCTACGAGCCGGACCGGCCGCTGATCGAGGACCTGTCGCTGACCGTGGAGCCCGGCCAGACCGTGGCCATCGTCGGCCCCACGGGAGCGGGCAAGACGACGCTGGTCAACCTCATCATGCGCTTCTACGAGGTGACCGGCGGCCGCATCACGCTCGACGGCGTCGACATCGCCGAGATGTCCAGGGAGGAGCTGCGCTCCAACATCGGCATGGTGCTGCAGGACGCCTGGCTGTTCGGCGGCACGATCGAGGAGAACATCGGCTACGGCGCGGAGGGCGCCACGCGCGAACGGATCGAGGCCGCCGCGGAGGCCGCCCACGTGGACCGCATCGCGCACACGCTGCCCGACGGCTACGACACGGTGATCGACGAGGAGGGCGCGACGGTCAGCGCGGGCGAGAAGCAGCTGATCACGATCGCCCGGGCGTTCCTGTCCGAGCCGGCGATCCTGATCCTGGACGAGGCGACCAGCTCGGTCGACACCCGGACCGAGGTGCTCATCCAGCAGGCGATGAGCTCCCTGCGCGAGGGGCGTACCAGCTTCGTCATCGCCCACCGGCTGTCCACGATCCGCGACGCCAGCCTGATCCTGGTCATGGAGAACGGGCGGATCGTCGAGCAGGGCACGCACGAGTCGCTGCTGGCCGCGGGAGGCGCCTACGCCCGGCTGTACTCCGCCCAGTTCACCCAGGCCGTGGTGGAGGTGGATTAGAGCTCTCCCGCCGCCCGTCGTGCACCCGGCCT
>NZ_JADOGI010000085.1 GCF_015645445.1 Nonomuraea cypriaca | reverse complement strand
GGGGTGGTGCGTGCGGGCGCCGGGCTCTCGGCGGGCGGGACGGTGGCGGGCCCGGCGACGTCCTCCAGGCCCCCGGTGGGCGGTGCCGGAGGGCTCGGTGTGGCCTGGACGGCCGTAGGGCGGCGGCTGAGTCCCGCGGCCAGCGGTGGGAGCGCGTTGGTGCCGGGAGTGGGGTCCAGCGTCGTACGGATGCCTGGAAGGCCGATCAGCACGCCCGCGAGCGCGAGGTTGAGCAGCCCGATGAGGACGACCACGACCTTGACGGCCCGCGCCCTGCGGCTCCCGGTGAGATCCCCGCTCACGACCGCCCTTCCCGGCCGGTGGCCATGCGTTGTCTCCTTCGTGATGTCCGGCGCAACGGGATTGATCTAGGCATGGATGCCTCGCACAGTCAAGTCGGAGAAGTCGTTGACGGAGCTGACCTTCGTCCATGACCATCGGAAAGGCCGCTCGACAGGAAGGACCGCCGATGCCGCGCTTACCGTTGTGGTGCGCCCTCATAGCCGTTGCCCTGAGCCTCGTGACAGCCCCGCCGGCCGCCGCCGGCGCCCAGACGCAGACGTTCAGGAATCCGGTGAATCCCAGCGCCGACCCCAGCCTGATGTTCCACGACGGCCACTACTACGTGGCCACCACGCGCGGCGATCGGATCGGCATCTGGAAGTCGCCCAGCCTCGCCACCCTGATGGCCGCTCCCGAGCAGGTCGTCTGGCGTGACGGCAACACCAGCCGCAACACCCAGATGTGGGCGCCGGCCTTCCGCCACGTCGGATCGCGCTGGTACATCTACTACACCGCCTCCGACGGAGTCGACGCCAACCACCGCATGTACGTCCTGGAGTCCGCGGGCGACGACCCGATGGGCCCGTACGCGTTCAAGGCCAAGATCGCCGACTTCGGCGAGTACGCCATCGACGGCGAGCCGATCACCCACAACGGGCAGTCGTACTTCGTGTGGGCCGGTCCCGGCCGCGGCATGGGCGGGCCCGCGCAGCTCTACATCGCCCGCATGAGCAACCCCTGGACGGTGACCGGCGGCCGGGTGGCCATCCCGGCCGACGGCGGCTGCGCCGAGGTGCGCGAGGGCCCGACCCCGCTCTACCGCAACGGCCGGACGTTCCTGACGTACTCCACCTGCGACACCGGCAAGCCCGACTACCAGCTCTGGATGAAGAGCATCGCGAACGGCAGGGACCCGATGGTGGCGGCCAACTGGACGCAGCACGCCGGGCCGGTGTTCTCCCGCAACGACGCGACCGGCGTGTGGGGTCCCGGGCACCACTCGTTCTTCCGCTCGCCCGACGGCACGCAGGACTGGATCGCGTACCACGGCAAGAACACCAGCACCTACACCTACGACTTCCGCACCACCCGTGTGCAGAGGTTCACCTGGAACGCCGACGGCACGCCGGGCTTCGGCCGCCCGCTCGCCGCGGGCGCCACCCAGGACCTGCCGTCGGGCGACCCGGGCGCGGCCACGTCGGTGTTCAACGACTTCGACCCGCAGGTCCGGTACACCGGCACCTGGCAGTCCGGCTCCGGCTGCGGCAACCAGTGCTTCTGGAGCAACGACCACTGGAGCGGCCAGGCGGGCGCCACCGCGACGGTCGCCTTCACCGGCACCCGCGTCGCCCTGCTGAGCGTGCGCGACCGGGGCAACGGCATCGCCGCGATCTCCATCGACGGCGGCCCAGAGCAGCGCGTCGACTACTACAGCGGCATCCGGGTCGGCGAGCAGCTCAACTACCTGAGCCCCGTCCTGCCGCCGGGCCCGCACACGCTGCGCGTACGCGTCACCGGCGACAGGAACCCCGCCTCGGGCAGCACCGTGATCAGCATGGATCGGATAGAGGTCTACTGAGGGGCGGGGGCGGGCTCAGAACGGTGAGTCGAGCGGCACCTGCCTGACGTCGGTCAGGTAGGGGTCGAGCTCGCCGAGCTCGAACCGCGCCATGCCGATGACGTGCCAGAACTGCCCGGCGGGCTCGCCCTGGACCTTGTAGCGGCCGTCGGGTGACAGGGCCGCCCAGCCCTCCGGCAGCCCGAGCAGGGTCGCCCGCCGCTCGCCCCCCTCCCAGAGGATCACCACGCCGTCGTCCCCGGCACTGGCCAGCAGGTCGGACGCCGGGCTGAAGGCGACCGACCACACCCGCCGGGCGTGCCCGGTCAGCGTGTGCCGCGACCTGCCGGTCGCGGTGTCCCAGACGCGTACCGTCAGGTCGTCGCCTCCGGTGGCCAGACTGTCGCCGGAGGCGTTGAACGCCACGCTCCACAACCGCCCGTCGTGCTGGAGGGTGCGCGCGAGCCGGGGCCGCCGTGGCTGTCCGGGCGGCACCTCCCACACCATGGCCCTGCCGTCGTTGCCGGCGCTGGCCAGGTGGCGGCCCGTGGGGGAGAAGGCGACCGAGTAGACCCGGTCGGTGTGGCCTTCGAGGGTCGCGACCAGGCCGCCCGAGGTGACGTGCCAGAGGCGTACGAGCTTGTCGTCGCAGGCCGTGGCCACGTGTTCGCCGTCCGGGCTGAACGCGATCGACCTGACCCGCCCGCGGTGGTCCGTCAGGCTGACCGTCATCCGCCCGGTCGGGCGGTACCAGATCCTGACGCTGTCGTCGTCGTTGGCCGTGGCCAGCCTGGTCCCGTCCGGGCTGAACGCCTCCGCCCACACGTGGTCGGTCTCGGCGTTGAGCTCGCGCTCGTAGTCGCCGGTGGTGGCGTTCCAGAAGTGCACGCCGCCGTCGTTGCTGGCGGTGGCGAGCACGGGCCCCGCCGGAGAGAACAAGGCCGAGACCAGCTGGTCTGCCGTGCCGCTGAACTCGCGCAGCCGCCGCCCGGTACGCGGCTCCCACACGCGCACGATGCCGTCGTTGCCGCTGGTCGCCAGCATCGACCCGTCGGCGCTGAACTTGACGGAGGAGATCCGCCGCCCGTGCCCGCGCAGCACCCGCTGGCACTTGCCGGAGCCGGGGTCCCACAGCCGCACGGTGCCGTCGTTGCTGCTGGTGGCGAGCTGCCGGCCGTCGGGACGGAACACGAACGGCCACACCGAGCTGCGATGCCCCGTCAGCTCGATCCGCTGCCCGCCGCTCACCCGCTGCAGGCGGACCACGCCGGCCGCGTCGCCCGAGGCCAATGTCTCGCCGTCGGGGCTGAACGTCACCTGGTAGACGACCGCCGCGTGCGTGGCGTGCACGCCACGCACCTCGCCGTCCGAGCCCCACAGGCGTACGCCGCCCGCCGTGTCGCCGCTCGCCAGCAGCGCGCCGTCGGGGGAGAACGCCAGGCAGTAGATGCCGCCCGTGTGCCCGGTCAGCGTGTGCCGCGCCGTCCACGTGGCGGTGTCCCACAACCTGACGGTGCCGGCCTCGTCGCCGGTGGCCAGCAGGCGGCCGTCCGGGCTGTGCAGCGTGCGGTAGACCTTGCCGCGATGGCCGTCGAGAGAGTGCCGCGGCTGCCCGGACTCCAGGTCCCAGACGCGTACCTGGCCTGCCGCGTCGCCCGTCACCAGCACCGCGTGGCCGTACGACATCGTGTAGATCGGCGAGTGGTGGCCGCTCAGCTCGTGCGCGAGGCGCCCGGTGGCCGTCTCCCACACGCGTACGACGCCGTCACCGCCCCCGGCCGCCACCAGGTCGCCCCCGGGGCTGAGGCGCAGCGGCCAGACGCCGTCGGGGTGCCCCGTCAGCGTGCGCAGCCGCTCGCCGGTGAGGGGGTCCCATAGCACCACCGTGCCGTCGCTCGCGCCGGTGGCCAGCAGGTCGCCCGCGAACGTGACGGCGTACACGCGGCCACGGTGCCCCTGCAGGGTGCGCACGGGCGCGCCCCCGACGCACAGCAGCACGCCGCCGTCCTCGTTGCCCACGGCGATGGTGGCGCCGTCGGGGCTGTAGGCGATCGGCTCGGGCAGGCGGCTGGTCTGGAAGTGATAGCCGTACGGCACTCCGATGCCGGCCGGCGCGAACCCCACCTCCACCGGCTGCCCGGGCACCACCGCCGCGCCGTGGAGGTGGGGCAGCGTGCCGGTCACGTTGATGAGCGAGGCCCGGCGCCAGCGGGCGCCCTCGGCCGTCACATCGCTCAGGTCCACCCGCGTCAGCCGCGCGCCGGACAGGTCGGCTCCGGTCAGGTCGGCCCCCGTCAGCACCGCGCCGTCCAGCCGCGCTCCCACCAGCCTGGCGTCGCGCAGGACGGCCCTGGACAGGTTCGTGCCCGCCAGCGTCGCCTCGGACAGGTCGGCGCCGGTCAGATCGACCTCGCGCAGGTCCCTGGCCGACAGGTCCTCGCCCTTGAGATTCGCGCCGCGCAGGTCGGCGCGGGCCGGCGTGCGCAGCCGGGCCGCGATCTTGACGGCGTTCGCCCCGGCGACGTCGCCGGCCGGCGGATCGGCCACCCACGCGCGTAGCGCCCGTACGTCGGCGAGGTCGCACAGGAACTCCACGATCAGCGCCGACAGCGGTCGCCGTGACAGCAGGACAGGATCGTCCAGCGTGGCGGCGAGATGCCGGGCGATGAGCCATTCCATCACCGACGCGTGGATGAACCCGAACATGCCCTCCTCGGTCCGCACCAGCAGGGAGGCCGAGCCCATCGTGTAGGCGGCGTGGGCGGGCGACAGCTGCCCGCCGGCCAGGTCTGTCAGCGTCTCGCCGAGCTCGGTCAGCTCCCGCACGCCCAGCAGCGACTCCCCGGTGTCCCACAGCCGCAGCGCCAGCGCGGTCACCACCCGCCACAGCTCCTCGGTGGTCAGCGCCGCGGGGGAGCCTGGCACCCTGGCCCGCCGCTCCTCGAAGGCCAGCCACGAGCTGAGGATCTCCTCGTACAGCAGGGCGGGGCTGATCGTGTGGCGGGCGCCCGCCACCGTACGCAGCCGGTCGGCGTCGAGGTCGGCGATGAAGCTCAGCATGCGCGGGTTCTGCGCGAGCGCGAGCAGGTCGGTGATCTCGCCCATCAGCGACATGCGGGCGCCGGCCTCGCCGCCGTCGTCGAACCTGTTGGCCAGGTAGGAGCGGATCTGGTCGGGCGTGAAGTCCTCCACGCTGAACACCCGGCGCTGCGGCAGCACCCCGACCATCTCGCCGAGCGAGGTCAGCACCTGGTTGTGCGACTTGAAGTGCTGGGTGCGGCTGGCCACCACGATCTTCGCCTTGTCCTCGGCCGCCGCCAGCAGCGTGGCCAGGTGGTCGGCCGCCCGCTCGTAGGTCAGCCGGGTCACCAGCTCGTCGAACCCGTCGAACAGCAGCACGATCCGGCCCTGCCTCAGCAGGTAGCGGAAGGCCTTGAGGTCGATGAACTCCTCGCCGTGGCCGGCCAGGTGGGCCGCCACGAGGGCGTCGACCGAGTGCGCCTTGTCGAGGGCGCGCAGCTCGATCAGGATCGGCGTCAGGTGCGGCAGCTCGGCCGGGATCCGTCTGGCCAGCTCGCGCAGGGCGAAGGTCTTGCCGTGGCCGAAGTCGCCGAGCAGCAGCAGGAACCGGCCGTGGTCGGCGGCCAGCAGGCGCATCAGCTCGTCGGTCAGCCCGTGCCTGACCTGGCTGCCTGGGCGGTCCATCTCGCGGTAGCGCTGGGGGACGTACAGGCTGGGCGGGTAGCGGTGGTCGGTGGTCAGCCTGGCGGTCTGCTCCGCGACGTAGCCGGTCAGGTCGAGCAGGCCCTGGAACTCGGTGAAGCTGCGCAGCCGCACGCCCTTGCGCATCAGCTCGTCGCGGAGCGCGCGCGGGGCAGGCGGCCCCTGGTAGACCAGCTCGGCGGCCAGGTCGGCGGCGTGCGCCTGGCGGGCGAAGCCGTCGGCGGCCTCCTCGGTCAGCGGGCCGACGTACGCGCCGATCATCGTCTGGCGGACGAACCCGTCCTCGGGGTGGGTGATCACGAGGTGCGAGGCGAACCTGCGGACCTTGGTCCGCTCGTGCCGCGCCTCGCACACCTCGGTGATCCGGTCGAGCAGCAGCTCGACCGGGCTCGGGGCGCGCTCGTCCGGCTCGGCCTCGGTCAGCGGGGCGGCCGGGCTCTCACCGGTGAAGGTGGCCCGCACGGCCCGCCAGCGGTACGGGACCCGCTCAGGATCGCCCGCGTCTGGCAGCCATGTGCGCGTCCCGTCCGGCGTGATCTCGACCACCTGGTGCCGGCCGGACCGCGGCGCGGCGATCCGGCCCTCGGTCCTCTCGTCCTGGCCGCCGTGGAAGAGCAGGTCGAGCCGGTGGGCCAGCAGCCGGTCGAACGCCGGCGCGTCCCGCAGCGCGCCCGGCGGATGCCCCATCGCGCCCAGCCGCAACCACGCGCTCTCCTCGTACGGCCGCAGGCGCTCGGCGAACCAGGCCGCCTGCGACTCCCCGAGCAGCGCGTACGCGTCCCGCTCCAGGTGACTCATCGCCATCGTCGAGTTGAGCCCCGCCACGACCACCCTGAGATCGGGCACCTCGAACAGCGTCCACGGCTGCCCGCCGTCGAACACCCGGTCGTCCAGCCCCTGGTACACCTCGCCGAACAGCGTGGCGAAATGCCGCCACTTGGGCCAGTAGGGCGCTTGCGGGCTCACGTCGTCGGCCTCGCACGTCATGAAGTAGGCGCTCGCGGCGGCCTTGGTGACGTCGCGCGGGCCCGGCAGCAGCACCAGCCGGTGCGGCTCCAGCCCGATCAGCAGCCGCAGGTCGGTCACGAAACGCGTCGCCTGCCCGAACTGCCGCAGGCTGCCGGACTCCGTCAGGTCGCCGCTCACGACCATGAGGTCGGGGCGGGGCATGCCGCGGTCGTACATGGCGGTCAGATCCGCCCAGATCCGCGCCTGCATGTCCTCGGGCGTGAACGGGTCGCCGGGGTCGGGCAGCGCCCTGCCGAACCTGGGGCCGCCGATGTGCAGCACGCTGATCGACTCGCGTTTCTGGTCGGCGCTCACCGTGGGCGGGAACCTCGGCGCCGTCACCGGCGCCCGGCGCGTCCTGGCCCGCTCGCCCGGCGGCGGCAGCGTCGGCGCGGCCGCGGGCACGCCGGCGCCGTACGGGAACGCGGGCGCCGCCGCCGGCTTGGCCCGGCCCGTCATCGCCTCCCCGACCCGGCCGAGCAGCAGAGCCCTGGCCTGGCCCGAGTCGGTGACGCCCAGCAGGTCGACCCAGGTGATCGTGGACAGCAGGCCCTCCAGCCGGACGTCCTCCAGTCTGATCGTGACGAGCTTCCTCGAGGGGTTGTCGGGGTCGGCCCGCAGCGCCGCCTGCCACTCCATCCGTCCGTAACGCGAGGTCAGGTAGTTGTGCGAGAGCACCGCCACGACCAACTGCGCCTCGCTCACGCCGCGGTCCATGAAGTCGATGAAATTGGTGCCCGGCACGAAGTCCCACGCCTGGATCATGGTCTTGTACCCCGCCGCCTCGAGCTCCCAGGCGATCCAGGTGGCCCATGCCGTGTCGGCCGGGGAGTAGCTGACGAAAATCTCAGTCGGCCTGCCGTCGCGTGACATCCCCCCAGTATCCCGCGAGAACCCTCACCGTCTCGAGGGAGAAACGATCCGAACCCACCTCGCGTAGCAAGGATTTTTGCGAGGGAGCGCCGTCGTCTGGAGGAGTGGAGGGAGCGCAGCGAGCGGAGCGGGGGAAGGCGGCGGCATCGGGCGGACGAGCCCGCCTCGCGAAGCGAGGCCATGAACACTGTGCGATCATCGGTCGGGTGTGGCGGCGATTTGGTGCGCTCGATCGGATCAGGATCGGGCTGCTCGTTCTCGGCATAGGGTTCGTGCCGACAGGGTTGCTGCCCTGGGACGCGGCGCTCGAGAGCCTGGACGAGATAGGGCCGCTGCTGGTCTTCCTGGTCGCGATCATCGTGCTGGCCGAGCTCACCAAGGAGGCCCAGGTCTTCGACACGATCGCGGCGAGGATGGCGGTCCTGGGGCGTGGCAACTATGTCGCCCTTTTCTTCCTCTGCACAGCCTTTGCGTCATTTATTACGATATTTCTGAATTTGGATACGACGGCGGTCCTGCTCACCCCCGTCATGCTCGCACTCGCCCCCAAGGCCCGCATCGCCGCCCTGCCCCTGGCCATGACCACGATCTGGCTGGCCAACACGGCGAGCCTGCTGCTGCCCGTCTCCAACCTCACCAACCTCCTGGGCATGAACAAGATCGGCCTGGACGCCCAGGAGTTCGCGGCCCGCATGTGGGCGCCCCAGCTCGCCTCGATCGCGATGACGATGGTGTTCCTGTGGGTGTTCTACTGGCGCCGCGGCGAGCGGCGCGACCTGCGCTACACGCCGCCGGTGGTGGAGCCGGTGACCGACCGCGTGCTGTTCACCGCCGCGTCGGCAGGCTGCCTGCTGTTCATCGCCCTGCTGCTGCTCAAGGCCCACGTCGCCGTCGCCGCCACGGCCGCCGCCGCGATCGTCGCCGGCGCCTTCCTGGTACGCGCCCGCGAGCGGCTCACGTGGCGCCTGATCCCGTGGCAGCTCGTGATCTTCGTGACCGGCCTGTTCCTGGTGGTGCCCACGCTCAGCAGGCACGGCCTGTCCGACCTGATGACCTGGATGATCGGCGCGGAGGGCGACCCCTACCGTACGGCCGCCGTCGGGGCGGGGCTGTCCAACCTGATCAACAACCTGCCCGCCTACAAGGCCGTGGAGACGGTCATCCCGGCCGTCGACCAGGACCACCTGCTGGCCCTGCTGGCCGGCACGAACGTGGGCCCGGTCATCACCCCGTGGGCGTCGCTGGCCACGCTGCTGTGGTTCGAGTCGTGCCGCCGCCACGACGTCAAGGTGCCGATGCGCCGTTTCCTGCTCACCGGCGCGGGCCTGGCCGTGGCCGGGGTGCTGGTGACGGTGTGGGCGCTGGTCGAGTTCCGCTGAACGGGCCGCTCATGCGGCGGCCAGCGTGTAGGCGCCGGCGACCGTCTCCAGGGCCCAGCGCATCCGCCGCACGTACGTCTCGGGGTGGTCGCCGGCCTCCTGCGCCACGTACGCCGCGCACCCGGCCGGGTCGCCGCCGCACGCGCACAGCCGCTCGTCCACGGCCTGGCGGATCTGGAACGGGGACAGCCGGTCGGACGGCTGCAGAGCGGTCGCGAAGAGCACCTGCGCCAGTTCGGTCGTGGTCATCATGTCGGGCTCCTCTCGGCGTGTGCCGTTCTCCGGCACCCTCTGAATAGACGTCGAACGGCGGCGGAACTCATCGACAAAGGACACACGAAATCTGTGGACTTTTCCTCAAAGGCCGACCACGGAGAGGAGCCCGGCGATGGCCCGCGGGTGCGCGGCGACGAAGCTGCGGTCCTCGGCCGGGCCGTCGAAGCACTCCTCGAACGGCCCGCCGTCCAGCGCCCGGATCTCGATGCCCGCCTCCCTGGCGAGCAGCGCCCCGGCCGGCAGGTCCACCGCCTCGGCCCGGTAGCCGACGATGCCGTCGATGTCGCCGCGCGCCAGCATCGCCCACGACAGCAGCGGCGCCCACAGTTGCAGCACCCGCCGCGCGTTGAGCTCGAGCGCCGTCTTCAGCGCGCGTGTGGTCGGGTCGTTCCTGGCCACGCCGTAGCCCTGGGTCCAGGCCAGGAGAGGCCCGTACGGACTCGGCAGGTAAGGGGGCGCCAGGCGCGCCCCGGAGGAGCCGGTCGCGCCCCGCCCGCGGATCGCCGACCACGTCTGAGCGGCGACCGGATCGTGCACCACGCCCAGCACCGGACGGCCGCCCCGGCACAGTGCCACGCCCACCACGTAGGCGGGCAGGCCGATCGCCACGTTGTTGGTGCCGTCGAGCGGGTCGACCAGCCACGTCCACTCGCCGTCCGCGCCCCCGACCAGCCCCGACTCCTCGGCGATGACCGAGTGCGACGGGTACGCCGTCAGGATCCGCTCGAGCAGCAGCTTCTCCGAGGCCAGATCGAGATCGGTGACCACGTCGCCGGCGTCGCCCTTGGTCCTGATGCCGACCACCCCCCGGGTGCCGTCGCGCAGCAGCGCCCCGGCGGCCTCGGCGGCTTCCACGGCGACCGTGCGAGCGTGGTCCAGGTCCACCATCGGATTCCCCTCAGGTCAGGTGCGCGGTGATCAGGCGTACGGCCAGCGCCGTCTCGCGGGCGTCCAGCGGCTGCCTGGACACGTGGTGCGGGCCCGCGGCCAGCGGGCCGAGCGACAGGTCGCGGCTGCCTGGCCGGCCGCGGCCGAGCGCGATCGTGGCCGCCTCGCCGCCCTCGGGGACGACGCTGGTGTGGAAGCGGCCGGCCGGCAGCGTGTAGGTGTCGCCGGGACCGAACAGCTCCACCAGGCCCGTGTCGTGCCGCACGGTCCGCGGCGTGGGTGCGATGCGGTCGCCGTCGGGCGCGCTGACCACCTCGAACACCCGGTGTGTGGCGTCCGCGCCCGCGTCGGTGACCACCGCGTGCACGTTGCGCATCTGGCCGTAGAGCACGTGGCTGACCAGGTCCCAGCTGTGGCAGTGGATCTGTGAGGTGGTGCTCTCGGCGTGCGCGAGCGAGTCGGACCACATGTGGACGCATACCCCCTCGCCGCCGTCGCGCTCCAGCGGCAGGCAGATGAACCCCAGCGGATGGCGCACCGCCGCCACCTCCGTGGTCAGCGCCTCCAGGGCCCACAGTCTGGCCTGGCCCTGGAGTATCCGCTGGTGGACGCCGTGATGGCTCATGTGCTCACGTTCGGTCTCGTAAAGCGGGCAGCCGGCTCACCGTACGGATCCACGGCACGCAGCGCCTTCCTGGCGACGTCGACGACGTCCTTGCCGTTGTACGTCTTGGGCAGCGGGAGACCCACGCGTTCGAACAGCTCCTGCACCTCCTCGAGGGTGGGCTCGTCGCTGAGCGGCACCTTCTTGTACATCTCCAGCGGCACCCGCCGCGCCTGCTCGAAGCTGAGCCGCAGCTCGGTGTCGCAGTTCTCGTAGTAGAACGTGCCGGCCAGCGCGGTCATCGCCTTGTTCGGGTCCTCGACGGTCATGATCAGGCGGGTGGCCGACAGGTCCCAGCGGAACGTCGTCATCGTCGAGGACAGGCCCACCCCGATGTCGAGCAGGCCGTAGCGCTGGCGGTGCCAGAAGGCGGCCAGGACGGTCGCGTACGACTCCTTCCTGACCCGATCGGCCGTCCACGTCTCGCCGGTCGCGTCAGGGGCGTCGGCGAGTGAGCGGCGGTAGTGCGCGTAGGTCTCGCAGACGTCGGTGTCGGTGGGGTCGATGACCTCGACCCTGACCGTGAGGTGGCGTTTGTCCCTGCGGGCCGCGGCCACGCACTCCGGCAGGGTGACGGCGCGCAGGTAGGTGCCCGTGCCGCCCTTGAAGCTCCAGCGGGTGGTGTCCTTGCGCGCCTCGGCGTGGCACTGGGCGATCTCCTGCCTGCTGCCGAGGACCCTGACGAGCTGCAGCGAGTCGAGCGCCCTGCGGGTGCCGTGGACGAGGGTCTCGATCTCCTCCAGGCGGGCCAGGCGCACGGGCAGCTCGGCCAGCGCGCCCGAGGTGATCGTCTCCTCGACGGGGGCCTGCCGGACGCGGTCGCGCAGCAGCGCCGTGGCCACCAGCGCCATGATGACCAGCGTGGCGGCGTTGACGAGCTGGTCCTGCGTCTCGTCAGGCACGACCGTGTCCGGCATGACGCCCAGCACGCCGATCACGACCGCGAGCAGCAGGGCGATGGCGCCGTCCGCGTTCTGCCCCGCCCATGGGAGGAGCCGCTTCAGCGCCGCCGTGAACCGTGCCATCGCTCGCCCCGCAGTCCGACGATCAGTCAGTTCCCGAGGTCATGGTAACGACCGCGCCATGCGACTGCCAGCATGCGGAAAGGAGCGATCTCCTAACGGCGGCCGGCCGGCGACCGCCGCGCCTCCGGCTGCTGGCGCGGCGCGGTCGCCGGGGTACGCGCATCTAGAACCAGCCGCGGTGGCGGGCCATCTTCTCCAGGCCGCGCTGCATGGCCTGCTCGGCCGTGTTCGGCGGGTCGTCGTAGCGGATGGTGAACCGGTTGTACGCGTCGTGGCTGGAGGTCAGGAAGCCGCCCCGCTTGTCGGCCTCCAGGATGACGTCCATCTGCCGCGGCCCCGCGATGAACGTCAGCTCCAGCTCGGTGAAGTAGCGCCGCCACTGGCCGCCCGCGTAGTACTCGATCTCCTGGAAGAACGGCATCGTCGAGCCGTACAGCGTGCCGCGTTCGAGGTCGGCCTTCTTGAACCGGAAGCCGAGCCGGTCGAGCGCGCCGATGACCTGCTCCTGGGCGGGCAGCGGGCTGACGAACAGCGGGTCGAGGTCGCCCTTGTCGAGCGCGCCCGCCAGCGCCAGCTCCGTCTGCACCCCCAGCTTCATGCCGTGCAGCGGATGCCCCGCGATCGCGCTGATCGGCGTCTCCCACGGAATCGTGACCTCGAAGGGATGCTGGTGCTGCGCGCCCGCGGCGAGCTGGAACGTCCCCGCGACCTGCTGGCGCAGGAAGCTGTACGACCTCTTGTACTCGTTGTCGCCCTGCTCGACCTCCACCACCGCGGTCAGGTCGATGTGGATGCCCTCGACCTTGTAGTCGGAGCCGCCGCCACGGAAATGGACGACGCCGCGAAGCGGCTCGCCGGGGCGCACGCCCGTGTTGGTCAGCACCGTGTCTACCTCGACGCCCGCGCCGAACGCGGCCATCAGTTTGCGGAACACCATGGGGTTCTCCTATGCGGAAGGTGTGTGGCCGTTCACTTGGCCGGTACCAGTGCCCGAGATGCGGGGGAGCAGCTGGGCCAGGAGGAGGGTGGAGAGCGCGGAGTCCGACTGCCCCTGCTGGGTGCGTACGACCAGGGGCTGGGGCGCGTTCTCCGCCAGTTTGGCGCCCACGTCGAGGCGCCTGCGGGCCAGCTCGTACTGCAGCACGGCCCGGTTGTCCCGGTACGAGTCGGCCAGCCGGCGCAGTGCCTTGGCCTCGTTCTCGGCGGAGGTCAGGTCGGCCCGGCCGCGCGCCTCGATCTCCCACGTGACCCGCTGGGCCTCGGTCTCCTGCTCCTCCAGCATGCGCGCCACGTTCTTGCGCGCCGTGTTGTGGGCGGCCTTGACCTCGACCACGCGGGCGTCGCGGGTCTTCTTGGAGCGCTCGATCTCCATCAGCAGGGTGTCGATGCGGCGCTTTCGGGTCAGCTCCCACTCGCGCTCGTAGGCCGAGAGCTCCTTGGCCACCTTCTCGCGGGTGGCCAGATGCTGCTGGTACTGGTCGGGCAGCTGGACGTCGGGGATGTTGGCGCCCGTGACGCGCACGCCGTACCTGCCGAGCTGGCGGTTCAGCGCGTCCTGCATGTCGCCGACGTCGGAGCCGCGCAGGTCGTACGCGCGCTCGGTGTTGACCCTGCGGCTGCGCTGCCTGATCGCGTCCTGCACCGCGCTGGAGAGCACCAGGTCGAAGTTGCCCGCGCCGATCGTGCGGACGAACGCGACGGGGTCCACGATGCGGAACTTCAGGAAGAACTCGATCGACTTCAGCGGCACGTTCTCCGCGGTCGGGCAGGCCACGATGGGCGCCGAGTACGGGATCTCGGTGGAGGTGTCCACGACCGCGTCCACCCGGTCCCACGGCAGCCAGAGGTAGTGGCGGCCGGGCGGCAGCGTGCCGGTGATGGCGCCCCAGCGGCTGCGTACGCCGGTGGTGCCCTCCTCGATCTCGATGATGGCCTTGCGCCACATCGTGACCATCGCCACGACCAGGAAGAACAGCGCCAGCAGCGCGGCGATCAGGGTGAGGTCGGTCAGCACGGCCATGCCGGCGAAGTAGAGCGCCAGGAGCACCAGCGCCATCCACGCGAAGCCGCGCCGGTCCTTGGGGATGACGACGGGCACGAGTTGCCCCTGCTCGCCGCCGCGCAGCAGTTGCCGGATGTCGCCCCAGGAGGCGAGGGATTCCTTGATCTTCGAAAACTCGCGGCTCATCTCAGGCCTCGCCTTCTCCGTGGTGCCTGCCGCTGGGGAGCAGCCGTTCGACCGTTCGCTCCAGGACCGGGTCGGGCGCCGGCGCCTCCTGGGGCTCGGTCACGTTGGCGACGGCCTTCTCGACCAAGGCGGAGATCTCGGCCCCCCGGGCTTCCACCCGCGCGCCGATCTCGTCGAGCCTGGAGCGGATCGCGGCCATGTCCTCCGGGGAGAACAGCACGGCGTCCTTGCCGCCGACGAGCTGCTTGGCCAGGGCCAGGAAGTCGATGTCGGTCTGCTCGCCCACCTGCACCACCTGCGGCAGCCTGGTGGCGACCGACTCCAGCTTGGCCAGCAGATCCTGCTGGAAGCGGTAGTCGAGGATCTCGGGCGCCTCGGCGGCCGACAGCGCCCTGATGTCCAGCGCCTGCGCCTCCAGGAGCGCGGCGTTGGCGTTGGCCGTGGACTCGGCCTCGACCAGGCGCTGCCTGGCCTGTGCCGTGGCCTGGTGGGTGGCGCGTTCGAGCGCGGTGTCCATGCGGGCCTGGTAGCCGGCGATCTCAGCCTGGATGGCGCTCAGCGTCTCCTGCAGCCCGGCCAGTTCCTTGACCAGGTCGCCTTCGTTCTGCTCCTTGCGGAGTTGGAGCTCGTACTCGTAGGTGTAGGCCTCCTTGGCGACGCGGACCATCTCGGGGGCCGCCAGGTCCATGCGGTACTCCTGGCTGGACGGCTCGGCGTGCGTGATGTTCACGTCGGTGAGCCGTACGGCGGGCAGAAACTGCTGGTTGAGGTTCTCCAGCATGCCGAGCGTGCTCTCGCCCACCAGGTCGTAGATGTCCTCGGCCCGCTGGGCGTAGATGAGGGAGCGGGTGACCTCGCTGATGGCGTTCTGGAGCTTGGACTGGAAGCCGCTGACCGAGCCGAGCACGAAGATGAACTCCGCCGGGTTCTCGATCCTGAACTGCAGGAACAGGTCCACGCTTGCCTTGACGCCCTGCTGCGTCGGCGCCTCGCTGATGGGCGCGTTGAACGGGTACTCGCGGGTGGTGTTGACGATGTAGCTGACCCGCTTCCACGGGTTGAACAGCGTCACCCGGCCCGGCTCCGCGATGTGCACCAGCTTGCCGAACTTCGTGATGAGCGCCTTGCAGCCCTCGGGCACCATCACCACGCTGCGCCGCCACCACAGGAACGCGGCGGCCAGGACCAGCACCACCCAGTAGTGCGGCCCGAAGATCAGGTCGGTGTTCGGGATGACGTTGCCGAGCGCGCCGATCAGGCCGAGCACCACCAGGATGCCCAGGGGCACGATCACCTTCGCCGTGCTCCCCTTGGGGATCACCACGGGTGAGATGACGTGCATGCCGTTCTCGGCGAAGCTGCGGTTGACGATCTCGCCGGCCTCGTTCAGCGACGCGGTCCTGGCCTCGATCTGGGTGCCGATGGACACGCCGCCGTCGCGGGCCGCCGCGAAGTCGTGCGGGTTGAGTGCGAAGCCCTTCCCCTGGCCGGCCAGCTGACCTGCCTGGTCGGCGACCTGTCCCATGGCCTGGCCCACTGCCTGCCGCACATCACCCCCTCGGGCGACTGCTTGGGCTACGCCCTGACCGGCCTGGATCAGTGCCTCTCTGGGTCGTGACATTGAACCTTCCTTTTCCGCTACAGGCGAATCCGACCGTATCGGGTGAGACTTACTATTCGCTTGCAAAGCCCCGTCACACATCTATTGCGATCTGTAGTAGATGTGCTATTGATGTAGTAGTCCTACTACTTGGAGGGTTGATGGGAGCGGTGAAAGAGCTCGCGGGCGGTGTCGACCTGGGCAAGAGCGCCGCCGTGATCGAGGTGAGCGGCCTGCGGATGGCGTACGGACAGCACGAGGTCTTACGGGGCGTCGAATTCTCGGTGGCCGCCGGCGAGGTGATCGCCCTGCTCGGGCCGAACGGCGCGGGCAAGACGACGACGATCGAGATCCTGGAGGGCTTCCGGGTGCCCTCTGGCGGCATCGCCCGGGTGCTGGACACCGTTCCCGCCCGCGGGGACGAGCGCTGGCGGGCCAGGCTGGGCGTGGTGCTGCAGTCCTGGCGCGACCACGGGCGCTGGAAGGTGCACCAGCTGCTGGACCACCTGGGCCGCTACTACGAGCCGTACGCGAACCCCGCCAGGCGGCCCTTCGACACCGCCGAGCTGATCGAGGCCGTCGGGCTCGCCCAGCACGCCGGCCGGCGGATCAACCGGCTGTCCGGCGGCCAGCGGCGCCGGCTCGACGTCGCGATCGGCATCGTCGGCCGGCCCGAGGTGCTCTTCCTCGACGAGCCGACGGCCGGGTTCGACCCGCAGGCCAGGCGCGACTTCCACGACCTCGTGCACCGTCTGTCCGACCTGGACGACACCACCATCCTGCTCACCACGCACGACCTGGACGAGGCTGAGAAGCTGGCCGACCGGATCCTCATCCTGGCCGGCGGCAGGATCGTCGCCGACGGCAGCGCCGACCGCCTGTCCCGCGAGTCCTCCCGCGACGCGCAGGTGCGCTGGAGCCGTGACGGCGAGCACTTCGTGCACGCCACCCAGGACGCGACCGGCTTCGTCCGCGGGCTGTTCGAGCAGCACGGGGACGAGATCGGCGACCTGGAGGTACGCCGGGCCACGCTGGAGGACACGTACATGGCGATCGTGAAGAGGGAGGAAGCGTGAACCCCACGCTGCACGCCGCCCGGCTGGGGCTGTCCCGCGGCTGGGTCGAGTTCAAGCACCAGCTCACCAGCCCGCAGGACACCGGCTTCGCCGTGGTCAGCACCATCGCCTTCGTCGTGGTGCTGTACTTCCAGCGCGACGCGAAGGTGCCGGGCACCGACGTGTCGCTGGCGGCGGCCACGCTGCCGGGCATGCTGGGCCTGATGATCCCGCTCAACGGGCTGATCGGCGCGGTGGGAGCGCTGTCCGTCGAGCGGGAGGACGGCACCCTGCTCAGGGCCAAGGCACTGCCGCAGGGCATGGTCGGCTACCTCGTCGGCCGGGTGGTCTCGCTCTCGCTCTCCACCGTGGTCAGCCTGGTGGTGATGATCGTCGCCGGGCTGTTCTTCGTGCCCGGCCTGACGGGGATCGGGCCCGGCGGATGGCTCGCCGTCGTCTGGATCACGGCGCTGGGGCTGCTGGCCTCGCTCCCGCTGGGCGCGGTCATCGGCGCCGTCGCGGGTTCCCCGCAGGCGGCGGCCGGGTTGTCCATGCTCGCGGTCGGCGGGCTCACCGCCGTCTCCGGGATCTTCTACCCGATCTCCGCGCTCGCGGGCTGGCTACAGGCCCTGGCGCACGTCTTCCCGCTGTACTGGCTCGGGCTCGGCATGCGTTCCGCACTGCTGCCCGACGCCGCTGCCGCCGCCGAGATCGGCGGATCCTGGCGGCCGGTGGAGACGACGCTCGTGCTGCTCGCCTGGGCCGTGGCCGGACTGCTGCTGGCGCCCCCGATCCTGCGCAGGATGGCCAGGCGCGAGTCGGGCTCGCTCGTGGAGGAGCGCAGGCAGCGGGCACTGCAGCGGATCGGCTGAGAAGATACGCGGTGATGAGCGAGACCGTCCACAACCGCATCGCGCTGCTGCGCGCAGAGCGGAACGTGACCCGCAGGCAGCTGGCCGACGCGCTGGGGGTGCACTATCAGACCATCGGTTACCTGGAACGCGGGGAGTACAGCCCGTCGCTCTACCTGGCGCTGCGGATCGCCGACTACTTCGAGGTGCCGGTCGAGGTGGTCTTCTCCACCACGCCCTTCCCGCGCATCGGCGAGCGGTCCGCCTGAGGTCGCAGGGACCGGTGGGGTGTTCCAGCAGGAGGGCTTGACGGTTTATGTCAGTCGCTCCGCCTACAGTGGGCATCATGCGACCGGTCACAGATTTGCAGCGGAAGGTGGCGCCGTTCGAGGTCGTCACCGAGATGACTCCGTCCGGCGACCAGCCGACGGCCATCGCCGAGCTGGAGCGCCGCGTCAAGGCCGGGGAGAGGGACAACGTCCTGCTGGGCGCCACCGGCACCGGCAAGACGGCCTCGATCGCCTGGCTGATCGAGCGGCTGCAGCGGCCCGCGCTGATCATGCAGCCCAACAAGACGCTCGCCGCGCAGTTCGCCAACGAGCTGCGGGAGATGCTGCCGAACAACGCGGTGGAATACTTCGTCTCCTATTACGACTACTACCAGCCTGAGGCGTACGTCCCGCAGAGTGACACGTACATCGAGAAGGACTCCTCGATCAACGACGAGGTCGAGCGGCTGCGCCACTCGGCCACCAACTCGCTGCTCACCCGCCGCGACACCATCGTGGTCGCCTCCGTGTCCTGCATCTACGGCCTGGGCACGCCGCAGGAATACGTCGACCGCATGGCCAGGCTCCGCGTCGGCATGGACGTCGACCGGGACCAGCTGCTCCGGCGCCTGGTCGACATGCAGTACACGCGCAACGACCTGGCCTTCACCCGCGGCACCTTCCGGGTGCGCGGCGACACGATCGAGATCATCCCGAAGTACGAAGAGCTGGCCGTGCGCATCGAGATGTTCGGCGACGAGATCGAGAAGCTCTCGACCATGCACCCGCTGACCGGCGAGGTCATCACCGAGGACGAGGAGCTCTACATCTTCCCGGCCTCCCACTACGTCGCGGGCGAGCAGCGCATGGCCGCCGCCGTGACCGGCATCGAGGCGGAGCTGGCCGACCGGCTGGCGGAGCTGGAGCGCCAGGGCAAGCTGCTGGAGGCCCAGCGGTTGCGGATGCGTACGACGTACGACATCGAGATGATGCGGCAGATCGGCACCTGCTCGGGCATCGAAAACTACTCGCGCCACATGGACGGCCGCGAGGCGGGCAGCGCACCCAACACGCTGCTCGACTACTTCCCCGAAGACTTCCTGCTGGTGCTCGACGAGTCCCACCAGACGGTGCCGCAGATCGGCGCCATGTACGAAGGCGACGCCTCCCGCAAGCGCACGCTGGTCGAGCACGGGTTCCGGCTGCCGTCGGCGCTCGACAACCGGCCGCTGAAGTGGGAGGAGTTCCTGGAGCGGATCGGGCAGACCGTCTACCTGTCCGCCACGCCCGGCCCCTACGAGCTGGGGCGGGTCAAGGGCGAGGTCGTGGAGCAGGTCATCCGCCCGACCGGCCTGGTCGACCCGGAGATCGTCGTCAAGCCCACCAAGGGCCAGATCGACGACCTGGTCCACGAGATCCGCGAGCGCGCGGAGCGGGACGAGCGCGTGCTCGTCACGACGCTGACCAAGAAGATGTCGGAAGACCTGACCGACTACCTCCTGGAGCTCGGCATCCGGGTCCGCTACCTGCACAGCGAGGTCGACACGCTGCGGCGCATCGAGCTGCTGCGGGAGCTGCGGACCGGCGAGTTCGACGTGCTCGTCGGCATCAACCTGCTCCGCGAGGGTCTCGACCTGCCCGAGGTGTCCCTGGTGGCCATCCTCGACGCCGACAAGGAGGGCTTCCTCCGCTCGGAGACCTCCCTGATCCAGACCATCGGCCGCGCGGCCCGTAACGTCTCCGGCCAGGTCCACATGTATGCCGACAAGGTCACCCCCTCGATGGAGCGGGCGATCGACGAGACCAACCGGCGCCGGGCCAAGCAGGTCGCTTTCAACGAGGCCAACGGCGTCGATCCCCGTCCTCTGCGCAAGAAGATCGCCGACATCCTGGACTCGTTGCAGCGCGAGGACGCCGACACCGACCGGCTGCTCGGGGGCGGTCGCCAGCAGTCGCGCGGCAAGGCCCCGGTCCCCGGGCTGTCGGCGCGGCAGGCCGGGCAGCACGCCAAGGCCATCGCGGGCGAGATGCCCAGGGCGCAGATGGAGTCGCTGATCGACTCGCTGACGGAGCAGATGCACCAGGCGGCCGCCGATCTGCAGTTCGAGGTGGCGGCCCGGCTGCGCGACGAGATCAAGGAGCTCAAGCGCGAGCTCCGCGACATGCGCGAGGCCGGCGTGCACTAGGCGCCCGCCGCCGACCTGCGGGAATGGTTCGGTTCGGGGTGGGCAGCGACATGGTATGAACAAGACGATCATCGGGGCTCTGGTCGGTACGACGGTGCTCACGGGGGGCTGCGGCACCGTCGAGGGGGGAGTCGAGCGCCTGTCCGTCCAGACCACCCCGACCATCGGCACGCCCACCTCCACCACGCTCACTCCCACCCCGGGCACCCCCACCGGCTCGGCGACCGGCAGCCCTGGCCGGGTGGGCGCGGGCGAGCTGCGCCAGGCCGCCCAGGTGGCGCTGAGCGCGGTGCCGGGCACCACGCTCATCGCGATGGAGACCGAGGAGGGCGGCAGCCTCTGGGAGGTGCACGTCGTCCGCGAGGACGGCACGGAGCACCAGATGGACGTGCGGTCGGGCAAGGTCGTCAGCGGTCCCACGACCGAGGAGGAGGACGCGGTGGAGAAGTCCGTGCACCGTGAACGCGTCAGAGAGGCCAAGCTGAACTACGCGCAGGCGGCGGACAAGATCATGGCCGCCGTGCCCGAAGGGCGCATCACCGAGCTCAACCTCGACACCGAGCGGGGCCGGACCGTCTGGGAGTCCGACATCGTCACCCCCAACGGGGCCAGACACGAGGTGGCCATCGACGCCGCCACCGGCGACGTCACCCGCAACAGCGCCACCACCAGCTGACCCAGCCCACGGCGCCACCGGTCATCCCCAACGGCATGGCCACCGGCTGACCGTGTTCAGGACGTCAGGTGGTCTCCCGCGACGGCGCTGTCCCGGTCCACCGCAGGGTCGGTCCACCGAGGGGTCCCGTCACGGCGGCTGAAGAGCCTCGGCTGCTGCCGGGGAGCCCGTGACGTCGTCAGCGTGGTCAACCGGTGGCTTCTGCGGGTGGTCAGGGCAGGAGCGTGGTGAGGGTGCGGGCGAAGGCTTCCGGGTTGTCGAGCATGATGTTGTGGCCGGACTCCGGGATGCCTAGAACCTGGACGCCCGCCGCGCGCAGCCCGTCGGCCCCCGCCGGCGCGGCACCCTCCGGATACAGGTACGCGCGGGGGATCGGGAGCGCCGCCAAGAGGTCGCGCATCGGCGGCGTGGTGCCCTCGGCCAGGCTGACCGCCGTGCGGTGGAGGCCGCGCAGGTCCGCCAGGCGCATCGTGGACCACCAGTTGGGCCCCACCCGGTCGCGTACGTCCTTCCAGCCGTGCGAGACGAAGGACTCCTCCGTGTAGCTCGCGATTCCGCTGCCGCCCGGCTGGACGGGCGCCGGGGGATAGGGGTCGAGGTTGGCGTCCACGAGGATCAGGTTGGAGACCAGCTCGCCGTGCCGCGCGGCGAGGACCGTCGCGACCGAGCCGCCCATGCTGTGCGCGATGACCGCCGTGCCCTCGACCCCCGCCTTGCGCAGGGCCTCGGCCAGCGCGTCGGCGTGCGCTTCGAGCGTGTAGGTGAAGTCGCGCGGGCGGTCGCTGATGCCGAACCCGAGCAGGTCGATCAGCAGTGAACGGCGTCGCGGCAGCAGCGGGTGCGTGGCGACCCCGGCGTAGTAAGGGGCTGAGGTGGCACCGAGGCCGTGAACGTAGACGCGGGCCGGGTCCGCGCCCGGCAGCTCCACCCAGCGCATCCGCGCGCCGCTGGGGTGGACGATGGCATCGTGCATGTCGCCCTCCTCGTGTATCGGGATCAATATATATCGGAACCGAGGTATGCTGTCATCATGTTGGAGCTTGCCATACTCGGGTTCCTCAGGGATCAGCCCTTACACGGCTACGACCTGCGTAAGCGGGTGGCGGCCTTGATGGGCCACGTGCGTCCGGTGGCCGACGGCACGCTCTACCCGGCGATCAAGCGGATGGCAGTGGCGGGCTGGCTGCTCAGGAAGGACGAGCCGGGAGCGGCCGCCGCGCCCCGGCGCATGCTCTACCTGACCGCCGAAGGGCGAGAGGAGCTGGAGCGGCGGCTGCGGGAGCCCGACGAGCTCGACATCAGCGACGAGAACCGATGGTTCGTGCTGCTCGCCTTCCTCCGGCATCTGGGTGCGGGGCGGGAGCAGGCGACCGTGTTGCGCAGGCGGCTGGCGTTCCTGGAGGAGCCGACCAGCTTCTTCTACGAGGGAGATCGGCCGATGGGGGCCGAGGAGTTCGGGGATCCGTTCAGGAAGGGCCTGCTGACCATCGCGCATGCCACCAGCCAGGCGGAGCTGGCATGGCTCCGCGCCACCATCGAAGCCCTCGAGACCTCTACCGGCCCCTGATCGAGGGACGAAGGCGAGTTGAGCGACATATTGCACTACTCAACCAGCCCGCTTGAGCTTGCCCCGCTACCCCTCCACCTTGGCGGCCGACTCGCCTCGCCCCAACGCCGCTGATATCCGCCCCTCCCGCGTCGCCTCACCGGCATCCCCCAAGACCTCCAGCACATCCCGGTAGGCCCGCGGCAATACCGACACCTCTCCGGCCGCCACGGCGGCACCGTCAACATCCCGATCCGCGACCCACCCGAGGAGGCACTCGACGGCGGTTCACCACCGGTCTCAGCCAACACCTGCGTCGCCGTCTCCCCGGTGATCCGCAGCCGGGAGACCATATCCTCCTCGGTCGCCAACCGCCCGTTCACTCCGCGATCTGCCCGCAACGCCTCGATCAGCTCGATCGTCTTCTTCGCTTCCTCCTCGGTCGCGTCCGTCGCGGTCGTGCACCCGCCATCTTTACGCGGAAGGGGCACGTCTGGCCTTGGGCTCGGTGCCACCGGGCTCAGTGGTGCTGAAGGCGCGTCGGTATGCCGACGGCGAGGTGTGCATGGCCCGGACGAAGTGGGACCGGTAGGTTACCGGGCTGGTGAACCCAACGGTTCGGGCGATCTCCTCGACCGGGGCGGAGGTCTTTTCCAGCAGGGGCAGGCTTGCCTGGATCCGCTGGATGATCAGCCAGCGGGTGGGGCTGGTCCCTGTGCACCGCGCGAAGTGGCGCAGGTAGGTGCGGGTGGACATGTGCGCCCGGTGGGCCAGGGTCTCGACCCTGATCTCCTGCCGAAGGTTGGCGAGGGCCCAGGTCATGGTCTGGGTGATCCGGTCGTCGTCGAGGTCGTGGGGCATCGGCGCCTCGATGAACTGGGCCTGTCCGCCCTCGCGGTGCGGTGGGATCACCAGCCGCCGCGCCACCGCGTTGGCGATGCTCGGCCCGTGGTCCCGGCGTACCAGGTGCAGGCACAGATCCAGTCCTGCCGCGCTGCCGGCGCTGGTGAGCACATCCCCGTCGTCGATGTAGAGGACGTCGGCGTTCACCTTCACAAGCGGGAAACGCCGGCGCAGCAGGCCGGCGTACTGCCAATGGGTGGTCGCTCGTCGGCGATCCAGCAGGCCCGCAGCGGCCAGCGCGAACGCTCCTGAGCAGATGGAGACGATGCGGGCGCCTCGGTCATGGGCCAGGCGTAGCGCCGCGATCAACTCGGGTGAGCACTCGTCCCGTACGTCGCTCACCCCCGGCACGATCACGGTCTGGGCGGAGGCGAAGACGTCGAGACCGTATTCGGTGTTGACGGTGGCGCCGCCGACGATGCGCAGCGGGCCCGGTCGTTCCGCGCACACCGTCAGGTGGTACCAGGGAACGCCCAGCTCGGGCCTTGGCAGCCCGAACACTTCGGTGACGATCCCGGTCTCGAAGGGTGACATGCCGGCGTAGGCGAGCACCGCGACCGTCGGCCCATGCTCCGGAAGAACCCGCATGGCGGGATCCTATCGATAAGCGACATTCCCGCCACTGTCGGAGTTGTGTGGCCGCCCGCGAACATCGTTGCCATGTCCGCTGTTCTCTCCACCGCTCCCGCGCGTCCCGACCAGGCCGCCGACCACTTCGGCGCACGCCTGGCCTTCGAAACCGACGTCTCCGACGTACACACCGACCTGGAGGCCGGACTGCCCGGCCTGATCGTGGTCGACTCCCGCAGCATCGAGTCCTGGGAACAGGGCCACCTGCCCGGCGCCCTTCACCTGCCGACCGCACGGATCGCGGAGGGGGCTCCCCTCGTCGTCCCGCCTGACGTGACGGTCGTCACGTACTGCTGGGGCCCGGGCTGCAACGGCGCGACCCGGGCCGCGCTGGCCTTCGCCCGCCTGGGCTACCAGGTCAAGGAAATGATCGGTGGCTATGAGTACTGGGTGCGCGAGGGCTTCGCGGTCCAGACCTCGGCCGGGCGCATCCTCAGGCCCGCCGATCCACTGACCGCATCGGTCTCCGCCGTGGCCTGCGGCTGCTGAGATGAGCCTCGGAACACCGGCCAGGGGCGACCGGATCTGTTGCCCCTGGCCGCCGCTCAAACCTGCATGCCGGCACCATGCAGGTCGATCTGCTGGCCGCCGCACTTTGGACGAACGGACGTGGACGAACTCGCGACGCCCGTCTGCGCACCGGGGCATGAGCAACCCGGCGCAAGGGCGGGGGCGGGGGGTCAGGCACGAGGTCTCGCAAGTTCGCATCTGATGCGATACGCGGCGGTCGCGAGATACGAGGAGGCCGGCCATGACGCGATCTTGGCGGCGTGGCGTGAGTAATGTGACGTGGATGAATTCGCGGCGAATGGGGTGCGATGAGTGAGGTCAGGCGGGCGCTGGTGCTGGGCGGTGGCGGCGTCGCCGGGATCGCGTGGGCGACTGGCGTACTCACCGCCCTCGCCGAGAGTGGTGTCGATGTCACGACGGCTGATCGGATCGTCGGCACGTCCGCGGGGTCGACGGTGGGCGGTCAGATCACCAGCGGCGTGCCCCTCTCCGACCTCCTCGCGCGGCAGACGGATCCGGCGCTGCAGACACCCGAACTTCCGAGTGGTGTGCCGATGGAGCAGTTGTGGATGCGGTTCCAGGCGATCTACCAGTCCACGCCCGACCCGGCCGAGCAGCGCCGCAAGGTCGGTGCGCTGGCGTTGGAGGCCTCCACCGTCTCCGAGGCCAGGCGGCGGGAGGTCATCGCGGCCCGGCTGCCCGTCCACGACTGGCCCGAGCGTCACCTGGTCATCGTGGCGGTGGAGGCGCTCACCGGTGAGCCCCGGCTGTTCACGGCCGCGTCCGGGGTGGGTCTGGTGGACGCCGTGGCCGCCAGTTGCGCGGTGCCGGGGGTGTGGCCGTGCGTGACCATCGACGGTGTCCGTTACATGGACGGCGGCATCCGTACGAGCACCAACGCCGACTTCGCCGCCGGATTCGACAGGGTGCTGGTGCTGGCGCCGATGCCCGAAACCGGCGAGCCGTCCTGGAAGGGGCTTACCGGCACGGTCGAGGTGATCGAGCCGGACACCGCCTCCCTCGCCGCCTTCGGCCCCAACGCCCTCGCCCCAGAAGTACGCACACCCAGCGCCGAGGCCGGCTACACCCAGGGCCGCTCCGCCGCACCCCGCATCGCCGCAATCTGGAAGTAACCAACCGCCTGGCCCGCGGCTCGGCCCGTGGTCCGGCCCGCTGCTCGGCCCGTGGTCCGGCCTGGTTCGCCAGGGGGTCTTGTTCACGGGGACATGCCGGACTCCTTGCGGAGGAGGGCTGTGAGGGTGTCAGGGTCGGCGGCTGTGACGCCCTTGGCGGCGAACCAGGTGGCGACGTTGCGGGCGTCGCGGCCGAGGAACGAGGGCCCCGCCGGATGCGCGATCACGTCGACGATCTGCGGCAGGTCGATGATGATCAGCCTCCCGTCGTGGACCAGCAGGTTGTACGGGGACAGGTCCCCGTGCGCCAGCCCCTCCCTGGCCAGCGTGACCATGGCCTCGACCAGCTGCTTCCACAGGTCGTCGAGGTCGTCGGAGACCTGTGCCAGCCGGGGCGCCGCGAAGCCGTCCGCCGTACCCATGAACTCCTGCAGGATCTCCGTTCCGACGATCTGCACCGGGTACGGCACGGGAACCCCGAGCGTCCACAACCGGCACAACGCCGAGAACTCGGCGACCGCCCACTGGGCGGCGATCGCCTGCCTCCCGAAGTTCGTGCGGTTGGCCATGGCCCGGTTGATACGGCTCTCGCGAGTCCTGCGGCCCTCCAGGTAACCGGAGTCGCGGTGGAACAGGCGGTGGTCGGACGAGCGGTAGCGCTTGGCGGCCAGCAGGCACACCCGGTCGGTGCCCGGTACGCCCCTGGAGATCAGGTGGACGTCGGCTTCCTTGCCGGTCTTGAGTACGCCGTGCTCGGTGTCGACGGCGGCCAACTCGGTGACCAGCCAGCCGGGGTACGGCTCGGGGCCCTTCTCCGTCGGCGTGCTCTGGTCCCAGGTGGACCAGCGATCACCTTCGGGCGGGCCGTCGTCGGTCGCGTCGGAATTGCTTTCCAGCCATTCGAGGTCGTCGGCGTCAAGGGCGTGCTTGCCACGGCGGCGGTGCTCTGAGTGCTTCGGCACGGTGGGATTGCTCCATGGGATGAGGCCCACCGGCGGCCCGTCGATCAGGTCAGCGAACGTCCGGTGGGAAGGTGTGAGGACGCGGAAAACGGCACGCGAACAATCGTCATCACGGTCTCACCCTCCCTTCGCGTCGCGGCGATCAACTCGGGACAGAGTATGGCGGGCCGCGTCTGACCACCGCAACCGATTAAAACCGCACCGGCCGCCCCTCCCTCCCCGATCGCAGGGAGACGGACGGACGATGCCGTGTTCGAGCGATCATGGGGCACGGATCGATGCTGTGTCCGGGCCTTTGCCGGCTGGATAATGCGGTGCGGGGCGCGGGTGGTGGTTTGTAGCGTGCACTCATGCGACGGTGTGAGGTCTGCGGCTATTGGTAGCCTGCCGGAGCCCACGCTTGCGATCGCTGTGCCGCGCTGGTGGATGAGATCGTCGAGGAGGGCTGGCGGGCATTCCTGGTAGCGGAGTTCGGCAGGTTGGAGCCGCCCGACGAGCGGCTCACCGCGGAGATGGTGGTCGACGAGCCGGACAAGCACCCGTGGCGGGTGGTCGACGCCGCGTACGACCGGCTGACCTGTGCGGAGTGCGGTGGCAGGTTGAGCAGGGGGCCGGCCGGCTGCGCGGCCTGCGACCTGGCGAACGGCTTCCGCTTCGTGGCCATCGAGATCGACCGGCCCGCTGTTCCGCCGGGGAACGAGCACGCACTGCGCGTCAACGTGGCCGTTACTCGTAGGCCGCACTGGGTTTCGGCGTCCGAGGCGCTGCTGCGGCGCCTGTGGCTGCCGGTTCTGCTCGACGGCTGGCTGCCCACCACCGCGCAGGCACAGACCACCAAGGCCATGGCCGGCAAGGGCGCCACCGAGGAGCAGCTCGCCGCGTTCATGTACGGGTCCCGCTCCTAGCGCCGGGCCGCCGCTCGTAGCGCGTCGCGCTCGATCATTTCCAGATGCACGGCAGGGGCCGTGTCCGACCGGTGCCGTGGTCGGTGGCCGGTCGCGTTCGAGGGTGGCTGAGGAGCGAGAGGAATGCTCGTCAGGGGCGGTCTTCGCGCTCGCCCATCGGGCGGCGTTCCTCCACCGGACGACGTTCGCCCATCGGGCGGCGTTCCTCCACCGGACGACGTTCGCCCATCGGGCGGCGTTCCTCCACTGGGCGGCGTTCCTCCACCGAGCGGCGGTAGAGCTCGTCGATCTCGTCGAGCGGGTCCGGCGCCCGACGGCGGGCCTCGATCTCCAGGTCCGTACGGGAGGAGAGGTCGGCGATCCCCGTGGCCGTGTGACTGACCTGGTCGCCGAGGAGGTCGGCGCGGATGCGGGCGCACATGGCCGTCAGCTTCGCCTGGTGCTCGCGTAGCCGGTCGAGTGTGGCATGGTCGACGAACGAGGACAGGCGCCGCTGCTGCGCGTACATGGCGAGCTGCCCGTCATGGACGTCGGCCTGCGCCGTCAGGTCGGCGAGGAGTCTCGGCAGGTCGCCCAGCCCCCAGCCGTCATGCTGCGCCTGCTCGACGGCCTGACGGGTGAGGGACACTTCGCGGCGCAGGTCGATCCGGAGGCGCTCGACTTCGGCGGCGTCGCCCGTGCCCATCGCGTTGACGTGGGTGGTCAGCCGGGTCGTGGCCTGCCTGGCTTTGACGGCGGCCTTCTTGCCGAGCTTGACCAGCAGGTAGATGCCCACCCCGCCGAGCAGCAGAAGGAACGCCAGGATCACCAGCACGATGACAAGGAACTCGCCGATCTCCGCCACCTCCTGTGGGTGTTGATGATTTGAAGGATAGTGCGCTGGAGCGTTTCCGTCGCATCCCACCAAGCAAGCCGTTGATGCCCGCGCGACGATCGCAGGATCGCCCGACAGTGGATCACCGTACGAAGGCGCGAGCGGTGGCGAATCCGCCCGGAGGGGGAGCGGGCGTCAGCCTGAAGGTTGGCCCCGGGCCGCCCTCCTGCGGGCGCGGTAGCGGCGTACCCTCCTGATCAGCCACCACGCGGGCACCGCGAGCAGCAGCAACGCGACGACCACCAGCACGGGGGCGAACACCGCGATCAGGCTCATGCCGAGCGAGCCCGCGTCCTCGGCCGTGCTCACCACCGGCGCGCCCACGCCCGCCGTCCCGGCGTTGACGACCGGTCGCGCGGTGGCCTTGACCGCGTGTACGGCCAGGGCCACCACGATGCCCAGCAGCCAGCCGGCCCACGGGTGCTCGGACATCCAGGCGGAGCTCTCGAACTCGGCGGCGGCGTTCGTGGCCGAGAAGACGACTCCACCCGAGGCCGGTCGGACCACGGTCTGAAGGGCGTCGTTGACGCTGTCGACCGCGGGGATCTTGTCAAGGACCATCTCCGCCACCAGCAACACCGCGATCACGACGATCACTCCCCAGTTGGACAGCCAGGAGTAGCCGTCGGGGAGCTTCACGGAGTCGGTGAGGTTGGCCAGCACGCCCACCACGAGGAGGGGGATGAAGGCGTTGAGCCCGGCGGCCGTGGACAGTCCCAGGCCGGTCAGTGCGGCGAGCATGCCCCCAGTCTGCCCGTCCCGCGGGCCCGCCGTCCCGGGGAGCGCCTCAGTCCGTGCGCGCCGCCTCGTCCATGAGACGCGCCAGCCCCGGATCGGTGAACTCGGTCATCGCGCGGTCGTACTTCTCCATCCCCCAGGACCAGAAGTCGAAGTCGATGCTCTCGTTCGCGCCGTCCTGGATGGAGGCCCAGAGCGTCCAGCCGTACTTGGACATGAGGCCGAGCAGGCGGGCACGGGCGATCTTGTGGCGGAGGCGGCGGCCGTAGTAGGCGGTGACGAGCTCCTCCAGGTGGCCGAGCGGCAGGTCGGACTCGCTCCAGATGTTGCCGAGTTCGAAGCAGGGGTCGTTGTTGCCGGCGTACTCGTAGTCGATCAGCCAGAGGCGCTCGCCGTCGTCGAGGATGTTGCCCGGCAACAGGTCGTTATTACAAGGAACGGTACCTTCGTCCCTTATTTCAAGACATTTCCGAATCTTTGCCACATCGGGCATGAAATCCAGATATTTCGGCGGGAGTCGGAAGCCGCGTTCCCGGACGATCCGTAGATATCGCTGCTGGATGTCGAACATGTCGAAATCCCGTACGAACCTCGGCCCCGCGTGCAGCCGCCTGCACGCCTCCGCGACGCGCGGCAGGTTGGCCCGCTCCCGCAGGTCGGCCTCGGTGAACGTGCGGCCAGGCAGGAACCCCACCACCAGCACTCCGTCACCGGGCAGATAGTCGAGCACGGGCGCGCCCACCCCGGCCGCGGCGGCGGACACCGAGCAGGCGTGCTCGACGTCCCTGTCGATGGCCAGCAGGGCGCCGTCGCTGGCCGACACGCGCACCACGTACGCGCCGCCTGGGGTGGTCACCTTGTAGTTGTGGTTGGTCAGACCGCCGGGCAACTCCTCCACGGAGCGCGGCACGCCGGTCAACAAGGGAATGCGATCGAAGACCTCGGGCACGGCCATGCTAGATGCTAGCTCTACCAGCCTAAACGGTCTAGACCTTTTAGGGAGTGGAGGCTAGCCTCGCGACCATGAGTGACTCGGCCCGCATCGTGATCATCGGCGGCGGGGTGGGCGGCGCGTCCGTCGCCTACCACCTCACCCAACTCGGCGAGCGCGACGTCGTCCTGCTGGAACGGGACGAGCTCACCAGCGGCTCCACCTTCCACTCCGCGGGACTCGTCGGCCAGCTCCGCTCCGACCCCACGCTGACCCGGATGAACCAGTACTCCGTCGAGCTCTACCGAAGCCTGGACGCCGGGTGGACGGAGTGCGGCGGCATCAAACTGGCCTCCACGCCCGAGCGGATGGAGGAGATCCGCCGGCAGATCGGGTGGGCTCGGACGTTCGGGCTGCCGCTGGAGGAGATCTCGGTGGCCGAGGCGGTGGAGCTGTTCCCGCTCATGGATCCCGCGGGGGTCGTGGGGGCCGCGTACCTGCCGACCGACGGGCAGGTGGACCCGTCGCAGCTCTGCTACGCGCTCGCCGCCCGGGCGCGCGAGGGCGGGGCGGTGATCCGGCCGCGCACCCGCGTGCTCGGCGTGTCGACCGCCGGCGGCCGGGTCACCGGGGTGCGTACCGACCGGGGGGACATCGACTGCGAGATCGTGGTGAACTGCGGCGGCATGTTCGCCGCCGAGATCGGCCGGATGGCCGGCGTGCGGATCCCGATCGTGCCCATGTCCCACCAGTACGTGGTCACGGACGCCTTCCACGACCACACCGGCCTGCCCACGCTGCGCGACCCGGACCTGCTCGTCTACTACCGGCAGGAGGTCCAGGGACTCGTCATGGGCGGGTACGAGCGCACCTGCGCCCCCTGGACGGCCGCCCACAACTCCTTCGACGCGGTGCCCCCGGACTTCAACGGCCGGCTACTGACCGAAGATTGGCCGCGATTTGAGGAAATTTCGGATAATTCCCGGATTCGCGTCCCCGCGATGGCCGACGTCGGGATCCGCAAGCTGATCAACGGGCCGGAGGCGTTCACCCCGGACAACGAGTTCTGCCTGGGGGAGACCGAGGTGCGCGGGTTCTTCGTCGCCGCCGGGTTCTGCGCGCACGGCATCGCGGGAGCGGGCGGCATCGGCCGGGTGATGGCGGAGTGGATCGTCGAGGGCGAGCCCGGCATGGACGTCTGGCACATGGACATCCGCCGCTTCGGCCGCCAGTACCGCTCGCCGTCGTACACGCTCAAGCGGGCGGTCGAGAACTACGAGACGTACTACGACATCCGCTACCCGGGCCACGAGCGGTCGGCGGGGCGCCCGCTGCGGGTCTCGCCCGCGTACACCTGGCACGCCGCCCACGGAGCCGTCTTCGGCGAGAAGGCGGGCTGGGAGCGGGTCAACCACTACGACGCGAACGCGAACGGGCAGCAGGAGGACGAACGGCCGATGGGCTGGGCGGGCCGCTCGTGGTCGCCCGCGATCGGGGCCGAGCACCGGGCCACCCGCACGGCCGCCGGGTTGTTCGACGAGACCTCGTTCTCGAAGATCGAGGTCACCGGGCCCGGCGCGGCCGATCTGCTGGAGTGGGTGTGCGACAACCGGGTCGCCCGCCGGGTCGGCGCCGTGACCTACACCCAGGCGCTCAACCGGCGCGGCGGCATCGAGTGCGACTTCACCGTCACCCGGCGCGGCGAGGAGGAGTTCCTGGTCGTCACCGGGACCGCGTTCGGCTCGCACGACCTCGGGTGGCTGCGCAAGCAGGCCGCGCGCACCGGCGCTCAGGTCAGGATCGCCGACGTCACCGGCCAGTACGCCTGCTTCGCCCTGTGGGGCCCGAGCGCCCGCGACATCCTGTCCGGGCTCACCCCCGGTCCGCTGGACTTCCCGTTCATGTCGGCGCGCGAGCTCACCGTCGGCGACGTGCCGGTGCTGGCCCTGCGGGTGACGTTCGTGGGGGAGGCGGGCTGGGAGTTGTACTGCTCCAGCGAGTACGGCGCCGCGTTGTGGCGGGCGTTGTGGGCGGCGGGGGAGCCGTACGGGATGGTGGCGGGCGGTTACCGGGCCATCGACAGCCTCAGGCTGGAGAAGGGCTACCGGGTGTGGGGGGCGGACATCGGGCCGGAGACGACGCCGTACGAGGCGGGCCTGGGGTTCTGCGTCAAGATGGACAAGGACTTCCTTGGGAAGGACGCGCTCGACCCTTCGCCGGAGCGGCGGCTGCGGTGCGTGACGCTGCGCGACCCGCGGGCCGTCGCGCTCGGCAACGAGCCGGTGCGGGTGGACGGTCAGGTGGTGGCGCGCGTCACCTCCGGCGGGTACGGCTACACCGTGCGCGAGTCCATCGCCTACGCCTACCTGCCGGTCGGGCCTGGGACCAAGGTGGAGATCGAGATCGAGGGTGCCTGGGTGGCGGGCACGGTGGTCGAGGACCCGCTCTACGACCCCGCGGGCGCGCGGGTGCGGTGAGCGGCTAGGGTCCGGCGGGTGCGGTGACGCCGCTGCGCACGGAGATCCTGACCCGGTCGGGCCGGAACAGGTCACGGGCGAACTCCACCGGCGTCCCGTCCGCCGCGTACGCCGTCCGCTCGATCAGCATGAGCGGTGTGCCGGGCGCGACGCCCAGTTCGGCGGCCTCGGCGGGGCGGGCGGTCACCGGGGCGAGATGCTCGACCGCGGTGCGCGGCTCCAGGTCGTAGCGGGTGGCCAGCAACGTGTACAGGGAGCCGCCGAGGTCCTGGGCCAGGAGGCCGGGCAGGTCGCGGAAGTAGGAGCGTTCGAGTGCCACCGGGGAGCGGCCGGCCGAGCGTACCCGGGCCACCTCGTGCACCGGCGAGCCCACTGGGACCTCCAGCGCCCTGGCCACCGCACGCGGGGCGGGAACGGTCGCGGCCACCAGGATCCGCGCCTCGGCCCGCAGGTGGGCGCGCCGCATCTGCTCGGTGAACCCGGCGAGGCCCGTCAGGTCGCACTCGATGCGCGGCTCGGCCACGAACGCCCCGCCGGAGCGGCCGGGCAGCCTGATCAGCACGCCGTCGCGTTCCAGCGTGGCCAGCGCCTGCCTGAGCGTCATCCTGCTCACGCCGAGCCGCCCGGCCAGCTCCCGCTCGCCGGGCAGCCGGTCGCCCGGCGCCATCTCGCCGCTGGAGATCGACTCGAGCAGCCAGCGCTCGATCTGCACGTGCGCGGGGACTCCGGTGCCACGCTCCAGCTCAGGCGGTGTCCCGACCACAGGCGCATCGTAGCCCGGACCACGACATCCCGGACGACCGCGCTACCCCTTGATCGCGCCCTCGTTCCAGCCGTACGCCCTGCCCCAGGGGGCCATGTTCACGAGGCGGCCCGGCGACCACTTGGCGCCAGGCCGAACCTGGTGCGCTCGATCACGTCCAGCGAGTGGCCCAGGGCGCCGTGGACGACGGCGTCGTCCCGGAGCGCCGAGACCTCCAGGGCGGGCCGGCCCAAGGGCCGGCCGGACAGATGGCGCCGGACCGCGGCGAGCAGCGTCTCGCCGCACCTGGACAGGGGGCCGCCGATGACCACGAGCCGCCGGCGTCGTCGGAGGCGCCCCGGTAGAGCTCGCCGTTCAGCACGATGCCGGCGCCGACGCGCTCGCCCCAGTGGATCATCACCAGCGAGTCCGCGAGCCGCGCCGCGCCGCGCCGGCGCTCGCCCCGCGTGGCCAGCCGCACGTCGTTGTCCACGTGGACCGGGCAGCCCAGGCTCTCGCGCAGGCGGCGGGCAAGCAGGTCGCCGGCCAGCGCTGGCAGGCTCGGGACGAGCTCGATGACCCCGGTCGCCGGATCGGCGATGCCGGGCGTGCCCACCGAGGCGAACCACGGGTCGCCGACGCCCGCGGAGTCCAGCGTGCGCCGTACGGTGGCCAGCAGCGTCTCCACCACCGTCTCGCCGTCCAGCCCGGGGCCGAGCCGCACGACCTCGCTCGCGGCGATCGTCCCGGCCAGGTCCGACACCGCCACCCGCAGGTCCCGCGGGCTGATCGAGAGGCCGAGCACGTGGCCCGCCTCGGTGCGGAAGCGGATGAGCCGCACGGGCCGCCCCGGCCTGGCCGAGCCGCGATCGAGGGAGCAGAACTCGACCAGGCCCTCCTCGGCCAGTGCGGTCAGCGAGCGGGTGACCGTCTGGCGGGACAACCCCACGGCCTTGGCCAGAGCGGACACGCTCATGCCGGTCTCGGCCCTGAGCCGGCGCAGGACGGCGACGGTGTTGACGTCCCGCATGAGCTGCGGCTCCATGAAGTCTCCCTGGCATCTGCCGATGTGCCATTACGGACTGTACGGAATTGGATTCGCCGGGGAGTGTGAGCCGCGGAATTCGGGCGCAGGACATCCATGCACACAGACCGACATACGTGCCGCCTGGTCAGGGGTAGCCGGGCGCCGGGGTCACTCGGACAGGCGGGCCAGGCGCTCCACCGCGTCGGCGTACTCGCTGATGATGTCGTACACCACCTGCCGGGCCGGCTTCACCTGGTCGAGCTGGCCCACGACCTGCCCGACGTAGTAGTTGACCAGCTCCAGCGCCCCAGGCTCGCCCCGCTCGGCCGCCGCGCCGATGCGGGCCATCGCGCCCTCGGCCACCAGCATCTGCAGCGGCATCCCGAGCGCTCCCGGGCTCTCCTGGCCGGAGTCCCACTCCTCGGTCCAGGCCGACTTGAGCTGCCTGGCCGGCTTGCCCGTACGGGAAGTGGACCGGACCGTGTCCAGCGACGAGGCGGCCAGCAGTTTGCGCTTGACCGCGGGAGCCGTCTCCGCCTCCTCGGTGGTGAGCCAGACGGACCCGCACCACACGCCCTGAGCCCCGAGCGCCATGGCGGCCGCCATCTGCCGCCCGGACGCGATCCCGCCCGCCGCCAGCACGGGCACCGGCGCGACCGCGTCCACCACCTGCGGCACCAGCACCATCGTGGAGATCTCCCCGGTGTGCCCGCCCGCCTCCGTGCCCTGCGCGACGATCAGGTCCACGCCCGCCGTCACCTGCCTGCGGGCGTGCTCGACCGTCCCGGCCAGCGCGGCCACCGTGACGCCCGCCTGCCGCGCCGCGCTCACCATCTCGGGCGGGGGCGGCCCGAGCGCGCTGGCGATCAGCCCGATCGGGTGCTTGAGCGCCACGTCGATCAGCCCCGACGCGCCCGTGGCCGTCATCCGCCGGCCGAACTCGTCGGCCACCGGGGTCAGCGGCCGCGCGGGGGCGCGCACGCCGTACTTGGACATGAGGTGCGTCACGAAGTCACGATGCCGGTCGGGAACGTGGTCCAGGAGGTGCGCGCGCCGGTCGAGCGCGGAGGCGTCGAGCCTGCCGGGGACGAGCACGTCCACGCCGTACGGCCGGCCGCCCACCTGCTCGTCGATCCAGCTCAGCTCGGCGTCGAGCCGTTCGGGCGAGTACGCCACCGCGCCCAGCACCCCGAACCCGCCCGCGTTCGTGACGGCGGCCACCACGTCGCGGCAGTGGCTGAAGGCGAACAGGGGGAACTCGGTGCCCAGCCGTTCGCACAGATCGGTCCGCATGAGACGACGCTAACGCCCGCGGACGTGCCTGTCAGCGCCGTCAGGTCGTCAGGTGCCAGCCGAGTTCAGGGTCGTAGCTGCGGACCATTCTCGCCGGGACCCCGGCGACCACGCTGTGGTCGGGGAACTCGCCGCGGACGACCGCGCCGCCCGCCACCACGCACTGGCGGCCCAGCGTCGTGCCGGGCAGGATGATGGCGCCCGCGCCCAGCCATGAGCCGGGGCCGATCGAGACCGGGCTGTTGCGCGGCCACTGCCTGCCGATCGGCACGTCTGGGTCGTCGTAGACGTGGTTCTGGTCGGTGATGTAGACGTACGGGCCGGTGAAGACGTCGTGGCCGATGTCGATCGACTGGTGCGCCACGATGTGCGAGCCCCGGCCGATCGAACAGCCGCGGCCGATGCGCAGGATCGAGTCCGGTCCCAGGTCCTGTCCAGGGCCCATGCCGCACGAGATCGACACACGCTCGCCGATCAGCGTGTGGTCGCCGACCTCGATCCACTGCTCGCCGAAGATCGCTCCGGGAGGGAACGCGATGTTGACCCCTGGCCCGAGACGGCGGAACCGGTGGCCCGCCGGACTGGCCGGAGTGATCGCGCCGGCGTGGCGGATCGCCGTGTACACACGGTGTATCAGTGTGCCCAAGGCCCGCCGTACAAATGACATAAGCCCCAAAGCTACCGCTGTGTTGATGGCCTCCACTGCGTGGAGGCGGGCTCGTCCGCCCGATGCCGCCGTCTTCCCCCGCTCCGCTCGCTTCGCTCCCTACGCTCCTCCAGACGACGGCGCTCCCTCGCTGTGTTGATGGCCTCCACTGCGTGGAGGCGGGCTCGTCCGCCCGATGCAAAATCATGTTCATGGCCGGGCTTCGTGCGGTGGGCTGCTTGCCAGTTCGTACCGTTCGGGCATGTGAGGGGCGTTGTTTGATATCCTGAGAGCCCGTGGACACTTCGACCACACCTCGAGCCACGGGAGCCCCTTTGCGCAGCGCATCGCAAACCAAGCATCTGTTCGTCACCGGCGGTGTCGCCTCCAGTCTCGGCAAGGGGCTCACGGCATCAAGTCTCGGTCGCCTGCTCAAGGCACGAGGTCTCAGGGTCACCATGCAGAAGCTCGACCCTTACCTCAACGTCGACCCCGGCACCATGAACCCGTTCCAGCACGGCGAGGTGTTCGTCACCGACGACGGTGCCGAGACCGACCTCGACGTCGGCCACTACGAGCGGTTCCTCGACACCGACCTGCACGGCTCGGCCAACGTGACCACCGGCCAGGTCTACTCCAACGTCATCGCCAAGGAGCGGCGGGGCGAATACCTGGGCGACACCGTCCAGGTCATCCCGCACATCACCAACGAGATCAAGGATCGGATCCGGGGCATGGCCGGTCCCGAGGTGGACGTGGTCATCACCGAGGTCGGCGGCACGGTCGGCGACATCGAGTCGCTGCCGTTCCTGGAGGCCGTGCGGCAGATCAGGCACGAGGTGGGGCGCGACAACGTGTTCTTCCTGCACGTGTCGCTGCTGCCGTACATCGGGCCGTCCGGCGAGCTCAAGACCAAGCCGACCCAGCACAGCGTGGCCGCGCTGCGCAGCATCGGCATCCAACCGGACGCGATCGTGCTGCGGTCCGACCGGCCCGTCACGACGGCGATCAAGCGCAAGATCAGCTTGATGTGCGACGTGGACGAGGACGCCGTCGTCTCCGCAGTGGACGCGGTCTCGATCTACGACATCCCGAAGGTGCTCCACTCCGAGGGGCTCGACGCGTACGTGGTGCGCCGGCTCGGCCTGCCGTTCCGCGACGTCGACTGGAAGGAGTGGGAGCAGCTCCTGCGCCGGGTGCACCGGCCGGCGAAGGAGGTCACCATCGCCCTGGTCGGGAAATATATTGATTTGCCGGATGCGTACTTGTCCGTCACCGAGGCCCTGCGGGCCGGCGGGTTCGCGAACGACGCGCGGGTCAACATCCGGTGGGTCAAGAGCGACGACTGCGAGACCCCCGAGGGCTCCGAGCGCGAGCTCGACGGCGTCGACGGCGTGCTGATCCCCGGCGGGTTCGGCGTGCGCGGCATCGAGGGCAAGATCGGTGCCATCCGGTACGCCCGCGAGGGCAAGATCCCGCTGCTCGGCATCTGCCTCGGCATGCAGGGCATGGTCATCGAGGCGGCCCGCAACATGGCCGGCATCGTGGACGCCAACTCCGCCGAGTTCGACCCCGACACCAAGCACCCGGTCATCTCCACCATGGCCGACCAGGAGGACGTCGTCGCCGGCGAGCGCGACATGGGCGGCACCATGCGCCTGGGCAGCTACACCGCCAAGCTCGTCGAGGGCACCCTGGCCAGGCAGCTCTACAGCGGCAAGGCCAAGGCCGACGAGCGCCACCGCCACCGCTACGAGGTCAACAACACCTACCGCGACCACCTGGAGAAGGTCGGCCTGGTGTTCTCCGGGCTGTCGCCCGACGGCCGCCTGGTCGAGTACACCGAGCTGCCCGTGGACGTACACCCCTTCTTCATCGGCACCCAGGCGCACCCCGAGTTCCGCTCCCGTCCGACGCGGGCCAACCCGATGTTCAAGGGCCTCGTCGGCGCGGCCCTGGTCTACGCAGACGGCCGCGTGGCGGAGAAGGTCGGCCAGTGAGCGAGGCTGGGCGCGGCATGGGTGACGAGCGACCGAGAGCGAGAGCCGCCATGATCACGGACACGCCCGAGGTGTGGGACGTCGTCGACACCAAGGAACGCTTCGAGGGCTACGTCATCCGCGTGGTCACCGACACCGTCAAGATGCCCCGCGACGAGGTCGCCGACCGCGACTACGTGGTGCATCCCGGCGCCGTCGCCGTCCTCGCGCTCGACGACCAGGACCGGGTCCTGATGATCAGGCAGTACCGCCACCCCACCCGCCACCTCATGTGGGAGCTGCCCGCCGGGATCCGCGACGTGGCGGGCGAACCCCTCGTCGCCACCGCCGCGCGCGAGCTCGCCGAGGAGGCCGGATACCGTGCGGAAACCTGGTACACGCTCATCGACCTGCGCTCCTCACCCGGCATGAGCGACGAGCGCGTACGGGTGTTCCTCGCCCGCGACCTCACCGAGATCCCCGAGGAGGACAACTCCTTCGTGCACCGGCACGAGGAGATCGACATGCCGGTCGAATGGGTGCCGCTGGCCGACGCGGTGGAGAACGCCCTCATGGGAATGATCCACAGTTCCCCGGCCGTGGCCGGTATCCTCGCCGCATATGCGGCTTCGGTTGAGGGGTTCGCCCTGTTGCGCCCCGCCGACGCCCCGGAGGCGTGACGGAAGGACCGGTTCGTGGAGGCAGTGCTCTCCAGCTACCTCGCCCATCTGGCGGTGGAGCGGAGCCTGGCTGCCAACACGCTCGCGTCCTACCGTCGTGACCTGCGCCGATATGTCGACCACCTGCAGGCGCGCGGCCGCCTGCAGCTCGACGAGGTGGGGGAGGCCGACGTACAGGCCTTCCTCGCGGCGCTGCGCGAGGGCGACGGCGACCACCCCGCCCTCGTGGCCAGCTCCGCGGCCCGCGCCGTCTCCGCCGTGCGCGGGCTGCACAGGTTCGCTCTGCGCGAAGGCGTCATGGCCCACGATCCCGCCCACGAGGTACGCCCGCCGCGCCAGCCCCGCCGCCTGCCCAAGGCGATCGCCGTGGACGAGGTCGAGCGGCTCATCGCCGCGTCGGGCCCCGAGGGCGCGCCCCTCACGCTGCGCAACCGCGCACTCCTCGAGGTCCTGTACGGCACCGGCGCCCGCATCTCCGAGGCCGTCGGGCTGGCCGTGGACGACCTCGAGGACGACCAGGTGCGCCTGCGCGGCAAGGGCGGCCGTACCCGTGTCGTGCCCTTGGGGCGCTACGCCCGCTCCGCCCTGGACGCGTACCTCGTGCGCGCCCGGCCCGGCCTGCTCGCCCACGGGCGCGGCACCCCCGGCGTCTTCCTGAACGCCAGGGGCGGGCGTCTGACCAGGCAGGGGGCGTGGGAGGTGCTCCAGGCCGCCGCCGAACGCGCCGGACTAGCCGGGATAAGTCCGCATGTTCTCCGGCATTCCTTTGCAACTCATCTCTTGGACGGCGGCGCCGACGTTAGGGTGGTTCAGGAGTTGCTCGGCCATGCCTCTGTGACGACCACACAGGTCTACACCCTGGTCACGGTCGACAAGCTCCGCGAGGTCTATGCCGCGGCGCATCCCCGTGCCCGGCAGTGATCTATAGTCTTTTGGGACGTGCGGCACCCACGGCGTGCCGCCTTGCCGCGTTAAGTGGTGACGCCATAGTGTCCGTCCGGACGGTCCGGTTCGGGATCGTCAGGGAGGTTCGAGCTGGTGACTGTGACGACCAAGGGTTCGACCCCGGGGACCCCCGACAACCCCTGGGGCGACACGAAGACCAACGCGCCTTCCAATGGCGTCAACCTGGGCCCGACACGGCGGCCCCGACCCGTGTTCCCCGAGCCCGTGCCGCCTGACGTGCACGGACCTGCCCGGGTGGTCGCGATGGTCAACCAAAAGGGTGGCGTCGGGAAGACCACGACAACCATCAATCTGGGCGCCGCGCTCGTCGAGTGCGGGCTCAAGGTCCTGCTGGTCGACTTCGACCCGCAGGGCGCCCTGTCCGTCGGCCTGGGCATTAACCCGCTGCAGCTCGACCTGACGGTCTACAACCTGCTGCTGGAGCGCAACGTCACCGCCGAGGACGTGCTGATCGAGACCGGCGTCGACGGGCTCGACCTGCTGCCCAGCAACATCGACCTGTCGGCCGCCGAAGTGCAGCTCGTCACCGAGGTCGCCCGTGAGCAGGTGCTCGGCCGCGTGATCAAGCCGCTGCTGCCGCACTACGACGTGTGCCTCATCGACTGCCAGCCGTCTCTCGGCCTGCTCACGATCAACGCGCTGACCTGCGCCCACGGCGTCATGGTGCCGCTGGAGTGCGAGTTCTTCGCCCTGCGCGGCGTGGCGTTGCTCATGGACACGATCTCCAAGGTTCAGGAGCGCCTCAACGAGGACCTGGAGATCGAGGGGCTGCTCGCCACCATGTACGACGCCCGCACCCTGCACGGGCGCGAGGTGCTGGCCCGGGTGGTGGAGGCGTTCGGCGACAAGGTGTTCCACACCGTGATCAACCGTACGGTCCGGTTCCCCGACGCCACGGTCGCCGGTGAGCCGATCACCACGTTCGACCCGTCGTCCCTGGGCGCCAACGCCTACCGTGAGCTGGCCCGCGAGGTGCTGTCGCGCTGGCCGCAGCCTGCCACAATGGCCAGGTGACCGCAGAGCAGACGCCACCCCAGGGCTTCCAGGTCCACCTGGACGTCTTCGAGGGCCCCTTCGATCTGCTCCTTGGCCTCATCGCCAAGCACAAGCTGGACATCACCGAGGTCTCGCTCTCCAAGGTCACCGACGAGTTCATCGCGTACATCCGCTCCAGGGGGCCCGAGTGGGACCTCGACCAGACCAGCCACTTCCTGCTGGTCGCGGCCACCCTGCTCGATCTGAAGGCGGCCAGGCTGCTGCCGTCGGGCGAGGTGGAGGACGAGGAGGACCTGGCGCTGCTGGAGGCCAGGGACCTGCTGTTCGCGCGGTTGCTGCAGTACAAGGCGTACAAGGAAGTGGCGAAGATCTTCGCTGGGCGGATGGCCGAGGAGGCGCTGCGCTTTCCGCGTACGGTGCCGATGGAGGCGCAGTTCGCCAACCTGCTGCCCGAGCTCATCCTCGGCATCGGGCCCGAGCAGCTCGCCAAGATCGCGGCGAGGGCCTTCGTGCCGAAGCTGCCGCCCACGGTCAACGTGGGGCACATCTACCAGCCGCTGGCCAGCGTCAAGGAGCAGGCGGCCATCCTCGTCATGCACCTGCGCCGGCTCCGGCGGGCCACCTTCCGCGCGCTCGTCTCGGACTGCGACGGGACCTTCGAGGTCATCGCCAGGTTTCTGGCCGTGCTCGAACTGTTCAGGGAGTCGGCGGTGACGTTCGAACAGATCGAACCGCTGGGAGACTTGCACGTAACCTGGACGGGCTCCGACGACGGCGACGTCGCGGTGGGAGACGACTACGAGGAATCCGCGGAGAAACCACCCAATGACTGACAACCCACTGCCCACCCCGCGCAAGTCCCCTGACTCGGAGCCGCCGCTGCCCGCCTGGATGACTCTCCCGGGATCCCTCGTCCAACCCCCCGCCCCAGCCGCGGAGACCACCCCGCCGCCTGCCGGCACGGCACCACCCGAGCCTGCCCCGCCGCCCGACGATCAAGCGCCGGTTGACGGTGGGGCGTCGGCTGACGATCAGGCGCCGGTTGACCGTGAGAC
>NZ_JADOGI010000084.1 GCF_015645445.1 Nonomuraea cypriaca | reverse complement strand
CCACCCGCCCTACTCCCAGCACCTCCGCCCAGACCTCCGCGATCGTCCTCTCCAGGTCCGTCCGCGGCGCCCGATAACCCCGCGCACCCCCACTCCTGGGTACGTCGTCTCGTGGCGGGCCTCCGGAGCCGTTCCCCGGCGGGTTCTTGGAGTCGGTTGTTCGATCAACCGAAATATCAACCGGAATATCAACCGGAATGTCCGGTAATGGCAGTTCGGAGATTCGCGCGTCCGGCTCTGCCGCCATCGCCTCCAGCGCCTGGATCAGCGCGTCGGCCAGCCACTCCATCACGCGACTGTCGAAGGAGGCCAGGCGGTACTCGACGGTGACGGCGATCCCGGCCGGACCGCCGCCGGGCGTGTAGTCGTCCGTCACATCGACCAGCAGCTCGAACCTGGCCGCCCCGGTCCTGACCACCTCGACCCGCGACTCGACGCCGGGGAGCGCCAGCTCTGCCCGCGCGTTGTTCTGCAGTGCCAGGACGACGTCGGTCAGCGGATGCCGTCCGGGACGGCGTACCGGATCGAGGTCGTGCACCACCCGCTCGAACGGCACCTCCTGGTGCGCGAACGCGTCCAGGTCCGTCTCCCGCACCCGCGACACCAGCTCACCGGCGCGGGGATCGCCCGACAGGTCGGTACGCAGCACCACCAGGTTGACGAAGAACCCCACCAGGTCGCCCACCGCGTCCGAGGACCGCCCGGCGACCGGCGCCCCGATCGGCAGGTCGTGCCCCGCCCCCGCCCGGTCGAGCACCACGGCCAGCGCGGCCTGCAACACCATGAACAACGTCGCCCCACGCCGCCGCCCCAGGCTCACCAGCCGCCCATGCAGCTCAGGCCCGATCCTCCTCACCGCCGTGCCCGCCGAATCCACGGTGCCCGCCGAATCCACGGTGCCCGCCGTGCCCGCGCCGGGGCGGCGGGGCAGGGGGAGGGGCTCGGGCAGGTTCTTCAGTGCCTCGCGCCAGTAGGCGAGCTGGGCGGCCGTGAGGCGATCCACTCGCTCGCGCTGCCGTGCCGCATGGTCGGCGTACCGGATCGGCAGGGGTGGCCACTCGGCAGGGACGCCGTCGGCGCGGGCCCGGTAGGCGTGGGACAGGTCCCTCATCAACGGCGGCAACGACCATCCGTCGGTGGCGATGTGATGCATGACCAGCAGCAACGCGTGCTCGCAAGGCCCGATGGTGAACAGCACGGAGTGGATCGGCAACTCGGTGGCCAGGTCGAAGCGGTGCCCGGCGGCCTCGGCGACCCGCCCGTCCAGCTCGGCGGGCGCGACCTGGACGGCCAGGAAGCCTGGCCTGGCCTCACCGGCGGCCAGCACGCGCTGGGCGGGCTCGCCGTCGCGGACGGCGAAGACGGTCCGCAGCGGCTCGTGCCTGGCCACCACGTCCTCCACCGCCCCGCGCAGCGCCGCCACGTCCACCGGGCCGCTGAGCCGCACCAGCATGGGCATGTTGTACGCCACCCCGGCGTCGACCTGGTCGAGGAACCACAACCGCCGCTGCGCGAACGACAGGGGCAGCAAGTCCTCCGCCGCGGGAGCCTCGCCGGCAGGCCCGTTCTCCCGAGCCTCCAGCCCGTGGACGTGTCCGGCGATCCCCGCCACCGTGGGCGTCTCGAACAGCGTCCTGACCCCGACCTCCGCCCCCAGCTCGGCGTGGATCCTGCTGAGCAGCCTGGCCACCGTCAGGGAGTCCCCGCCCAGCGCGAAGAAGTCGTCGTCCACCCCCACCGACGGCACCCGCAGCACCTCGGCGAACAGCTCACACAGTGTCCGCTCCACCGCGTCGCGCGGCGCCAGGAAGGCGGAGGCAGGCTCGTACGAAGGCGCGGGCAACGCCGCTCGGTCCAGCTTCCCCGTCGCGGTCAGCGGCAACGCCTCCAGCAGCACGAACGCCGACGGCACCATGAAGTCCGGCAACGCGGCGGCCGCATGGGCCCGCAACTCCTCGGGACCGGCCGGGCCGCGGGGCACCACGTACGCGACCAGCCGCCGTTCACCGGGCTCGTCCTCCCTGGCCACCACGCTGACCCGGGCCACCGACGGATGGCGCGCCAGCACGCCCGCCACCTCACCCGGCTCGATCCTGAACCCGCGGACCTTCACCTGCTCGTCCGCCCGCCCGACGAACTCCAGCGTCCCGTCGCGCCGCCGCACCAGGTCGCCCGTCCGGTACATCCGCTCGCCCGGCGCCCCGAAGGGATCGGCCACGAAGCGCTCGGCCGTCGGCCCCAGCCGGCCCAGGTAGCCCAGGGCGAGCCCGGCGCCGGCGGCGTACAGCTCGCCGACCTCACCGTCCGCGACCGGCCGCAGCCGCGCGTCGAGGACGTGCACCCGCTTGCCGCGCAGCGGCGTGCCGATGGGAACCGCGACGTCCACCACCGGGCCTTCCACGGAGGTCACCGGGTGGACGGTCATGAAGATCATGCCCTCGACCGGCCCGTAGCCGTTGCTGACGCGGAGCCCGGGGTGGCGTTCGAGTGCCCGCGCGATGTGGCCGGGTGAGGGCGCCTCGCCGCCGACGATCAGGTGGCGCACGCCGGTGAGCGCGTGGGGGCACTCGTCCACGACCACGCTGAACAGGCTGCTGGACAGGTACATGCTGGTGATCCGGTGCTCGGCGACCAGCCGCGCCATCACCAGGGGGTCGGGCCGCTGCCCCGGATGCAGCACGCAGGTCCCGCCGGACAGCAGCGGCCCCCACAACTCCAGCGCGAACGCGTCCCACGACACCGGCGAGCACTGCAGCCACACCGCCTCGAAAGGGACGTACTCCTGCCCGGTCACCGTGGCCACGATCGCCCGGTGGGGTGCGGCCACCCCCTTGGGCAGGCCGGTCGAGCCCGAGGTGTACATGACGCAGGCCACGCCGTCGTGCCTGGCCGCGCGCGGGAGGCGGGCGAGCCCGCCGGCGGACAGCACAGCGCAGGCGCCCGCGTCGGCGGCCATGGCACGCAGCCGGTCCTCGGGGAAGTCCGGGTCGAGCACGAGGTACCCGGCCCCGGCCCGCAGCACGGCGAGGAGCGAGACGACCAGGTCGATCCCGCGCTCCATCCGCACCCCGACAACGCCGCCCGCCGGCACGTCGAGCGAGGCCGCGAGAGCGCGGGCCCGCGCGTCCAGCTCGGAGTAGGTCAGCCGCTCGTCCTCGCAGATCAACGCGGTTCTGCCGGGTGTGCGCGCAGCCTGCCGTTCGAAGACCTCGTGTACGCCGGGTCCAGCCGGTACGCCCATCGTCAACCCCGTAGGAGGCTCGCCGGCCGCAGATCCGTCCAATGTGTCTCGACGTAGGCCAGGCACGTGTCCCGGGGGCGCGGCTCCAGGACCACCCGCCATCCCGCGGGCACGTCGATGCCGGCCGGCCAGAGCGAGTGCTGGTTCTCGTCGTTCACCAGCACCAGGTAGGAGCCGTTCTCATCCTCGAAGGGGTTGGTGTTCATGGTCAGCCTCCCGCGGGTTGCTTCTCGAGGTCGGGCGTCAGCACGTCGATGTGGCGTACGGTGCGCCGGGCCAGGCCCCACAGGGCGGCGCCGGCGCCCAGCAGGCCCGCGATCAGCAGCATCGCCGCCATGCCGCTGCCTGGACCGGTGCCCACCAGGGGCCGCGCCAGGCCGGACAGTCCGGTGCCGGCCGCGGCCTGGGGTTCGAAGACGCGGTCGGCGAGCGGACCGGAGAAGGCCATCGCCACCGGAGAGGAGATCTGCGAGACGAACATGACGGCCCCGAACACCCGTCCCTGGCGCTCCTTGGGCACCTTGGTCTGGATGATCGACTGCATGGAGCCGTTGACGATCGGCATGAGGAGCGCGCCAAGCAGGATGGCGGCGGTCCAGGCGACGACCCCGTTCACCATGGCCATCACGATCTGCGCGCTCAGGCACATGCCGACGACGCCGAGCATCATGCCGCGCACCCGGTTCTTCGGCCCGCCCCAGGCGGCCAGCAGCAGCCCGCCGGCGATGCCGCCTGCGCCGATGCCGGCGTTGACCGCGGCCAGCGCGGAGACGTCGCTGCCGGTCCTCGCCAGGATCATCGGCTGCACCACGGCGAACCCGAACACCATCACGAGGTTGACCGTGAAGAACACCAGGATCAGCGCGCGCAGGCTGGGCTGCGCGAACAGGTACCGCAGCCCTTCCAGGGAGTCCGCGCCGAGCCGCTTGCGGTCCCCGGCCTCGCCCGGCCGGTCGTCGTCCATGCGCACCAGGCGCACGGTCACCAGCGCCACCGCGAAGCTGACCAGGTCGATCCACAGCACCGCGCCGAGCCCGCCGGTCACCACGATCAGCCCGGCCAGCGCCGGGCCGCCCACGTCCGCGACGCTCTTGGCGGTGGCGAGCAGGCCGTTGGCCCGCTGGAGTTGCTCCTTGCCCACCAGCATCGGCACCGCCGACGACAGCGCGGGGAACTGGAAGGCGGCCGCCGCGCCGAGCAGCGCGACGGTCAGGTAGACCTGCCAGAGGTGCAGGTCGCCGAGGAAGTACACCGCCGCCATCGCGCCCACGGCCACGAGCCCGCCGAGGTCGGCCAATTGCAGCGCCGTACGCTTTCTGCACCGGTCGACGATCGCCCCCGCGGTGGGGCTGAGCAACATCTGGGGCAGCAGCGCGCACAGCGAGATCGCGACCACCTGCGTGACCTGGTGGTCAACCGTCCACGCCTGGATGATCAGGGAAAACCGGAGAACGGAATTTCCGACAAGGGTGACGACCTGGCCCGACCAAACGACACCGAATCTGCCCATTCCAGCAAATCGCCGGATAAATCCATTAGATCGCTGTTCGGAGGATGAATCTTCACCCATATGTGCTCGAGGCCCTTCTGGTGAAAAGGAACCCTGAGGTGGCCTGTCCGCCCTCACTCGTACCTTCACACACGGTTTTGGGCTGAGCAATACGCTCTTTGTGGTCTAGTAATTACATCCCGTCAACGTGCGAGGTCAACGAGGCGCAGCGCCTCCGCGGCCACCGCGTGACGCAGTTCGCCGATACCCTCCCGGCCGCGTACGGGATGGACGGCGTTCGTCAGCAGCACCACGGTCAGACCGCGCGCGGGGTCGATGACGAGCGAGGTGCCGGTGAACCCCGAGTGGCCGTACGCGCCGCTCAGCGGGCCCACGATGGCCGGGTCGCCGATGCGCACGCCCAGACCGTGACGGAAGGGGGCGCCCTCGGCGCCCTGGTCGCGCGTCATCTCGGCCACGCTCTCCTGGCGCAGCATCGGCCCGCCGCCCAGCCGCAGCGCCTCCCCGAACGCCACCAGGTCCCCGGCCGTCGCGAACACCCCGGCGTGCCCCGCCACCCCGCCCAGCGCGTACGCGGTCCCGTCGTGCACCTCACCCCGCACGCATCCCGGCTCCCAGGTGGGGCTCTGGCGCTCGGGCTTCCACTCGGTGGCCGCGATCCGCGCTCGCGCCGCGGGGCGGTAGCCGGTGTCGGGCAGGTCCAGCACGCCGGTGACCCTGGAGCGCACCAGGACGTCGAGCGGCGCGCCGCCGGCCAGCTCGGCGACCCGGCCCGCCGTGATCATGCCGACGTCGCTGTAGAGGTAGGGGCCTCCGACGGGGTGGCCGACCGGGGTGTCCAGGATGGCGGCCATCCGCTCGGCCGCGCCCGAATCCGGCAGCTCCCGGTCGATACGCCGGGTCGGAGGCAGGCCCGCCGTGTGCGTGAGCAGCCGGCGCGGCGTGATCCTCGGGTCACGCCCTGGAATCCACGAGGCCACCGGCTCGTCCAGGCCGACGCGGCCCTCCTCGGCCAGCGAGAGCAGCACGACCGTGGTGAACAGCTTGCTCACCGAGGCCAGGTCGAAGATCGAGTCACGTCGTACGGGCGGCCGTACGGCGGCCAGGGTCCCTGCCGCGTCCGCACAGCGTACGAGCTCCCCGGCCGCGGCCTCCGCGACCACCACGCCCTCCGCGGCGACCATCGCCACCGCCGCGGAGCAGACCCGCGGCACCCCGTCCGCCAGGATCGCGTCCAGCCGATCGGACATCCCCATCCCCCCTCATCCCGTCCCCGTCACCCCGTTCCCCGTCATGCCGCGAGGGGTGTCAGCCGCTCAGGGCGTCGCTGAGGCGTTCCCCGTGGGACTCCAGCAGCGCCCGCGCCCCGTCCGCGTCGAGGCCGTGCTCGATCATCAGGACCGCGACCTTCGCCTGCCCGCCCGCCGCGTCCAGCGCCGCGCCTGCCGTCTCGTGGTCGGCGCCGGTGATGTCCCTGACCATGCGCAGCACCCGCCCGGCCAGCTTGCTGTTCATCGCCGACATCTCGATCATCTCGTTCCCGTAGGTACGGCCGAGCCGGACCATGGAGATCGTCGAGATCATGTTGAGCACGAGCTTCTGGGCCGTGCCCGCCTTGAGCCGGGTCGAACCGGTCACCACCTCGGGCCCCACGACGACCTCGATCGCGTGCTCGGCCGCCGCCGACAGCGGCGCGCCGTCGTTGCACGACAGGCCGACGGTGAGCGCGCCGCGCCCGGCCGCCTCCGTCAGCGCGCCCAGCACGAAAGGGGCCTGCCCGCTGGCGGACACGCCCACCACCGAGTCGAGCGGTCCCACCTCCAGGTCCTTCATGGCGGCGGCGCCCGCGTCGCCGTCGTCCTCCGCCCCCTCGACGGACCGGGTCAGCGCGTCGGGCCCGCCGGCGATGATGCCCTGCACCAGCGAGGGATCCGTACCGAACGTGGGCGGGCACTCACTGGCGTCGAGCACCGCCAGCCGCCCCGACGTGCCGGCGCCGACGTACAGCAGCCGGCCGCCCTCGCCCATCCTCGCGGCGATCGCGTCGATCGCGGCCGAGATGGCGGGGATGACCATCGCGACCGCGGCGGGCACGGCGGCGTCGGCCTGGTTCATCAATCGGGCGATCTGCGCCGTCGGCAGCCGGTCGATCTGGCTGTAGCGGGGATCGCTCTGCTCGGTGGACAGCTCGGGTAGCGGATCAATCATGACGCTAATTTCCACCCTTTACTTCTCACTTGTAAATATATTTCAGGACAATGGGTTCATGGCACTTGTGCGTACCGGAGCTGAACGGCTGGCCGCGGATCCCTCCCTCGCCGGAGGCGCCCGCCTCGGCCTCGTCACGAACCCCACCGGAGTCCTGCCCGACCTGACCCCCACGGCGGACGCCCTGTGGGCCGCGGGGCTGGGCCTGACCGCCCTGTTCGGCCCCGAGCACGGCCTGCGCGGCAGCGCCCAGGCGGCGGGCGGTGAGGCCGACACGGTGGACGAGCGGACGGGGCTGCCGGTCCACGACACCTACCAGCGCGAGGGCGAGGCGCTCGACCGGGTGGTGGCCGCCTCCGGCGTGGACACCCTGGTCTTCGACATCGCCGACGTGGGGGCCCGCTTCTACACCTACGTCTGGACCATGTACGACCTGCTGGCCTCGGCCGCCCGGCTCGGGCTGCGTTTCGTGGTGCTGGACCGGCCGAACCCGCTCGGCGGCGCGGTCGAGGAGGGCCCGCTGCTCGACCCGGCGTTCACGTCCTTCGTGGGCCGCTTCCCGCTGCCCGTACGGCACGGCAGGACGGTGGGGGAGCTGGCCCTGGCGTTCGGGTTCGACGTGGACCTGAGCGTGGTCGAGATGGAGGGCTGGCGGCGCGACATGGCGTTCGCCGAGACGGGGCTGCCGTGGGTGATGCCGTCGGTCAACATGCCGACCGTGGACACCGCGCTGGTCTATCCGGGCACGGCCCTGTTCGAGGGCACGAACTTCTCCGAGGGACGCGGCACCACCAGGCCGTTCGAGCTGGTCGGGGCGCCGTACGCCGACCGGAGGTTCGCCCCGGCGCTGGCCGCGCTCGGCCTGCCGGGCGTGCGGTTCAGGGAGACGTGGTTCACGCCGACGTTCCACAAGCACGCAGGCATGCCCGTACGCGGCGTGCAGGTGCACGTACACGACCGGGAGGCGTACAGGCCGGTCCTGACCGGCCTGTCGATGCTGCACGTGGCCCGCACCCTCTACCCGGACGACCTGCGCTGGCAGGGCCCCGGCCTGTTCATGGACCACCTGTGGGGCTCCGACGCGCTCACCCGGTGCCTGGAGGCCGGCGACGACCCGCGCGAGCTGTGCCCGCCGCCCCGCCCCCCGCAAGGAACGCTGCTCTACGGTGACGGCTGAACCTGCGCGTGACATCACGCCAGATCGCGCCGGTAGAGCCAGAAGACGCGCTCCGCTCGCGCGCCGACCACGCGCGAGTAGAACCGCAACGGCCCGACCCACCCGATCTGGGCACTGGTCTGGCCGGCGGCCCGCTGGTCGGCCAGGCACCTGCGCAGCAGCACCCCGCCGATGCCGAGCCCGCGGGCGTCAGGCGCGGTCCCCGTCGGCCCGAACCAGCCGGGCCGCGACCCCCAGGCGGCGAAGGCCAGGACGCGGCCGTCGCGCTCGGCGTAGTGCAGCCCGTCCGCGTTGGCCGCCTCCCAGGCCCAGGACTCGTTCCAGTGCTCGGCGACGAACGCGACCACCCGCTCGCGGTCCGAACCCGAAGCGCCCGAAGCACCCGCAGCGCCCGCAGCGCCTGAAGCGTCCGGCGCGCCCGCGGCGCGCACGGCGACGCCGGCCTTCTCCAGTCGCAGCAGGTCTTCATCCACGGACAGGTCCGCGGACGACAGGTCGGCGGTCATGTTCCAGGCGACCTGGTATTGCTCGTAGCCGAGGCTCTCGGCCAGGCAGGCGGCGGCGGTGTAGCGCACGTCGATGCCGGGCCAGGCGTAGCACGGTGGGTTCCCGGCGAAGCGGGCCTGCCGCGCGCCCTGCTGGAGCAGCCACTCCTCGGCCGCCCGCACCAGCGCACGCCCGCGCCCCTGACCCCGCGCCGACGGATGCACGGCGAGCAGGTCGACGTGGCCGACGTCCGGATCCTTCGTGGACACGGAGGCCATGACGACCCCGCCGTCGGTCGCCAGCGCAGTCCACCGCCGGTCGGCGGGCGGCCGCGACAGCCACCCGACCAGCGCGGACGCCTCGGGGTCGAGCGTCAGCGCGGCCCCGGCGACCCGTGCCGCCTCCTCCAGCCCGGCGGCCCCCACAGCGTGGGACATCACACCTCGCTCATCGGCCGGGCGATCACGCTGCGGCGCTCGGGGTAGAAGCACGCGTGCTCCTGCGGCAGGCCGTCGGCCACCTGCAGCAGCGGCCGCTCGCTCGTGCACCGCTCGCCCCGGAACGGGCAGCGGCCGGCGAACAGGCAGCCCTCCTCGGACTGGTCCTGGTCCAGGGGCTCCAGCGGCGTCACGGGGTGCTCGCCCGGCTGCTCCAGCCCGTGCAGCACGGGGATGGCCGACAGCAGCGACTGCGTGTACGGGTGCACGGGGTCGGCGATGATCGTGTCCACCGCGCCGCGCTCGATCACCTGGCCGCGGTAGATGACGTACAGCTCGCCGTCGTCGCCGATGTAGCGGGCCGTGGCCACGTCGTGCGTGATGAACAGCACGCTCACCCCGAGCCGCTCGCGCAGGTCCTTCAGCAGCGCCAGGATGCCGAGCCGGAGCGACACGTCGATCATCGAGACGGCCTCGTCCGCGACCAGCATCTCCGGGTCGACGGTCAGCGCGCGGGCGATGACCACCCGCTGCCGCATGCCGCCGGACAGCTGGTGCGGGTAGCGCGCCAGCACCGAGCCGGGATCCAGCCCCACCAGCGACAGCACCTCGGCCGCCCGCTCCTCGATCCACGACTTCGAGCGCCCGGTCTGCCCGGCCCGCAGGCTCAGCGGCGCGTGCAGCGTCTGGTGGACGGTCCTGGTCGGGTTGAGCGCCGAGTAGGGGTCCTGGTGGATCATCTGGATCTTGCGGAAGTGCGGCTGGCGCTGCTTGGGCTTGAGCGACGACATGGCGACGCCGTCGATGGCGATCTCACCCTCGTCGTACGTCTCCAGCCCCGCGATGATCCGCCCCAGCGTGGTCTTGCCACACCCGGACTCGCCGATGAACGAGGCGGCCCCGCCCTTCGGGATCGAGAAGTCCACGCCGCGCAGCGCCCGCACCTCCCGCGCGCCGAGCACCTTGCCGCGCTGCTTGTACGTCTTGACGACGCCGGTTCCGTTGATCACGCGTGCTCCTTCACGGTCACGGCGTGGCAGGCCACCAGCCTGGTTCCATGCGAGACGGCCTCGGGGTCCACCGTGTCGCACACGTCCATGCGCAGCGCGCAGCGCTCCCTGAACACGCAGCCCTCCTTCGGCACGGTCGCCAGCGTCGGCGGCCGTCCCGGCAGCGCCTGCGCCTCCGCGATGTCGCCGACGAGCCGCGGAATGGCCTTGATGAGTCCCTTGGTGTACGGGTGCCGCGGCGCGCCCAGCACCTCCCTGGTCGGGCCCTGCTCGACCAGCCGCCCGCCGTACATGACGGCCAGCCGGTCGGCGACCTCGGCCACCACGCCGATGTCGTGCGTGATGACCAGCGTGGTCAGGCCGCGCTCCGCGTGCACCGCGCGGACGATCTTCAGGATGTTCGCCTGCGTGATCATGTCCAGCGCGGTCGTCGGCTCGTCCAGCACCACGAGATGGGCGTTGAGCACCAGCGCCAGCATGATGCCGACCCGCTGGCGCATGCCGCCGGACAGCTCGTGCTGGTGCGAGTCGAGCACCCTGGCCCCGTCGAGGCCCATCCGGCCGAGCAGCTCCTTGGCCTCGCGCACCAGGCCGCGCAGATCCTCCACGCCGTGCGAGCGGCCCAGGTCGAGCAGCTGCTTGCCGACCGTCTTGAGCGGGTTGAGGGAGTTCTGGGCCGCCTGGAAGACGTATCCGACGTGCTTGCCGCGGGCCTTGCGCAGTTGCTCGCCACGGAAGCGGGCCATGTCACCGAGCCCGTCGATCTCGACGGTGCCCGCGGCGATCCTGCCGGGCGGCTGCACCGCGTTGAGCAGCGACAGCGCCAGCGTCGACTTGCCGGAGCCGGACTCGCCGACGATGCCGGTGATCGTGCCGGGCTCCAGCGTCAGGGTGACGTCCCTTACGGCGGGCAGCTCGCCCGCGGGGGTCTTGTAGACGACCGTGAGGCCGTCGATGCGCACTCCCGGCGCTTGCTCTGCCACGTTGCTACTCCTCGCGCAGCCGGGGGTTGAAGATCTCGTCCATGGCGTCCACCACGAGCACGATGGCCAGCGTCAGCAGCAGGATCGCCAGCAGCGGCCCCAGCAGGAAGCCGAGCGCGCTCGGAATGGTCAGGGCGCCGGAGCGGAACACGGCCGTGTTGAGCATCTGGCCCCAGTTGTTCGACTCGTACGGCAGCACGCCCAGGAAGAACAGGCCGACCTGCGAGTAGACGCCGCCGGTGATCGCGATGAGCATGTTCATCGCGATGTACGGCGCCATGCTCGGCAGCAGTTCCTTGCCCACGATGTGCGTCGTGGACAGTCCGAGCCCGCGCGCCGCCTCGATGAACCCCCGCTCGCGCAGCGACAGCGTCTGCGACCGCACAGCCCGCGCCACGCCGCCCCAGCTGAGCAGCCCCAGCACCAGGCCCATCTGCACGGCGCTGTTGAACTTCCACACTGTCGAGAGCACCAGCAGCAGCGGCAGCCCCGGGATGGTCAGCTTCATGTCGGTGAACCGCATGAGCACCGTGTCCCAGCGCCCCCGCTTGAAGCCGGAGAACAGCCCGATGCCGGTGCCGAGCACCACCGTGATGACGGCGGTGACCAGGGCGGCCAGCAGCACGTAGCGGGAACCGGTGACCACCAGGGCGATCACGTCCCTGCCCTGGTCGTCGGTGCCCAGCCAGTGCTGCCAGCTCGGCGGCCGGGTGAGCTGGCCGGGATCGCGCGGCAGCGGGTCCGGATAGAACAGCGGCCCGAACAGGCCCATGAAGACGAAGCCGAGCATGAGCACGGCGCCCACCAAGCGGGTGGGCTTGCGCCTCATCACCCGCCACACGCCCGTCCAGAAGTTGCGGCGCATGGCGGCGCTCGTCGAGGAACCCTCCAGCAGAACGCTCATGAGGACACCTCCTCCCCGCTGCGAACTCGTGGGTCGATGACGCTGTAGAACAGGTCCGCGACGATGTTCGCCACGATGATGGCGGCGGTGATCAGCAGGAACGCCCCGCCCATCAGCGCGTAGTCGCGCATCGTGATGCTGTCGATGAGCAGCAGCCCGAGCCCCGGATAGTTGAAGATCCGCTCGATGAACACCGCGCCGCCCAGCAGCAGGCCGAGCGACAGCGCCAGGATCGTGAACAGCGGCAGGATGGCGTTGCGCGCGATGTACCTGAAGATGATCGAGCGCTTCATCCCGCGCAGCTCCGCGGCCAGGATGAAGTCGTCGCCGAGCACCGTGACCACGCTGGACTTCATCGCCAGGATCCACCCGCCGTACGCGGCCAGCGCGTACGTCGCCACCGGCAGCACCGCGTGATCGAACAGCGAGGCGATGTAACCGGCGTTGAACCCGGGCTCGAACAGGATGTCCACCGGGCCGTCGGCCGGCAGGATCGGGATCAGCGTCGCGAAGATCGCGCTCAGCAGCAGGCCCAGGACGTACTGCGGCACGCCGTGCAGCAGCGAGCCGGAGATGGCGAGGACGTCGCCGAGCTTGCCCGAGCGCTTGATGGCCGCGTAGACGCCCATGATGATCCCGACCAGGAAGCTCAGCAGCGTCCCGGCCAGGACAGGTAGAACGGTCCACTTGGCCGCTTCACCCAGCACCTGGGTGACGGGCGCGCCGGCGTGGGTGACCGACTGCCCGAGATCGAAGGTGAACAGCCCCGAGATGTAGTCGATGTACTGCTCCCACAGCGAGCCCTTGGGCTGGAAGCCGTACAGCACGCGGGTCGCCTGCTCGGCCGCCTGCGGATCCATGCCCATCTGGATCAGCTTCTGCACGTTGGCCGCGACCGGGTCGCCGGGGATGCTCCTGACGATGAAGAAACTGATCGTCGCGACGACCAGGATCATGACGACCCCGCGGGCCAGGTGGCCCGCGAGTCGCCGTGCGATGACCGTCATAGGCTCTTTCTCTACTGCTTCTTCTTGACCATGCCGAGCTGGATCCAGACCCCGGCGGGCAGGCGCAGCAGGTCGCTGTCCTGCGCGGGCCAGCCGGTGAACCGGCTGGTGTTGGTGAACTGGGTGTTCACGTAGTCCCACAGCTGGATGACCGGGAGGTCCTGGTTGGCCGCCTTGGCGAGCTGCGCCATGATCGGCTTGGCCTCCTCGGGACCGGCCGCGTTGAGCTTCGCGGTGAGCTCACCCGGGTTGATCTTGCCGACGCCCTCGACGTCGATCTCCTCCGCGCTGCCCATCCAGTTGCCGCTCTTGCCAGGTGCGCTGTGCTTGACCTGGCCGGCGACGTTGGTCCAGCCGTTGGAGGTGCCGTAGAGGCGCTGGAAGATGTCGTACGGCGCCGGGCCGAGCGCCATCAGCCAGAAGCCGACGTCGTACTTGCCCGCCGCGAGCTCCTCAAGGTAGATCGGGTAGTCCGCCACGGTCACGACCTCGGCGTCCACGCCGTTCTCGATGAGCTGGCTCTTGATGTTCTCCTGCGCGGAGATCCAGTCGGAGAAGCCGGACGGCGCCTGCATGGTCACCTTCCACGGTGAGCCGTCGGCCATCGCCCACTTGCCGTCCTTCTTCTGCAGGCCGGCCTCCTTGAACTCCGCCTCGGCCTTGGCCACGTCGAACGCGTACGGGTCCAGGCTCGACAGCTCGGAGCCGATCCACTCCTGCGCGGGCTTCTGGTGGATGCCGGACGTCGTCACGGCCGGGGTGCCGCCCTCGGGTGAGGCGACCTTGGTCACCTGGGCGCGGTCGATCAGGTGGGCCAGACCGCGGCGCACGTGCACGTTGTCGTACGGCTTCTTCGACTGGTTGAACGCCATGCCGACGGCGACCGGGGAGAAGCCCGTGATCAGCTGGGAGCCGGGGGCCTGCTTGATCCGGTTCATCACGTCGGTGGGTGCGGCGACGAAGCCGGAGTGGTCGAGCTTGCCGGCGCTCAGGTAGTTCCAGATCTGCTCGTTGCCGCTGAAGTTGAGGAACTTGACCTGGTCGGGCGCGACGTTCGCGGCGTTGTAGAAGTTCTTGTTCTTCAGCAGCAGCGCCTCGCCCGGGTTCACCCGCTCCAGGGTGAACGGGCCGGCCGAGACGTCCTTCGGCGGAGCGAAGGCGAGCACCTTCTGGCCGATGGCGAGGATCTCCTCGCGGGCCTTGTCGGCGGCCTCGCCGGTGCCCCTGGAGGTCTTCAGCTTGTCCCAGAAGTCGGCGGGCAGCAGGCTGCCCCAGACGTGCGCGGGAACGACCCAGTTGTCGATCACGCCGCGCGCGAACTTGGAGCTCGGGTTGGTCATGTCCTGGGTGACCTTGACCGTCTTGTCGTCCACGACCTCCACGTCGGCCGCCGCGCCGGCCGCGCCCGGCGTCAGCGCGAACGCGGTGCTGCCGGTGGTGTAGGCGAGGCCGATGGAGAGCCTGACGTCCTCTGCCGTCACCGGCTTGCCGTCGGACCACTTGCCGTTCGGCTGCAGATGGAGGGTCACCGAGGAGTTGTCGGGCGCGATGTCCCAGCTCGCCGCGATGCCGGGGTAGAACTGGTTGGGATCGGTCACGTGGTTCTTGACCCAGCCCAGCTTCATCCCGTTGTAACCGAGGTAGGAGTTGCCCTTGGGAGCCCAGGGGTTGGCCGGCCCGCTCGGGTCGAGGCCGGGCCGGGCCACGTCGATCGTGGTGAAGAGCCCGCCGCCACCGCCGCTCGAGCCGCCGGGCTGGTTGGTGGCACCACCACTGCATGCCGCAGTCGCGGTGGCCAGGCCCAGCAGGGCCACTACCGCTGCCAGTCGCTTCATTTGCCGCTCCGGGGGATGTCGGACCTCGAGAGGATCTGTAGGGAGTTGACCGGACACTACGATCGCGCCAGGCCAGCGTCAATAATCTCCACAGGTTGTGAAGCTAATGTAACTTTCCTTCATGAGTGTACGTAGTGATGCTAAGCGCCACCAACTGTAAATTAAGCCATGACCAGCACCGCAGCGCCGTTGACCCGGCCGGCGGCCAGGTCCGAGAGCGCCCGGTCGGCCTCCGTGAAGGGATGAAGCTGAGTCGTCACGCGCGGCGGATGCGCGGCTGCGAGCTCCAGATAGGCCCGCCCGTCCGCCCTCGTGTTGGCCGTCACGCTGCGCAGGGTCCGCTCCTGGAAAAGGTGCCGGTCGTAGTCCAGCTCGGGGATATCGGTCAGGTGGATCCCCGCGATCGCCAGCGTCCCGCCCCGGTCCAGGGCCTCGAGCGCGGGCGGCACCAGTGTGCCGACCGGCGCGAACAGGATCGCCGAGTCCAGCGGCTCAGGCGGCCGGTCGCCCGCCGAGGCCGCGCCCAGCTCCAGCGCCAGCTCCCTGGCGGTGTGGGACCTGGTGACGACGTGCACGGTGGCGCCCTGGGCGATGGCGGCCTGCGCGGTCAGATGCGCCGAGGCACCGAAGCCGTAGATCCCCAGCCGCCCGCCCGGCGGCAGGTCGCACCGCGCCAGCGCGCGGTAGCCGATGATCCCCGCGCACAGGAGCGGCGCCAGCCGCTCGGCCGGCACCTCCTCGGGCAGCGGATAGACGTAGTCCGCGGGCGCGACGAGATATTCGGCGAACCCGCCGTCCGCGTCCCATCCCGTGTAGGTGGAGTCGGGGCAGAGGTTCTCCATACCCCTGCGGCAGTAGCGGCACCTCCCGCAGGTGGACCGCAACCAGGCCACGCCCACCCGCTCGCCGGTGCCCGCCACCCTGCCGACCGCCTGGTGGCCCGGCGTCGTGCGGGGCCGCCGCGGCGGCAGGTCGCCCTCGGCCAGGTGCAGGTCCGTACGGCACACGCCGCACGCCTCCACGCGTACGAGCACCTCGCCGGGACCCGGCTCCGGCACCGCCCGCTCGACCGCCATCAGCGGCCGGGACGCCATCGGCCCCGGCCGCTCCACCACCCACGCCCGCATCGCCGCCCCCTCGTCAGCCTGGTCGTCAGGAAGCGCCGGCGAGCCGGGAGAAGGCCAGGGAGGCGTACAGGGCGGCGCCGTCGGGCAGGACCGCGTCGTCGAACAGCGCCTCGGGGGAGTGGTTGTAGGGCGCCGTGGCTGGGTCCCGGTCGGGCGGGCACGCCCCCAGGAAGACGAACGCCCCCGGCACGGCCTCCAGCACGTACGAGAAGTCCTCCGACCCCATGATCGGCTGCGGCAGCACGAAATACCGTCCGGCGCCGAACAGGTCGTCGGCCGTCCGCTCGGCGAAGCCGGCCTCGGTGGAGTCGTTCACCGTCACCGGGTAGCCCATCCCGAACGACGCCTCCGCCCGCAGCCCGTGCGCCGCCGCGACGCCCTCGACGACCTCCACCAGCCGCCGCTTGACCAGCGTTCTGTTCTCCTCGCTGAACGTGCGCACGGTCGCGTCGAACCTGGCCTCGTCCGGGATGATGTTGTCCGCCGTCCCGCCGTGGAAGCTGCCGACCGTCACCACCACCGGGTCGAACACGTTGAACGTCCTGGTCACCATCGTCTGCAGCGCCGTCACCATCTCGACCGCGGCCTGGATCGGGTCCAGCGCCAGGTACGGCGTGGAGCCGTGACCGCCGCGCCCCTTCACCGTCACGGAGAACACGTCCGCCGCCGCCATGATCGGCCCAGGCCGCGCGGCGAACAGGCCTGGCGGCACCATCGAGGAGACCACGTGCATCCCGTACGCCGCCACGGGCCGCTCGCCCGCCGCGTCCAGCACACCTTCGCCGATCATGAACTTGGCGCCGTCGTGCCCCTCCTCACCCGGCTGGAACATGAACACGACGTCGCCGGCCAGCTCCTCCCGCCGCGCGCTGAGCAGCCGCGCCGCCCCGGCCAGCATCGTGGTGTGCAGGTCGTGCCCGCACGCGTGCATCTGCCCTGGCAACTCCGACCGGTACGGCAGATCGTTCTTCTCGGTCACCGGCAGCGCGTCCATGTCGCCCCGTAGCAGGACGGCAGGGCCTGGCCGGCCGCCCCTGAGGACGGCCGTCACGGAGCTCAGCGCCGTGCCCGTCTTGATCTCCAGCGGCAGCCCGTCGAGGGCCGCGAGCACCTTCTCCTGGGTGCGCGGCAGGTGGAGGCCGATCTCCGGAGTGGTGTGCAACGAGTGCCTGAGCTGAACGAGTTCGTCCCGCATGTCCTGCGCGGATTCAGTGAACGACATGAATTACATTCTGCGCCTACCGGACGGGAAGTCGATGAGGCGCGCTCGCTACGATGGGCGGGTGACCCAGCGTAAGCGGATCGACTCCTGGCTGTCCGACATGGACGGCGTCCTCGTCCACGAAGGGCGGCCGATCCCCGGAGCGGACGAATTCATCAAACGGCTCAGCGAGTCAGGCAAGAAGTTCAGGGTTCTGACGAACAACTCGATCTACACCCAGCGCGACCTGTCGGTGCGCCTGGCCGGCGCCGGGCTGGCGGTGCCCGCCGACTCCATCTGGACCTCTGCTCTGGCCACCGCCCAGTTCCTCGACGATCAGCGCGCGGGCGGCTCGGCGTACGTGATCGGCGAGTCCGGGCTGACCACGGCGCTCCACCAGGTGGGCTACATCCTCACCGACCTCGACCCCGACTACGTCGTGCTCGGCGAGACCCGCACCTACAGCTTCACCCAGATCACCCGCGCCATCCGGCTCATCGAGGGCGGCGCCCGGTTCATCGCCACCAACCCCGACCCCGTCGGCCCCTCCACCGAGGGCTCCCTCCCGGCGTGCGGCGCCGTCGCCGCCCTCATCACCAAGGCCACCGGCGTCGAGCCCTACTTCGTCGGCAAGCCCAACCCGCGCATGATGCGCAGCGCGCTCAACGAGATCGAGGGCCACAGCGAGACCACCGCCATGATCGGTGACCGGATGGACACCGACATCGTGTGCGGCATGGAGGCGGGGCTCTTCACGATCCTCGTCCTCACCGGTGTCACCCAGCGCGACCAGATCGACCGCTTCCCCTTCCGCCCCTCCCTCGTCGTCGACTCCGTGGCCGACCTCATCGACCTCGTATCAACTTGACCCGGCCCTGAAGGACAGGGCTTGGAGGTAGGGCACAGCCGCGGCTCGCCCGAGCGGCCCTTCAGCCGCCCCTGGCGGCCGGCCGCCGGAGGCGCTTCCGGCCTGCCGGCGGGCGGGGTGGCTTCCGGTCAGCGGCGGGCGGCGGCGCGGACCCGGCGTTCCTCCCTGCGCTCGACGAACCTGGCGGCGGTCGCGTCGGCCTTGGTCAGGAACGCGGACAGTTCCTCGCGCGCCTTCTCCCCCTCTGCGTCCAGCCCGCCCTTCTCGAACACCGCCCACTGCCGCAGCACCGGCATCAGCACGTCGTCCAGGTGCAGCCGCAGGTCGTAGATGCCCTCGTTCGCGATGATCAGCGACTTGCGGGCGAACCCCTCCATTCCCTGGCCGGGCATCTGGAAGGTGGTCACGACGTCGGTCACCGCACGCATGGTCTGGTTGGCGTCGAGCTCGAAGGCCGCCTTGAGCAGGTTGCGGTAGAAGAGCATGTGCAGGTTCTCGTCGGCGGCGATCCGGGCGAGCAGCCGCTCACAGCCCTCGTCGCCGGACGCCCTGCCGGTGTTGCGGTGCGCGATGCGGGTGGCCAGCTCCTGGAAGGAGACGTACGCGAGCTGCTGGAGCATGGTGGTGTACTCGGTGGTGAACCCGTGCTCCATGTGGTGCATGCGGGCCCGCTCCAGCGCGACCGGGTCGACCGCGCGGGTGACCGTGAGGTAGTCGCGCAGCGCGGTGCCGTGGCGGTCTTCCTCGGCGGTCCACCGGTGCACCCACGTGCCCCAGGCGCCGTCGCGCCCGAACGTGGTGGCGATCTCGTGGTGGTAGCTGGGGAGGTTGTCCTCGGTGAGGAGGTTGACGATGAGCGACACGCGGGCCGCCTCGGGGATCTTGGAGTCGCCTTCCCGCCACGCCTCGCCCCCGTAGATGCCGTCGAAGTCACGGCCCTCGCTCCACGGGATGTACTCGTGCGGGAACCACTCCTTGGCCATCTGGTTGTGGCGGTCGAGCTCCACGGCCACCACGGGCTCTAGCTCGTGCAGAAGCTCCGTCTGAGACATCGCCATAAAAGATCTTCCCCTTCAGGTTACGGTACCGTAGGTTAGATTACCGGAAGGACATAACGGTCAAATAGGGTGCCTGGGCAAACGAGATGAGCCCCCGGCGCCGGCCGGGGCTCATCTCGCTCTCACGCGCTCTTCTTCTTCAGCAACCGATCAAGCTTGATGCCGAGATCGGTCATCTCCGATCGCAGGCAGGTGAACTCCTGTGCGATCTCGGACCGCAGGCCCGCCTCCTCGCCCGGGGGCGCGGCGGGCAGTCCGCTCACCACCCGCCGGACGCCCGCGACCTCGGTGTTGACCGCCGAGAACTCCTCGCCCATCTCGATCCTGACGGTCGCGAGATCGGTCTTCAGACGCCCGATCTCCGCCTGCAGGTGCTTGGTCCGGTCGTTGATCTCGCTCAGCAGCTCGGCGTGCAGGTCCGGCTCTGCGTACCGCGGCGCCGCCCCACCGTGCCGTACGGCCGCCTCAAGATCTTCAACACGGAGTTTCAAGTCGAGAATCTCCGCCTGTACGTCCACAGACGCCTGCCTTTTCACCGACTGCAAGGGATGAGGCCCACTTCATGGGCCCGTCCGATTCTGTCATCAGTCGATTGCGGTGCGTAAGCGAACTCGAAGACTTCATGCTCGCCTGTCCTCGATCTCCCACAAGTGGTCGATGACGTGCCAGGCGGTCCTGCGCACTACGTATCGGGGCGGCCAGCCGGTCGCGAGGGGAGGCGACCAGGGGCGGGAGAGCATCTCGGCCAGTTCGGCGCGCATCGCGTCCCGGTCCGCGACCGACTTGTACGGCTTGTGCCGCACACCGGCGTACCGGGCGTAGGACCGTTCGGCCTCCTCCACGTGCGCGACGACCTTGCTCAGGTCGCGCCCGCCGCCGCGCGGGCCCTTGCGCAGCTCCTCCGGCGAGACGGCGGCCACCTCGCCGAACACGGCCCACGCCGCCCGCAACAGCGCGACCCCGCGCTCGGCCTCCGGCCCCGGCAGGGGCTCCAGATCGAGGTCGGGCACGGAATGCGGGGCGCCGAAGTCGGTGGTCATGCTCCCCGGCACCCGGGCCACCACCGCCGGCTCCCCCGGATCGAACGCCAGTCCGGCGCGCGCCGCGATGACCTCGTAGCGCGGGGCGTAGGTCATGAGCCGGTCGATCGCCGCCTCCTCGCCCTTGTCCACCCGGCACCAGCCGGGCCAGTCCAGGGTGCAGGCGAACACCTACTTCGGGCCGATCTCCAGGTAAACACGCGTCATGGCACGTCAGCCTGCCAGGTGTACCTGTCAGCGGCGGTCAGGTTCGGATGAGGCCGATTCAGCGTGATCTGTCGTGGAACCCCGGGCGTTCACCCTCAGGAGGAAACGGCGGCGCGGGAGGCCCGCCAAGGGCCGGGTGGTGCGGTGACGGCAGCGTTCATGGAGCGGCTCAGCCTGGGCGTTTCTGGTCGTCGATGCCACGCGAGGCGCTGGACGATGGTGGGGTCGCCCGCGCCTCGGTAATCACCTTGGGTGACGGAAATGGGGCGCACGGTGAAAAGGTGCGCCTTTTGACCGGGAGATGGTCTTGGACAAGCCAGACATCGGGCAGGTTTCCCGGTAACACCGGAACCCCTTGGGAGCAGAGGGTGAAAATCATCGGGATCGCCGCCAGCCTCCACGAGGGCTCGTTCATCAACAGGCTGCTGGAGGCGGCGGGCGGCGAGTTGCCCGAAGGCGTCGAGTTCACGGTGTGGCCGGGGCTGCGCGAGATCCCGCCGTACGAGGCCGGGCCGGTTCCGGCGTCCGCCCGGGAGCTGCTCAGGCTGCTCGCGGCCGGTGACGGCGTGCTGATGACCGCACCGGAGCACAGCCTGCTGCCGGCCGAGCTGATGTACGCGCTGGACTGGATGTCGGTCCGCGACGGGCTGTCGGGCAAGCACGTGGCGGTGATGAGCGCGAGCGCCAGGGCCTGCGGCGCGATGTGGGCCCAGGCCGAGCTCTACAAGCAGCTCCAGAGTGCCGGGGCCGTCGTGATGGGCGCCGAGCTGGTGATCTCCCCGGCCTGCCCGCACTTCGACAAGGACGGCCACCTCACGGCCCCCGGCCTGCGCGACCAGGTCCGCGCCGTGATCGGCCAGCTCTGCCCCGCCGAGGTCATGGAGCCCGCGCTCTCCCTCTGAGCGGGGCTTCTGAGCGGGACCTTTGAGCGGGACCTCTGAGCGGAACCTCTGAGGGAGGCTACGGTTCGCGGCGCAGGCGTTTGACGTCCGAGCGATGTTTCTTGGCCGAGATGCGGCGCTCGACCGCGCCCCGGCTGGGCTTGGTCGGGCGCCGGCGCTTGGCCGGCGGCGCGATGGCCTCGCGCAGCTTCTGCGCCAGGCGGTGGGCCGCGGCCTCGCGGTTCCTGAGCTGTGACCGGTATTCGGACGCGGCGATCGTGATCTTCTCCGCGCCCAGCCGGTCGAGCGCCCGAGCCTTCAGTGCGGGCGGCAACACGGTGCTCGCGGCGACGTCGAAGGTCAGCTCCACGCGGCTGTCCGTGGTGTTGACGCCCTGGCCGCCCGGGCCCGACGAACGTGAGAAGCGCCATTCGAGCTCGGCGTCAGGAATGACGACCGAGTCGTTGACGACGAGCGGGCCGGGCATGGGTGGGGCTCCTGTTCGGAAAGTGCCTCATGTAGGTGAGTGTCACCGTATCTGGGCGTCGTATGCCGTACGCAACGGCATTTACCACGGCGGGAATTCCGCGGCGGTGGCAGGGCCCAGGCGCTTGACGGCCGATTGCAAGCGGCGTATGCCAATATCGCGCGAGAAGATCATGCGGGGAGGCGGCGTGACGAGCATCGTCGGCGTGCACGGGATCGGCAAGTACAACTATTACCTGGAGGCCGGGCGCTCGGCGGCCGGGGCGGCCGCGGCCATGCGGGTCAAGTGGGACCGCTACCTGCACCTTGCGCTCGGGGGAGAGGCCAGACCGTACTTCAGCGAGGTCGCCTACTTCTCCCACCACCTGCACGACGGCCCGCCCGGCGACGGCGAGCCGCCGCGCTCCGCCGCGAGGCAGGCCGAGATGGAGGCGGAGATGGAGATCGCCGCCCAGCAGGTACTCGCCGACTGGGCGAGGAACCTGGGCCTGGGCGAGCACATCACGGGGGCGCTCAAGTCGTTCACCGGCTGGCTGCTCGACCGGCTGGACGGCAGGTCGGCGCAGTTCGCCAAGCTGTTCGCGCCGGAGGTGGCGGCGTACCTCACCGACCGGGCGAAGCGCGAGCGAGCCCAGCAGGCCGTGGCCGGCGTCATCAGGAAGCACCGGCCCAGGGTGCTGATCGCCCACTCCCTCGGCAGCGTCGTCGCGTACGAGACCCTGTGGGCCTGCCCCGATCTCCAGGTCGACCTGCTGATCACCCTGGGGAGCCCGCTCGGCATGCGCAACGTCGTCTTCGAGCGCCTCCTCCCTGCCCCCGTCAACGGCCGGGGCGAACGCCCCAAGGGCGTCGGACGCTGGGTGAACGTCGCCGACAAAGACGACATCGCGGCCATCCCGCCCGCCCTGTGCGACAGCTTCACCGGCGTGGACGCCGAGGAGCTGGTCAACCTCGACTGGATCGACTTCCACACCGCCCAGAAATACCTCGGGTGCCCGGCACTCGATCCGCATCTGCGACCATTCCTCGCATGACATGGATTGTTTTCGACTACGGCGGTGTCCTGTGCCTGCCGCAGCCCGAGTCCGACGCCGACGCCATGGCCCGCGCGGTGGACGCCGACCCCGAGGCGTTCAAGCGCGGCTACTGGGAGCACCGCCTGGAGTTCGACCGGGGTGCCCTGACGCCGACGGCGTACTGGTCGGCGGTGCTGGACAGGCCGGCCACCCCTACCGAGGTCGCCCGCCTGGTCGCCATGGACATCTCGAGCTGGGCCTACCCCGACCAGGGCACGATCGCCATCCTCGACGAGCTCCTCGACGCCGGCCGCGACGTGGCGCTGCTGTCCAACGCGCCCGCCTGCATGGGCGACGGCCTGGACGAACTGCCCTGGATCGCGGCGATCGGCCACCGCTTCTACAGCGGCAGGCTGGGCCTGGTAAAACCCGACAGGGAGATCTACGACACGATGGCCGGCGAGATCGGCGCCGCTCCCTCGGACATCGTCTTCATCGACGACCGCCAGGAGAACATCGAGGGCGCCGAGCGCGCCGGCATGACGGGCGTGCACTTCACCGACGCCGCCGCGCTGCGCGGCGCGTTGTCCGGCCTCGGTGAGGCGGTCCGATAATTCAACGGCGAAACGCCTTTTATGTGATCTAAGGTGACCGGGTGGAGAACGCCTTTCAAGTTGATCTGCGCGGCGTGGTCGACCTGCTCAGCCGTCACCTGTATTCGAGCCCCCGCGTCTATGTCCGCGAGCTCCTGCAGAACGCGACCGACGCGATCACGGCCCGCCGCGCGATCGACCCGGCGGCGCCCACCGATGTGCCCGCTGAGACGCCCGCCAAGGTGACCATCGACGTCGCCGGCGGGCTCGTCAGCGTGCGCGACACCGGCGTCGGCCTGACCGAGGACGAGGTCCACACGCTGCTGGCCACCATCGGCCGCTCCTCCAAGCGCGACGAGCTGGGCTTCTCGCGGCACGAGTTCCTGGGCCAGTTCGGCATCGGGCTGCTGTCGGGGTTCCTGGTCGCCGACGAGATCAGCGTCGAGACCAGGTCCGCGAACGGCGGCCACACGGTGCTGTGGACCGGCCGGTCCGACGGCCGCTACTCGGTCGAGCGGGCCCCCAGGGAGCGGGACGAACCCGGCACCACGGTCACCCTGCGGGCGCGCCACGACGCCGCGGAGTGGGTGAAGGAACGCACGGTCACCGAGCTGGCCGGCCTCTACGGGGCGCTGCTGCCGTTCGAGGTGAGCGTGAACGGGCGGCGTACCACGCTTGACGCGCCGCCCTGGCAGGAGACGCACGCCTCGCCCGCCGCCCGGCGGGACGCGCTCGACCGGCACAGCCAGGAGCTGTTCGGCTTCACCCCGCTGGACGTCGTCGACCTGAGCGTCCCGGAGGCGGGCCTCACCGGTGTGGCGTACATCCTGCCAGCCCCGGCCAACCCGGCGGTCCGCGGCGCCCATCGCGTCTACCTCAAGCGCATGCTGCTCGCCGAGTCCGCCGACGGCCTGCTGCCCGACTGGGCGTTCTTCGCCCGCTGCGTCGTCGACGCCTCCGAGCTGCGGCCCACCGCGAGCCGCGAGGCGCTCTACGAGGACGACCTGCTGGAGCACACCCGCGACGAGCTGGGCCGCCAGCTGCGCGCCTGGCTCGTCCGGCTCGCCACGACCGACCCCGACGGTCTGCGCGCCTTCCTCGCCCTGCACCACCTGGGCGTCAAGGCGCTGGCCCGGCACGACGACGACATGCTCAGGCTCGTCGACCAGTGGCTGGAGTACGAAACCAGCGCGGGCCCCATGACGCTGGCCCAGTTCAGGAGAAGCCACCCTGGCGGGCGCTTCACCTCCAGCGTGGACGAGTTCCGCCAGCTCGCGGCCGTGTCCGGCGCGCAGGGCATCGGCCTGGTCAACGGCGGCTACGTCTACGACGCCGACATCCTGTCCAGGCTGCCCAGGATCGACCCGGACGCGCGGCTGGAGCGGCTCGACCCGGCCGAGCTGGCCACCCGCCTCGGCCCCGCGGAGCCCGGCGCGGAGCTCGCGGCGCGCCCGCTGCTGGCCGCCGCCGGCCGCGCGCTCGACCCGCTCGGCTGCGCGGTGGTGCTGCGTGACTTCGACCCGGCCTCGCTGCCCGCCCTCTACCTGACCAGCCGCGCCGCCCAGCACCACGCCGACCTGCGCGAGGCCCGCGACGCGAGCGACGAGCTGTGGGCCGGTGTGCTCGGCGCGCTCGAACGCACGGTCGCGGCGGACCGGCCGACCCTGGTGCTCAACCACCGCAACCCGCTGGTCCGCCGCGTGCTCGGGCTGCCCGACCAGGCCCTGGCCGCGACCGCCGTGGAGTCGCTGTACGGGCTGGCGCTGCTGCACGGGCACCATCCGCTGCGCCCGGCCGACACCGCGGCGCTCAACCGCTCGTTCCTCGGTCTGCTCGACTGGGCCGTCCAGGGAGGCACGCGTGACTGACGACGTTCAGGCGCTGCTGTCCGAGGCCGGGTCGCTGCCGTACGGCGAGGCCAGGACCGTGCTGGTGGAGCGCGCCGTCCACGAGGCCGAGGCACGGCGCGAGCCCGGTGCGACCGTCGAGGCCCGGCTGGCGCTGATCGCGGCCTACCAGTTCGGTGGCGAGCCGGTGAAGTCGTTCGCCACGTTCTCGCGCTGCCTGGCCGACTACGACGCCGAGCCGGGCAGGTTCGAAGAGTGGCAGGCGCACCGGCTGCTCTGGCAGTACAAGTGGATCATGAGCGACCTCCGCAGGTTCCCCGAGGTGCCGCTGCCGCGCGCGCTCGACGCGCTGGACGACATGGAGCGCCGCTTCCGCCAGGCGGGCGACCTGCTGCACGCCGTGTACGCCGAGCGCTGCGCCATGGCCCTGCACCTGGGCGACGACGCGGGCGTGGCGGAGTGGTTCCACCGCTGGCGGACCGCGCCGCGCGACCGGCTGTCGGACTGCCAGGCATGCGACGTCGGCTCCCAGGCGCGCACCCTGACCGCGCTCGGGCGGGACGAGGAGGCGGTCGCCCTGGCCGCACCCGTCGTGACCGGCCAGTTCACCTGCTACAGCCAGCCACAGAGCATCCTGTGCACGCTGCTGCCCGTCTACCTCAGGATCGGGCGGCTCGACGCGGCCGCGGAGGCGCACCGGCGGGCGTACCGGCTGGTCCAGGGGCAGGTCGCGGACCTGGACGACTTCGGCGATCATCTGCGCTTCTGCGCGCTCACCGGCAACGAGACGCGCGGGCTGGAGATCCTCGAGCGGGAGCTGCCGCTGCTGGAGCGCCCGCCGTCGCCCAGCCAGGCCGCCCGGTTCATGAGCGGCGCCGCCCTGCTGCTGCGCCGCCTGGAGGAGATCGGCCACGGCACCCTGACGGTACGGCGCGGCGACGCGGACGTCCCGGTGCCGGCGTTGCGCGCGGAGATGGAGGCGGGGGCCCGCGGGATCGCCGCCAGGTTCGACGCCCGCAACGGCAACGACGTGCACTCCCGCCGCATGGAGGCCCGGCTGGCCGCCACGCCCGTGGCCGGCAGCCTGCCGTTGCTGCCGCACGCCAGGCGGCAGCCCAGTGACTCCCCGGAGGAGAGCCTGCGTGCCGCGGCGGTCGCCGCGGACCAGGAGGAGGCCGTACGCCATCTGGAGGAGGCGGTCGCCGGGTTCACCCAGCGGGGTGAGGGGCGCGGGGCCGCGCTGGCCCGGGTGGATCTGGCCGATGCGTACCTGGGCGCCGACCGCCCGCTGGACGCCGCCGAGACCGCCGAGGAGGCCGTGGCGCTGCTCGGCGCGGCGGACGCGGAGCGCCTGGCGGGGGTACGCAAGATCCTGTCCAGGGCGCTGATCGTGCTCGGTGAGAGCGAGCGCGCGCTGGAGGTGCTGCGGGAGCTGGGTGACGCGTACGCGCTGCTCGAAGCCGCCCAGGCGTTCGACGACCGCGACGAGGACCGCGAGGCCGCGGCGGCGTACGCGGCGGCGGCCGAGCTGTACGAACGCGCGGGCGACCTCCTCGGGGCCGCGAACGCGATGCGCCTGCACGCCCTGTCGATCTACTACGGCTATGACCAGGCGGAGGAGGTCACCGCCGCCTACGCGCGCGCCAGGCGGACGCTCGACGCCGCCGGTTCCATCCCCGGGGCGGCCGGTGAGCGCGCCAAGCTGGCCTACGACGAGGCCACCGCCCTGCGGTGGGCCGGCCTGCGCGAGGCCGCCGTCACGGCCTGCCAGGAGGCGATCGAGGTGTTCCTCGCCCTGGACGACGAGGACGGCGCCGGGCTTGCCCGTCACCTCCTTGACGAACTGCGCGAAGAGGACGACTGATGCTGTTCATCCGCCCTTGACGCCGCAGTCACGACGGAGTCAGCACGGCCGGACATACCTGGGAACGTGGACCGCAGAGCCTTCCTGACATCGGCGACAGCCGGCCTCCTCACCTCGCACCCGCTCATCCAGCCCCGCGCCAGAACCCTCGCCGCCGACCCGTTCACGCTGGGCGTGGCCTCCGGAGATCCCTCCACCGACGGCTTCGTCCTGTGGACCAGGCTGGCCGTCGACCCGCTGGGCGGCGCGGGCCGCGGCGGCATGCCGTCCCGCGACGTGGACGTGGACTGGCAGGTCTCGACCGACGAGCGCTTCTCCAAGATCATCAAGTCCGGTACGGCCACCGCCCGCGCGCGCGACGCCCACAGCGTCCACGTCGAGCTGAAGGGGCTGGACCCCGGCCGCGACTACTTCTACCGGTTCAGGAGCGAGGGCCGGCTCTCGCGGGCCGGCCGCACCAGGACGACGCCGGTGGGGGAGACGCCGCTCACGTTCGCGGTCGCGGCGTGCGCGCACTTCGAGCACGGCTACTACACCGCCTACCGCCGCCTGGCCGAGCAGGAGCCCGACCTGGTGGTGTTCCTCGGCGACTACATGTACGAGTACGGCCCCAGCGGCTACACCGCGCTGGCCGGGCGCGTACGCACCCACACGCCGGGCAAGTGCCGCACGCTCGCCGACTACCGGCTGCGGCACGCCCAGTACAAGAGCGACCGCGACCTCCAGGCCGCGCACGCGACGGCGCCGTGGCTGATGGCGTTCGACGACCACGAGGTGGAGAACAACTGGGCCGGTCCCGTCTCCAGCACGGGGGCGCCGGGGTTCGCCAGGCGCAGGGCGGAGGCGTTCCGCGCGTACTACGAGAACATGCCGCTGCGCCGCGCCAGCCTCCAGGGGGCGGTGCTCAGGGTGAACCGGCGCGTCTCCTGGGGGACGCTGGCCCGCTTCCACCTGCTCGACACCCGGCAGTTCCGCGACGACCAGGCGTGCCTCGACGGCGTGCGGGCCGGCTGCGACGACCGGCTGGCGGACCGGCGCACGCTGCTCGGGAACGACCAGTGGCGCTGGCTGGAGGACGGCCTGCGCGGCTCCTCCACCCGCTGGAACCTGCTCGGCCAGCAGATCATGATGGCGCAGCGCGACTTCAAGGTCGGGCCGGGCCGCGAGGTGAACCTGGACTCCTGGGACGGGTACGCGGCCGAGCGCACCCGGCTGCTGGGCTCGCTGGCCCGCACGCCCAACCCGGTGGTGCTGACGGGCGACGCGCACATGCACCACCTGGCGGAGCTCAAGACCGACTTCGACGACCCGGACTCCCCGGTGGTGGCCAGGGAACTGGTGGCCTCGTCGATCGCGAGCGACGGCGACGGGTACCGGGACCGGACGTGGATCGCCGAAGCCCTCCAGGAGAATCCGCATTTCTCCTACATCGACCAGCGGCGGGGCTACCTGATGGCGCGTCTCACCCGCGACGAGCTGTCCGTCGACTTCCGCACCCTGGACTACATCACCCGCCGGGGCGCGCCCGCCCGCACCTCACACCGCCTCGCCATCCCGTCCATCACCTCGGCCGCCGGCCAGGCCGCACCGCCCGCAGGCTGAACGTTCGCTGTGAACCCGCTGCGGATCCGCTCAACGCGGCCGGGCGTCGCGCACGCCGGGTCAGGCCCCCGGCCAGCCGCCGTCCGGGAACTCGCCGGAGGTGCCGTCCGACATGACGACCTGGTCGGTTTCCCTCAGCCCTGAGGTGATCTCGATGTACTGGTCGCCGCGCACTCCCGTCCGTACCACCTTCGCCGCGTCGTGGCCGCCTGAGCGCACGGTGACCACCTGCGTGCCGTCGGCCCTGGCGCGCACCGCCGCGGCGGGCACGTAGATCGTGTCCTGGGCCTCGTCGGTGATGATCGTCACCGAGGCCGTCTGCCCGAGCATGAGCCCGGCCGGCGGCTCGTCGAACGCGAGCGTGACCGGGTAGCGGACCAGCCGGTCGTCCACCGTCGCGGTCGGCGCGATCGCCGTCACCGTGCCCGCGTAGCCCTTGTCTCCTCGGGTGGCCAGGGTGATCCCGGCCTGCTGCCCGAGCTTGAGCCGGCTCACGTCGGACTCGGTGACCATGGCCTGGACCTGGAGCTCGTTCAGGTCGCCCAGGCTGATGAAGGTGCCGGTGCCCGCGGTGTCGCCGACCCCGCCCGCGACCGACAGCACCGTGCCCGCCACCGGGGCCGTGATCCGGGTGGCTTGTACGGCGTCGGCCGCCTGTTCGAGTGCGGCTTCCGCGCGGTCCACGTTCGCGGCGGCCTGATCCTCGCCGACCCCGCCCTTGGCCGCCGTGCCGCACGAACCCTGGGCCGGTCGGCCACCGCCGGTCGCTCTCGTGCCAGGCCACGCCGATGGCTTCCCGGCTGCGGTGGGCTTTCCCGTTGGCCTCGCGCCGGTGGACGGCTTCCCGCCGGCGGTGGGCTTGGCCGTGGGAGAGGACGTGCCCGATGGGGCGCCGGTCGAGGGCGGGCGGTCACCTGGCTGGTCGTTCGCTGGGCTCCCGGCCCAGGTGCCGCCGGTGGGCGTGGCGGTGACGGTCGCGGTGACCGTGGCCGTCACGGTGACCGTCACCGTGGGCCGCGGTTCATGATCGGTCGGCACGGGATCAGTCGGTACAGGATCGGTCGGCTCGTGATCGGTCGGCACTGGGGTCGGGCTCATCGTCGGCTCGGGGGTGGCGCTCGGCACCGGGCTCCTACCCCCTGAGCCAGGCGCCTCGGGCCCGAGAAAACCCTGGCCCGAACGGCCCGCCGCCTCCTGCCCGGCCGCCCCCGCGGTCGTCCCCGTGGTGGGTTCGGTGGGTGAGGGGCAGGTGGGGGCTGCTGCGGTGGATGCTTCTCGCAGGGCTTCCTGGGCGGCGGTCAGGTCGGCTTCGGCCGCCGTGTACGCCTCCCGCGCCGCCCGCCCGTCGATCCGGGCCAGCACCTGGCCCTTCTTCACCTTGGCCCCGGCCTTGACGTGGACCTTGGTCAGCGTCCCCGATGAGCCGAAGGACAGGTCCCTGCGCGAGCCGTCCACGGTGCTGCCCGCGGCGCTCACCAATGCCGTGACCGGCCCGCGCCCGACGGCGGCGAGCCGTACCTGGACGGTGGGCGGGGCGTCGTCGCGGAGCGCCAGCGCCAGGCCGGACCCGGCGACGAGTACGGCGAGGGCGAGCCCGCCCAGCGCGAAAGTCGCTCTCATGAGCGGCCATCCTGGCGCGGCAGCTTCGCGCCCGCCTGCGAGCAGCCTCAGAGTTACCTGAGCGCCAGGAAGGAACGGCGGGTTGTCAGCGAACGTTCAGCTTGCTCGCGGCTGCGGCGCAGCCTGGTGTGCGAGGGTCACCGCCTGTGAAGGTGTCGACAAGGCGCAGAGCGCTGATGACCAACGGAGCGCTGGCGGCGCTCCTGCTGGGCGGGGCCGCGCTCGCCTACGCCCAGCTCGGCACGGGCCGGGCGGCGGGCGAGACGACCGTGCGGACGGTCACCGCGAGCCGGGGCTCCGTGGTCGCCTCCGTGTCCGCCTCGGGCGCGGTCGAGAGCGCCAAGTCCAGAGCGCTGTCGTTCGGCACGACCGGGACGGTCGAGAAGATCTACGTCAAGCCCGGCGACAAGGTCGGCAAGGGCGACCTGCTGGCCAGGCTCGACGACGACGCCGCCCAGGAGAGCCTGTCGGCGGCCGAGGCCACGTACCAGAGCGCCGTCGACGACGGGACCGCGACGGCGCAGCTGAACGCCGCCTACATCAAGGCACGCAACGCCTACAGGGAGGCGCGGCGCACGGTCGCGGGCACCGTGCTGAAGGCTCCGTTCGGCGGCACGGTCACGGCGGTGAACGGCTCGGTCGGCGGGCCGGGTTCGGGCGGAGGCGCGGGACAGAGCTCGGGTCAGAGCGGGCAGGAGGCCGCGAGCGGGTTCGTCGAGATCTCCGACATCGGCAGGCTCCAGCTCGTCGGCACCTTCACCGAGTCGGACGCGGGCAAGCTCAAGCTGGGCCAGGCGGCCACGGTCACGTTCGACGCGCTGCCGGGAGTGAGCGCCACCGGCAAGGTCACCCAGATCGAGCCGGTCGCCGTCACCAGCGACAACGTCGTACGGTATCCGGTCACGGTGACGTTCACCGAGGTGCCCGGCCAGGTCAGGCTGGGCCAGACGGCCACGGTCGAGGTCGTGGTCGGCCAGGCCGCGGACGTCGTCACCGTCCCCCCCACGGCGGTCTCCACCAGCGGAGGCCAGACCACGGTCACCCTGTTCGAGGACGGCAGGCAGACCAGGACGCCGGTCGAGGTCGGCATCCAGGGCACGACGACGACCGAGATCAAGTCGGGCGTGTCCGAGGGCGATCGGCTCGTACCCCCGTCCACCACGGGCGGCACCACGGGCGGCGACCAGCGGCAGCTCGGCGGCGGCGGGTTCCCTGGCGGCGGCATGCGGGGAGGCGGGCGATGACCGCCCAGGACGCCCGCGTCCCCGTCCTGCGGGTCAGGGACCTCGTCAAGGAGTACGGCGAAGGCGACGCCAAGGTCCGCGCCCTGCGCGGTGTCAGCCTGGACGTCGAGCGCGGCGACCACGTGGCCATCATGGGCGCCTCGGGCTCAGGCAAGTCCACGCTCATGAACATCCTGGGCTGCCTCGACGTCCCCACCTCGGGTATGTACCTGATCGACGGCGCCGACGTGGGCCGGCTGGACGAGCACCAGCTCGCCGTCCTGCGCAACCGCAGGGTCGGGTTCGTGTTCCAGTCGTTCAACCTGATCCCGCGCATGAGCGCGCTGGCCAACGTCGAGCTCCCGCTGGTGTACGGCGGCATCGGCCAGGCCGAGCGGCGCGCGCGGGCGCTGGCCGCGCTGGAGCAGGTCGGGCTGTCCGACCGCGTGCACCACGAGCCGAACCAGCTCTCCGGCGGCCAGCAGCAGCGCGTGGCCGTCGCCAGGGCACTGGTCACCGCGCCGGCGTTGCTGCTGGCCGACGAGCCGACCGGCAATCTCGACACCGCCTCCACGAACGACGTGCTGCAGATCATGGACCGGCTCAGTGAGGCCGGCCGGACGATCGTGATCATCACGCACGAGGACGACGTGGCCGCGCACGCCAAACGGTTGATCAGGCTGGTGGACGGCGAGGTCGTCGAGGACCGCCGCCAGGCGCCGGTGGACGGCCCCCCGCCCCGCCTGAAGGAAGGGGCGGCGGCCGGATGAACCAGTTCGAGCTGCTCCGTTTCGCGCTGCGCGGCCTACTGGCCAACAAGATGCGCAGCTCGCTGACCACGCTGGGCATCCTCATCGGCGTGGCCGCGGTCATCATGCTGGTCGCCGTCGGCGAGGGCTCCTCGCGCAGCATCCAGCAGAACATCCAGCGCCTCGGCGCCAACACCCTGACCATCTCCCCGTCCTTCTCCGGCGGCGGCGGGGGCGGCGCCATGCGGGTGCCCGGCGGGGGCGGGAACACCGGGCCGCGTACGCAGGCCAGGCAGCTCAGCCTGGCCGACGCCGAGGCGCTGACGGAGAAGACGCTCGCGCCCTCCGTCAAGACCGTCTCCCCGGTCGTTAACGCCTCCTCCGCCACCGCCGCGTACGGGGCCGCCGGCCACACGATCGCGCAGTTCGTCGGCACGTACCCCAGCTACTTCGAGGCCGTGAACAAGCCGGTGGACCGGGGGACGTACTTCTTCAACGACGACGTGCTGGCCGCCAGGAAGGTCGTGGTGCTCGGCCGTACCGTGGTGGAGGAGCTGTTCGGCGCCGTCGACCCGATCGGCAAGCAGGTCAGCGTGTCCGGCGTGCCGTTCACGGTCGTCGGCGTGCTGAAGGAGGCCGGGTCCGCGGGCACGCAGGACGCGGACGACGTGGCCATCGCGCCGCTGCCCGCCGTACAGCAGAGCCTGAGCGGGTTCGGCGCGCTCAGCCAGATCGTCGTGCAGGCGACCGGGGCGGACACCACGACGACGGCGCAGTCCGAGGTCACCGCCATACTCAACCAGCGACACGGCATCACGAACGACAACCCCGACTACCGCGTTCTCAACCAGGCCACCCTGCAGGAGACCGTCAGCCAGGCGACGGGCACCTTCACCGTGCTGCTGGGCGCCGTCGCCGCGATCTCGCTGCTGGTGGGCGGCATCGGCATCACGAACATCATGCTCGTGACCGTCACGGAACGCACCCGCGAGATCGGCATCCGCAAGGCGATCGGCGCGCCCAGGAGCGCGATCCTGGGCCAGTTCCTGCTGGAGGCCACCTTGCTGAGCCTGGTCGGCGGGTTGTCCGGGGTGCTGGTGGCGTTCGCGGGGACGAGGTTCACCGTCGCAGGCATCGAGCCGGTCCTCGTGCCGTCGTCGGTCGTGCTGGCACTGGGCGTGTCGGTGGGGATCGGGCTGTTCTTCGGCAGTTATCCCGCCAACAGGGCGGCCAGGCTGAGGCCGATCCAGGCCTTGCGCCACGAGTAAGGAGAAATCGTACATGGCCCAGCTCGACTCCTCCCCGTACCCCGATGACCTGCGGGAGGAGCTCGCCGTCCAGCCGCGGGAAAGCACGTCGAAGCTCACGCGGGCGCTGGCCGCCGGCGTCGTGCTGGTGGCGGGGATCCTCATCGGCATCCAGGCGGACGATCTGTTCGGCTCCCCGGACACGCCGCAGGCGGCGGCCCAGCAGCGCCTCGCGGGCGGCGGCGGGTTCCGGCAACAGCAGGACGACCGCCCAGGCGCGGCCGGGCAGCCGAGCGAAGGTCAACAGCCGGGAGAGGGCCAGCAGCCGGGCGAGGGCCAGCGGCCGGGGGCGGGGCGGCGGATGGGCGCGGCGGGCGGCACCATGGGCACCGTCGAGAAGGTCGAGGACGGCAAGATCTATGTGAAGACCACGGACGGCACCACCGTCACGGTGACCACCACCGACCAGACCACCGTGCGGATCTCCAAGCCCGGTAAGGTGTCCGACCTTGAGACCGGCACCACGATCGTGGTACGCGGCCGGCCGGGCGGCGACGGTGCGGTGACGGCCGCGTCGATCACGCAGAGCGCAGGTGGAGGAGGACCGCGGTGAGTGAACCCGAGGCCAGGTTGCTGGTGGTCGACGACGAACCCAACATCAGGGAGCTGTTCTCGGCCAGCCTGCGCATGGCCGGGTTCGAGGTGCTGACCGCCGCCGACGGCAGGCAGGCGCTGCGGGTGGCCGAGGAGAGCTCGCCGGATCTGGTGATGCTCGACGTGATGCTGCCCGACCTGGACGGCCTGGCGGTCGCGGGAAGGCTGCGGTCCCGCGGCCGCCGGGTCCCTGTGCTGTTCGTGACCGCCAAGGACGCCCCGGAGGAGCGCCTCGCCGGGCTCGGCCTGGGCGAGGACTACGTGACCAAGCCGTTCAGCCTGGAGGAGGTCATCGCCAGGATCCGGGCCGTGCTGCGCAGGACCCGGCGCGGCGTGCCGCCGCCGAACCGGCTGCGGGTGGCCGACCTGGAGCTGGACGAGGAGAGCCACGAGGTGTGGCGGGACGGCGTCGCGGTGGCGTTGTCGCCGACGGAGTTCAGGCTGCTGCGCTACTTCATGCTCAACGTGGGCCGGGTGCTGTCGAAGACGCAGATCCTCGACAACGTCTGGAACGGCGACTGGCGCACCGACGTCGGCCTGGTCGAGTCGTACGTGTCGTACCTGCGCCGCAAGGTGGACACGGGCGAGGACAAATACCTGCACACGCTGCGCGGGGTCGGCTACATCCTGCGCGCCCCGCGCGAATGAGCCCGTCGCCGCGGGGTTTCGCGAGGATCCGGCCGGTCGGGCGCCTCGCGGTGCGCAAGCATCTCGCCAGGGCGCCGCTCTGGCTGCGGCTGGTGTCGGCCACTCTGCTGCTGGTCACCCTCGCCATCACGCTGACCGGCCTGGTCGCCGTACGCCTGCTGCGCGGCTACCTCGTCGAGCGGGTGGACCATCAGCTCCACGCGGCCACCGTGCCGTTCAGGGACGCGCCGCAGCCGGCGGAGCCGCCGCGTCCGGGCGCGCGCCCGCAACGCTTCTTCGGCCTGTTCGACTCGATGCTCCTGGACCCGGGCGGCGCCACGATCAGAACGCTCAGCGAGTCGACGGACGAGCACACCCCCGCGCTGCCCCGGCTGGCCGCGGCCGACGTCCGCGCGCTCAGGGGCCGGCCGTTCACCGTCGAGTCGCGCGCCGCGGACGGTCCTGACTGGCGGGTCGTCGCCGTGCCCGTCCGCGCTGGCCAGACGCGGGTGATCGCCGTCAGCCTGGGCGACATGGACGCCACGGTCTCCCAGCTCGCCCTCATCGTGGCCGTCGGCGGGGGTGGCACGCTGGTCGTGCTCGGATTCGCCTGCTACTGGCTGGTACGCCGCAGCCTGCGCCCGCTCGGCGAGATCGCGCGCACGGCCAAGGACATCGCGGGCGGCGACCTGTCGCGTCGCGTGCCGCTGTGGGCGGGCACCACCGAGGTGGGCAAGCTCGGCCGCTCGCTCAACGCCATGCTGGCCCAGATCGAGGTGGCCGCGCGCGAGCGGGAGGCGGCGGCCGAGTCGGCCCGCGCATCTGCGACGGCCGCCCGGCGGTCGGAGGAGCTGATGCGCCGGTTCATGGCCGACGCCTCGCACGAGCTGCGCACGCCGCTGACTTCGATCAGGGGGTTCGCGGAGCTGTTCCGGCTGCGGGAGGAGAAGGACCTGGGCGAGGCCGTACGGCTGCTGAGCCGCATCGAGGGGCAGGCCGCCCGCATGGGGCTGCTGGTGGAGGACATGCTGCTGCTGGCCAGGCTCGACCAGCGCCGCGAGCTGGCGATGCGGCCCGTGGACCTGCTCAGCCTGGCGGCCACCGTCGTGATCGACGCCCAGACGCTGGCGCCCGACCGGTGCATCGAGCTGGTGCGGCTGTTCGGCGGGGAGGGCGAGGTGGTGGTGACGGGGGACGAGTCGCGGCTCGGGCAGGTGCTGAACAACCTCGTCACGAACGCCCTCACGCACACCCCGCCGGGCACGCCGTTCCAGGTACGGGTGGGCGTGGACGGTGATCGGGCGGTGGTGGAGGTGGCCGACGAAGGGCCCGGGTTCTCCGCGGAGGTGGCGGAGCGGGTGTTCGAGCGGTTCTACCGAGCCGATCCCGCGCGCGGCGCGGGTGGGTCCGGGCTGGGGTTGTCGATCGCGGCGACCCTGGTGGAGGCACACGGCGGCATCGTCATGGCCGAGGGAGATCCCGGCAAGGGCGCCCTGTTCAGAGTGATCCTCCCCGTGGCACAGCCTTCGGCGTGAACGCGCCGGTCGGGTTGAGGGTGCCGGCCGGGTTCGGGGTGCCGGTCGGGTTGGGGTGCCTGCCGCAGTGGCTCAGCCGAGGGCGTAGCCGTACAGGCCGGAGCCCTTGCCGAGGCGGCGTACCTTGCCGAGCCGCAGGCCCGGCTCGCGGCGCCCGGGCGCGTACATGACCAGGCCCTGGTCGGGTGAGGCCACCACGAGCCCGTACACCGGGGGGCGCGCGGACAGCGACCGGTAGCGCTCGCCCTGCGCGGGCAGCGCCGCCACCGAGGCGCCGAAGTCGCGGCCCTCTCCCTTGACCAGCAGGTTCCCCACCCGCGTCAGCCCGCCCGCCGCGCGTCCCGCCAGCACCTGGACCGCCTTCTCGCCGGGCACGCCGACGGCCAGGTCGGCCTTGCCGTCGCCGTTGAAGTCGCCCGCCGCCAGCGAGGCGCCGAACCGGTCGTAGTAGCGCGGCACGCCCTTGAGCGAGTTCTGCGACCACGCCTCGGTCCTGTCGGTCCGCAGGCCGTTCCGCGATCCGTACAGGACGTCCACGGTGCCGTCGCCGTAGTCCATGGCGCGCTGGTTGGCGGTGAGGCCCTCGCCGGGGACGCCGATGGCCAGGTCGGCTTTGCCGTCGCCGTTGAAGTCCCCGGTGGCCAGTGCCGCCCCGAACCCGTCCCACTTCTCGGCCGCGCCGTGGATGCCGGGGCTGCTCTGCGTGAGCTGCCGTGCCCGCCGCTCCCGTACGTCGATCACGGTGACCGAGCCCTGCCCGTCCGCCCGTACGCTGTCGGCGGGCGCCCCGGCGACCAGTTCGTCCCGCCCGTCGCCGTCGAAGTCCCCGGTGGCCAGCGCCGCCCCCCACTGGTCGGTCACCTGCGCGGCCTGCCGCACCCACGGCGTCTTCTGCGTGATCTGGACGGGCTCACGCCCCTTCATCCAGTAGACCGTCAGTGACCCGCCCGACCGGTGACTGGGCGCGCCCACGACCAGCTCGTCCCGCCCGTCCCCGTCGAGGTCGCCCGCCGCCAGCGACGCCCCGAACCGGTCGCTCGACGGCTTGGCCAGAGCCAGCTCCCTCCCGGCGACCAGCCCATCCGGCGACCCGTCGAAGATCTGTACGACCCCGTTCCCGTCGCCCCCGGGCACCCGCTCCCCGGCGAACTCCTCCGACACCCCCACGGCCAGGTCGGCGCACCTGTCCCCGTTGAAGTCGCCCACGGCCAGGGCCGACCCGAACGAGTCACCGGGCTCCGCGCCGTCCTGGGTGAGCTTCACCTGCCTGCCCGACCCGTACAGCACGGTCACCGAGCCGGCCCTGGAGTCGTCGTAGGGCGCGGCCACGGCCAGGTCCGGGCGGCCGTCGCCGTCGAAGTCGAGCGGGTGCCCGCCGCACGAGCGGGCCAGGGCGGGGGCCGTACCGGAAGTCAGGGGAAGAACCAGGCAGGCGGCGAGCAGAACCTTCATACCGGAAGTAATGACCGGGCAGGTCGAACCAGGCCTGAACGGCACGAGAACGGGCCAGGAGGGTCGAATGCACATCGGCCTCCGGCGGACGGATGAGCGCGCCGTCCGGGCTGCCCGCGGAGGAGCGGGAACGTGCCAGGATAGTGCGGTGGACATCGATCTCGCCGATCTGGACTTCTGGCGCAAACCCCCCAAAGAGCGTAATGAGGCGTTCGCGCGGCTCCGGCAACTGGAGCACCCGGTGTTCTTCCCGGAGAAGAAAGTGCCGCTGCTGCGCTCAGGCAAGGGCTTCTACGCCCTCGTACGCCACGCGGACGTGGTCGAGGCCAGCCGCAACGCCAAGCTGTTCTCCAGCGAGCCCGCCGTGACCAACCCGGAGCCGCCCGGCTGGGTGAAGCAGGTGTTCGGCGAGTCGATGGTCAACATGGACGACCCGCGCCACGCCCGCCTGCGCAGGATCGTCACCCGCTCGTTCAGCCCCCGCATGCTGGCCAATCTCCAGGGCGACATCGAGGCGGCCTGCGCCCGCATCGTGGACGACGTCGTCAGGGACGGCCCGAAGGACTTCGTCGCGCAGGTGGCCGCCCGGCTGCCCATCCACGTCATCTGCGACATGCTCGACATCCCGCACGACCTGCGGGAGAGGGTCCACGAGCACGTCGACGTCTCCACCGCCTACACCGGCCTGCGCCCCAGCCTGGCGCGCAGCGTGCAGATGGCCGGCCAGAACATGCTGGCCCTGCTGGCGCTGCAGCGCATGGTCATCAAGCTCGGCCACGAGCGCGTCGCCGATCCCGGGAGCGACCTGGTCTCGCTGCTGGTCAACGCCAACCCGGACGGCGAGAAGCTCACCGACAGGGAGCTCGGCTCGTTCTTCGCGCTGCTGCTGGTCGCCGGCAACGAGACGGCCCGCAACACGATGGCCCACGGCATCAAGCTCCTCACCGACAACCCGGCCCAGCGCGAGCTGCTGATGAGCGACTTCGACACGCACATCAACGGGGCGATCGAGGAGATGGTCCGCTACGTCTCACCCATCATGCAGTTCAGGCGCACGGTGACGCAGGACTGCTCGCTGCGCGGCCTGGAGCTGAAGCAGGGCGACAAGGTGGTGCTCTTCTACGGCTCGGCCAACCGGGACGAATCGGTGTTCCCGCACGCGGACACGTTCGACATCACCCGCGACACCAAGCCGCACGTCGGCTTCGGCGGCCCTGGCCCGCACTTCTGCCTCGGCGCCAACCTGGCCAGGCAGGAGATGCGGACGATGTTCCGCGCGCTGCTGACCAGGCTGCCGGACATCCGCTCGGTCGGCGAGCCGGAGCTGCTGCTGTCCAACTTCGACAACAGCGTCCGCAGTCAGCCGTTCACCTGTTAATCCTCGGCCGCCAGCACGTTGGTCCTGATGGTGAAGAACGTGATCAGCGCCGACACCACCATCATCCCGGCGCTGATCAGCATCGCCATCCTGAACCCGGCGTCGAACACCGGCGGATTCTGGAACGCATCGCCCACCAGCCCGACCAGCGGCGGAACCGCGGCCACGGCCAGGAGGCTGCCGGTGCGCGCCACGGCGTTGTTGACGCCGCTGGCGGTGCCCGCGTGCCGTTCCTCGGCCGTGGCCAGCACGGTCGCGGTCAGCGGCGCGACGGCGCCCGACAGGCCCAGCCCGAAGACCGTCACCGCCGGGAGCACCTGCAGCGGGTAGGACGCGCCGAAGCTGATCGTGCTCATCCAGAGGAAGCCGACGCCGGCCACCAGGATCCCGAACGTCATCGGCCAGCGCGGGCCGAAGCGCTTGGCCACCTCCCCGGCCTGGGCCGACAGCAGCATCATGAGGATCGTCGTGGGCAGCATCGCCAGGCCCGCCGCGATGGGCGAGAAACCGGACACCACCTGGAGCTGCACGACCAGCAGGAAGAACACCACGCCCATGGCCGCGTACATGATCAGCGTCACCACGTTCACGGCCGTGAAGACCCGGTCGCGGAAGATCTCCACCGGCACCAGCGCGTCAGGGGACCTGCGGATCTGCGTCACCACGAACGCCGCCCCCAGCAGCAGCCCCGTGACCAGCAGGAGGGGCGCCCCCTTCTCGATCAGTCCGTACGTGATCCCGGCCAGCGCCAGCGCCGCCAGCACCGCCCCGAGCACGTCGAACCGCCCGGCCGCCTCCTCGTCCTTGCTCTCCGGCACGTGCCGCAGCGTGATGAACAGGATGACCAGCGCGACCGGCAGATTGATCAGGAACGCCCACCGCCAGCCGGCGGTCTGCACCAGCCAGCCGCCCAGCAGCGGCCCGATGGCGCTGGCCACCCCGCCGAGCCCCGACCACGCACCGACCGCCCGAGGCCGGTCGTGCCGGACGAACGACGCCTGGATGATCGCCAGCGACCCCGGCGTCAGCAACGCGCCGCCGATGCCCTGCAGCGCCCGCGCCCCGATCAGGAACTCGATGTTCGGCGACAGCCCGCACAGGGCCGACGCGACGGCGAACCAGAGGATGCCGATGAGGAAGACGTTGCGCCGGCCGTAGCGGTCGCCCAGCGAGCCGCCGAGAAGGATCAGGCCGGCCAGCGTGAGCGTGTACGCGTTGATCGTCCACTGCAGCCCCGCCATGTCCGCGTCGAGCTGCCTGCCGATGAACGGCAGCGCGACGTTGACCACGGTGCTGTCCAGCAGCGCGATCCCGGACCCCAGCACGGTCGCCACCAGGACCCACCGGCCGCGGGCGGACTTGAGCCGGAGGTGGGTGTCGGCCTGGAGCTCTCCCGGCCCCTGCGTCATGCGCCGGCCCCGGCGGTGCCGAGGGCCCGCAGCACGAACTCGGACACCAGCGCCGCGGCCCGCTCCACGGTCACGTCGCCGCTGATCAACGGGACCCGCTCGGCCCCGATGACGGCCAGAATCATCCGGGCCGTGGCGTCGACGTCGATCACCCGGAAGTCCCCGGACTCGATGCCGCCTTCGAGGATCTCCACCAGGACCCGCTGCATGGGCGCGACGTGCTCGGCGAGCTGCTGGTAGGCGTCGGGCCCGAGGGAGGCGGTGAGGTCGGCGGCGCCCGGGTGGGGATGCGCGAGCAGGCCCGCGAGCTGCAACCGTACGAAGGCCCGCAACCGGTCGGCGGGCGAGGCGCCGGCGGGCAGCTCCCGCTCGTAGCTGTCGATGAAGTAGTGGGTCACCCGCTCGGTGAAGGCGAGCAGCAGGGCGGCCTTGTCCGGAAAGTAGTTGTAGAGCACCGTACGGGTGATGCCCGCCTCGCCTGCCACGTCGGTCATCGAGATGGCGTCGATGCCGTGCACCCGCGACAGCCGTGAGACGGCCTGCAGAATGCGATCGCGCGTCTGGGCACGATGCTCGCCGATGGTGGCGGCGGAGATTCGGGGCATGCGTTCATGGTAGGCCCGGACGCTCGAGCCTCCCTGACGCCCGTCATATTCCAAAGGAATCCTTGACATATCGGGCGGTGCTCCCCATGATTCACAGCATGTCCTGGGAATCTTCGGGAAGGCGCCCGCGACGGCTGCTCGACGATCCGGCGGCGATGCGGGCCTTCGCGCATCCCGTGCGGCTGGCGCTGCACGAGTCGCTGCTGCGCGCGGGCACGCTGACCGCCGCCGACGCCGCGCGCGAGGTGGGGGTCAGCCAGGCGCTGGCCTCGTACCATCTCCGGCAGCTCGCCAAGTACGGCTTCGTGGAGCAGGCCGAGGCCAAGGACGAGCGCGAGCGGCCCTGGAAGGTGACCGAGAGCACCCAGGAGTGGGACGAAGGGACGCGCCCGGACCAGGTGGCCGCTCGCGGCCTGCTGGAGCAGGTCATCGTCGAGCGGGCGCTGGCCAGGCTCGTCGAATGGCGGCAACGGCGCGCCGATGAGCCCGCCGCGTGGAAGGGCGCCGGCGGGGTGAGTAACACGTACCTGTACGCCACCCCTGAGGAGTTCGCGCAGCTCACCGAGTCGGTCGAGGCCCTGCTGAAGCCCCTGAGGGCCCGCGTCGACGACCCGTCCGCCCGCCCCGGCAC
>NZ_JADOGI010000083.1 GCF_015645445.1 Nonomuraea cypriaca | reverse complement strand
GGGCGCCGACTATCCACACCACGGCCATTCCCGCCCCGCCGTTGGCCGCCGCCTCGGCCGCGTCCACGCTGGAGCCCTGAGCCGCAGCCTCGGCCGCGTCCGCGCCGGAGCCTTGGGCGGGCCCCTCGGCCGCGTCCGCGCCGGTGCCCTGGGCCGCCGTCTCGGCAGCGTCCGCGGTGGAGCCCTGGGCGGGTGCCCCGGGGGAGGCCGCGCCGGAGCCCGGGGACGGGGCTTCGGAGGAGGTCCCGTCGGCGCCCGGCGACCCAGCCTCAGATCCGGCCTCGGACACAGTCTCGGACGGGGCCCCCGAGGAGGTCCCGCTGGAGCCCTGGAATGGGGTGGCGGTGGCGGTGAGGTGGAAGGTGATGCGGCCGGTGACCGGGTGGCCGTCGGCGGACAGGACGCGGTAGCCCACCACGTACGAGCCCCCGGCCGGCAACGGCCTGACCTCGACCGACACCCGCTCAGCGGCCACCACGGCGGCCCCGTCGGCCCACGCGGACCCCTCGGCCCCCGTCACGCGCACCTGCGCGTACCCCTGACGGACCACCTGGTCGAACACCAGCGTCACCCGCCCGGGCGCGGCCGACAGCGTGGCCCCGTCCTTCGGATCGCTCCCGACCAGCACGTTGTGCGCGAGGGCAGGGGAAGAGAAGATCCCGGCGCAGGCGCACGTGAGCAGCAGGACCGTGAGTAGCCGCCTCACAGAGAACAAACCTTCCATCGAACACGTTCTTGACCCGTATATGGTCCCAGACATGACTGACCTGTTCGGCGGCGCGGCGCCGTACTACGCCAAATACCGGGCCGGCCACGGAGAGCCGGCGATCGAACGCCTGGCCATGACGTTCGGCCAGGACAGCACCGTGCTGGACCTGGGCTGCGGCCCTGGCACCGTGGCGATCCCGCTGGCGCGGCGCGTCCGGGAGGTCCTGGCGGTGGATCCGGACGAGGAGATGCTGGCCGAGGGCCGGCGCCTGGCGGCGGGGGTCGCGAACATCCGCTGGCTGCCGGGTGACTCCACGAGGCTGCGCGAGCTGCCGGCGTTCGATCACATCGTCATGGGGAGATCGTTCCACTGGATGGACCGCCGCGCGGTGCTGGCCGAGCTGGACGAGCTGCTCCCTGCGGACGGTGTGGTGGCGCTCGTCGGCCCGGGCCGCGACCCCGGAGAGGAACCCGGGGAGGAGGCGATGCGGCCCGTGCGCGACGAGTTCGAGGTGAACACGTTCACGGCCGCCAACTCCTACCAGGCCACCGGGGAGCACCCCCACGACGTGCTGGCCGGCTCGCCCTTCGCCGATCTGGAGTCGACGACGTACGAGCGGCGCCTGACCTACGACCTGGACGCCGTGCTCGGCCTGCAGCTCTCCTACTCCTACACCTCGCCCGCCAGGCTCGGCGACCGGCTGGAGGCGTTCACGGAGGCGGCGCGGAAGGCGCTGCTCGCGAGCAACCCCTCGGGCAGGTGGGAGCAGGTGACGTCGACCGAGGTCCTGGTGGCCAGGCGGAAGGTCACGCCCGGATCCGCATGAGCCGCCGCGAGCGCCTCACAACTTCTCGGCGTCCAGGCCGAGCTCGCTCGCGGCGGCCGCGCGGATGAGCGCGTTGACCCGGCGCCTGGACAGCACCTTGGGGTGCACGTGCATCTGGATCGCGAGCCCGTCGATGAGGGCGAAGATCCGCCACGCCGCCGCGTCGGGATCGTGGCACTCGAACTCGCCGGACGCCACGCCCGACTCGATGATCGCGCGCATCAGCAGGCGGCCGCGGGCGTCGATGCGCCGCGAGATCTGCTCCAGCTCCGAGCTGCGCATCGCCTCTCCCCACGCGTCGATCCACAGCCGCCAGCCTTCGGTGGGGGTGGCCGGGGAGCAGAGCCTGAGCAGCGTGCGCAGCCGTTCGAGCGGGGCGCCCGTGGACTGCTCGACGTCGATGAGCGCGTTGAGATGGAGGCGGGCCGCGTAGCCGAAGGCCTGGGCGAACAGCCGTTCCTTGCTCTCGAAGTGATAGAAGAGCAGCGCCTGGCTGACGCCGGCCGCCCTGGCGATGTCGAGGGTCCGCGCGTTCCCGAATCCCAGTTCCGCGATCACCTCGCAGGCCGTCTTCAGTAAATCCTCACGCCGTAATCGGCTGAATCCTGTTGTCACAGTAAGTAGCTCTTAATTCTGATCAAAGGGGGACGCCGCGCACGATGTCTCCCCACTCTGTTCACGGACAGTCGGGTTGATCATGGTAACGACATGTCTCGATGGTGTTGACGGGCAGGGTCAGAAAAGTGTCATTACCCGCTCGCGGGCGCGGTCAGTCCTGTACCGGCATCCGCAGGACGAAACGGGCTCCCTTGTCGGAGTCCTCGATCGTGAGGGTGCCGTGGTGGATCCGGGCGATCTCGCGGGCGATGGGCAGGCCGAGCCCGGTCCCGCCGGCGTCGCGGCGGCGTGCGGCGTCCAGGCGGGTGAAGCGGTCGAACACGGACTCGCGATGCTCCGGCGCGATGCCGGCCCCGTCGTCCAGCACCTCGAGCACGGCCTCGCCGTCCCCGCGCACGGTCACGGTGATCCTGCTCTCGGCGTGCCGCTCGGCGTTGTCCAGCAGGTTCGTCAGCAGACGGGCGAGCATGAGCGGGTGGCCCTTGACGAACACGCGGGGCTGCGACATGGTGACGGTCTTCTTCGAGCGTGGCCTCGACGTCTCGCAGGCGACCAGCTCGCCCAGGTCCACTGGTACGGGCGGGGTGGGGGCGCCGGCGTCGAGCCTGGCCAGGGTCAGCAGGTCGGTGACGATGTTCTGCAGCCGGTCGAGGCTGGTGAGCAACTTGTCGCCGGTCTGGCACCAGTCCACCTCGCCGGGGGCCAGCAGGGCCGCCTCCAGCTCGGCCCGCATGGCGGTGAGCGGGCTGCGCAGGTCGTGCGAGGCGTCGGAGGCGAACCTGCGCTGTTGCTCCAGCGCGGCACCCAGCCGTTCGAGCGTCTGGTTCGCGGTCTGCGCCAGCGCCTTGATCTCGTCGGCGTTCTCGGGAACGGGCACCCGCCGGCGCGGGTCGCCGGCGGTGATCTCGGCCAGCTCGGCGGTGATCCGGTCGACGGGCGCGAGCGTCCTGGCCACTACCCGCGACACCACGAACGAGGTCAGCGCGGCCAGCGCCACGGAGGCACCTGTCAGAATGGCGAGCGCCTCTGGGCGGACGTACCAGGGCGGCAGGTCCTCGAAGATGTAGACGTACCAGTTGCCCTCCGGCTGGTACACACGCAGGGCGACTGCGATCTGACAGTCACCCCCGAACTGCGGCAGGTCGCACACGATGTCGGTGCGGTGGACGTCTTGCGAACCGGGCACCGTGGTGCTCAGGCGGGGCGAGCCCGCCAGGCTCGGCGTCGATGACCGCACGCTGCCGGTCGCGTCGACGACCTGGATGCCGCGCACCTCGGTGGCGAGCGTCATGGGCAGCTCGCGCTCCCTGATCAGATGGACCATGCGCAGGGCGGAGTTCAGCATCTCCTCCGTGCGGAGGCCGACCACGGCGTCGCGCAGCACCCCCAGCAGCAGCGTGCTGATCACCAGGCAGAGCAGAGCCATGGCGACGCCGGCGAACAGCGTCAGCCGCGCGCGCATGGAACTGCCCAACCGTGTGATCACGCACATCCCCCTAGTAGTCAGACGATCACACTAAGTGGTTGGGCTTCGAATTAACGGAGATTCCACGACAAATCCGGTTAAAAGGAGCTCTAGAGCGATGCTCTATGCGACCTGCGGCGGCCTGACTAGAGTAAGTGAGCACTGATGGCGAGGAGGCGACGTGAATCTTGCTGACTATCGGCGTGCCGCCAGGGCCTGGCTCAGGGCGAACGCGCAGTCGGACGACCACCCCGAGGCCGACGCGATCACCCGCGCCAAGGACTTCATGGCTCGTCTCCACGACGCCGGCTACTCGGGCATCACGTGGCCGGAGCGGTGGGGCGGTCAGGGGCTGACGCAGGCGGAGGAGCGCGCGTTCGCCGAAGAGGCCCGCCACTACACCCTCCCCACGTACGTCTTCTCGATCGGCCTCGGCATGACCGGCCCGACACTGGTGGACCGGGGCACCGACGCGCAGCGCGAGCGGTTCGTCCGCCCGCTGCTGCGCGGCGAGGAGATCTGGTGCCAGCTGTTCTCCGAGCCCGGCGCGGGCAGCGACGTGGCCGCCCTGCAGACCAGGGCAGAACGCGACGGCGACCACTGGATCGTCAACGGCCAGAAGGTGTGGACCTCGGTCGCCCAGCACGCCGACTGGGGGCTGCTGCTGGCCCGCACCGACGTGGAGGTGCCCAAGCACAAGGGCCTGACCATGTTCGTGGTGGACATGCACCACCCGGGGGTCACCGTACGCCCGCTCAAGGACATGACCGGCAGGTCCGGCTTCAACGAGGTCTTCTTCGACAACGTGACGATCCCCGACGAGCACCGCGTCGGCGACGCCGGCGACGGCTGGGGCGTGGCCGTCACGACGCTGCTGCACGAGCGGCTGTCGATCTCGGCGGGCGTCGGCATGAGCGGGCAGAAGGACAACCCGGCCTCGGTCGAAGCGCTGCGCGAGGTCGTCGACACCGGCGATCCGCTGGTCCGCGACGAGCTCGTCGAGCTGCACATCCGCACCCGCGCCCTGGCGCTGTTCAACCAGCGCCTCGCCCAGGAGACCAGGGCCGGGATCTTCCCAGGCGCCCGCGGCAGCGCGGCCAAGCTGCTGCTGGCCGAGCTGACGATGTTCCAGGCGGACGTGGCGACCAGGCTGGCCGGCCAGGAGGCCGCGCTGGCCGATCACCCGCTCGCGCACGCGATCTCGCAGGCCCCGGGGATGTCGCTGGGCGGCGGCACCAACGAGATCATGCGCAACATCGTCGGCGACCGCGTCCTCGGGCTGCCGCCGGAGCCGCGGGTGGACAAGAACGTGCCGTTCAAGGACCTGAAGGTGGGGACGCAGGCATGAAGCTCGTACTCAGCCCCGAGCAGCGGCACCTTCGCGAGGCCGTACGCGCCTTCCTGGCCTCCGCCTCGCCGCTCCCCAAGGTCCGCGACGGCTACGACCCGCAGGTGTACGCCCGGCTGAACGGCGAGCTCGGCCTGTCCGGACTGATCATCCCCGAGGAGCACTCCGGCGCGGGCGCGGGCATGTCCGACCTGGCCGTCGCGCTGGAGGAGACGGGCGCGGCCCTGCTGCCGGGTCCGTTCCTGGCCACCACGTTCGCCGCCATCGCGCTCACCAGGGTCCCCGACAAGGAGTTGCTGACCGGCATCGCGGAAGGCCGGATCGCGGCCACGCTCGACGGGACCGAGGTGTCCTACGACGGCTCGGCGGTGCGCGGCACGCTGGCCCAGGTGCTCAGCGGCATGGAGACCGACGTGCTGGTGGCGCCCGCGCTGACCGGCGACGGCCCCGTCATGGTGGCCGTCGAGCTGGCCGGGCCCGGCGTGACCAGGACCGTGCTGGAGACGCTCGACATCACGCGCGGCCAGGCGCGGGTGGTGCTGGACGGCGCGCCCGCCCGGGTGCTGGGGCCGCGGCCGGAGGGCGGGATCCTGGACCGGCTCTGCGTGGCGGTGGCGGCCGAGCAGCTCGGCGTGATGCGGGCGTCCCTGGAGGCCATCGTCGGCTACGCCAAGATACGCGTCGCCTTCGGGCGATATATCGGCTCTTATCAGGGGGTCAAGCACAAGCTCGCCGACATGCACTGCAAGCTCGAACAGGCCGAGTCCATCGTCAGATACGCCGCCTGGGCCGCCGACGAGTCGCCCGCCGAGCTGCCCGAGGCCGCCGCGCTCGCCCAGGCGTACGTCGGCCGCGCCTGCTTCGAGGTGGCCCGCGACCACCTGCTGCTGCACGGCGGCATCGGCTACACCTGGGAGCACGACGCGCATCTGTTCTACAAAAGGGCCAAGGCGGACGAAGTGCTGCTCGGGCCGCCGCGGAACCACCGTGCCCGTCTCGCACAACTGCTGGAGCTGTGATGGACGTCAGCGGGTTGCCCGGTTTCTACGCCATCGCCGCCGCCGACCCCGGTCGCCTCGCGCTGATCGACGCCGACGGCTCACACACGTCCTACGGCGACCTGCTCGCCCGGGTCAACCAGGTGTCCCACGGGCTCAGAGCCCGCGGGCTCGGCACCGGTGACGTGGTCGCAGGCGTGCTGCCGAACGGGATCGACGCCGTCGTCATGCTCATGGCGACCGGCCAGATCGGGCTCTACCACGTGCCGGTCAACTGGCATCTGACCGCGTCCGAGGTGGCGTACATCCTGGACGACTGCGACGCCAAGGTCGTCGTCACCGGGCCGGGCCGGGCCGTGCCGGGGGCGGAGATCGGGACGGAGGGGCTGGCCGAAGGACAGCCCGTGGACGCGCCCGGCGAGCGTACGTCCGGGGCGGTCATGTGGTACACCTCCGGGACCACCGGCTTCCCCAAGGGCGTGCAGCGGCCGCTTCCCGGCGCGGAGCCGGAGGCGATCGTGCCGCTCTACGCGTGGTTCCTCGGCGAGGTCGTGGACCTGCGGCCGGGCGCCGAGGTCCATCTGGTGACCTCGCCGATGTACCACTCCTCGCCGTGCGCGCACACGCAGTTCGCCCTGCACCTAGGGCACACGCTGGTGCTCACGCCCAAATTCGAGCCGGAGAACATCCTGGAGCTCATCGAGCGGCACCGGGTGTCCAACGCGATGATGGTGCCGACCATGTTCCACCGGATGCTGAGGCTGCCCGAGGACGTCCGCGCCAAGTACGACGTGTCCAGCCTGCGCCAGGTCATCCACACCGCCGCCGCCTGCCCGGTCGCCGTCAAGCGGCAGATCATGGACTGGTGGGGGCCGGTGCTCTACGAGTACTACGGCTCCACCGAGTCGGCGATCGCCTTCGCCGTCAAACCGCACGAATGGCTGGCCAAGCCGGGCACCGTGGGCCGGCCGGCGCCCACGTTCGAGGCCAAGATCGTCGATGAGGCCGGCATGGAGCTGCCGCCCGGCGAGCCCGGCATGATCTACGTCAAGTCGAGCACGAACTCGTTCGAGTACCGCAAGGACCCGGCGAAGACGGCCGCCAGCATGCTGGGGGAGTGGTACTCGCCGGGCGACATCGGGTTCCTGGACGCGGACGGCTACCTGTTCCTGTGCGACCGGCGTACCGACCTGATCGTCTCGGGCGGGGTGAACATCTACCCCGCCGAGATCGAGGCCGCGCTGCTGGAGCACCCGGCGGTGGCGGACGTGGCCGTCATCGGGGTGCCCGACGAGGAGTGGGGCCACAACGTGGTCGCCCTCGTGCAGCCCGCCGAGGGGGTCGTGCCGGGGCCCGAGCTCACGGCCGAGTTGCTGGAGCACTGCGGGCCGCGCATCGCCAGGTTCAAGCAGCCGAAGGTGGTCGAATACCGCTCCTGGCTGCCGCGCACGCCCACGGGCAAGCTGTCGCGCTCGAAGGTGCGCGCGGACTACCTGGGGCCGAACACCAGCTCCTCGCTGTAGCTCTCCCCGTCGCCCAGGTAGAAGCGGGTGGACAGGGTGCGGTCGGCGGTGTCGAACACGGTGCTCCACAGCGTGCGGAACGGCACCGCCGGATCCTCGGACTGCTGGACCGCGCGCAGGCTGTCGCGCAGGTCCCGCGGTGACAGGGCGCCGCCCTTGCTGCGCTCGTACAGTGTGCGCAGGCGGCCGTAGCTGCCGAGGCTCGCCGCGGTGTCGGCGGGCAGGCTCAGCGGGTCGGGGTTGCGGTGCAGCAGGTGGTTGGTGACGCAGAGCGGCCCGTCGCCGAACTCGACGATGTGCTCGCTGCCGTCCCTGCCCCGCTCCCACACGAACGCCTGCCCGTGCGCGTCGGCCACCAGGTAGTGCAGGGGCGTGCCGTGGTCGTACTGCTTGGCCTGCAGCAGCGCCTGCTTGGCCTGGTCGGCGGTCTCGCAGGTGTCGACGAGGAACCGGGGCAACTGCACGCTGCCGAGTCCGACCTGCGGCGAGACGTACTCCGGCGGCGCGGCGTTCTCGAAGTCGGCGATCAGCAGCATCACCGCGAGGCCGGCGGAGTTGATGCCGTCCATGCAGCCGTCCAGGTCGGACATGGTGATGACGGTCGAGGCGAGCCCGTCGTCGGGCACCGTCGTGATCACGTACGGGCGCGAGGCCATGGGCAGCTCGTCCGGCCCGGGCGTGCCGCCCATGATCTCGCTGGTCGTGAGCGGGAAGAAGTCGTAGTTGCGGCCCACCCGGCCGTGGCCGTCCGTGGCCGCGGACGGCGGCACCCACAGCGCCGAGCAGCCGGAGCCCTCGGGGATGTAGTTCAGACCGTCGAGGGCGAGCTCGTCCTGGCCGGGGTCGAGGCCGAGGGCCGCCGCCGCGCCGTCCATGCGGTCGTGGTGCTGCGGCCAGTGCCGCTCGAACCAGGCCCTGCGGGCCTGGTTCACGATCGGGTCGGCCGGCGTGGGGGACCAGCCGAGCCTGCGGGCCTCCTCGGTGAGCGCACTGCCGATCTCGAACTGGCTACCGGTCAACGTGAGGTGGTGTACGAGCTGGAACGCGTCCTTGCCGCCGGCGACCTGCGTCATGTTCTTCATACCGCCGATCCTGCGGGCCCCCGCTGACCGCGGCCTTACCGGTCGCTGACCGCCCGCGTACCACGCAGCGCGCCGCTCACCCTGGCGAACCGATCCAGCAGTTCCCCGGGCGCGAACGGGATCCGCGGCGTCCGCACCGGCAGCCGCTGCCCCGGCCGGAGCAGGACCTCCGAGTGCGACCGGGTCACCCTTCCCTCCAGGAACATCGTGACGGTCAGCCCGCTTTCCACCCGCACGTGGTGGTAGGTCGTGGCCGCCTGCGAGTACGCCGCCCCCGGCCCGGCCTCCAGCGTCGCCGCGGGAGCGATCGGCACCGTGCCCCCAGGCTCCAGCGCCCAGCCCCGGCCCGGCAGGCCGCCCCGAGCGCCCAGGCGGTCACCTCGGGCCTGCCGATGCCCCGCTGGCTGCGTGTGGCCCACCCGCCGCTCGGGCACTGCAGGGCCAGCAGGGTGCGGACCAGCATGCCGCGGTCGAGTGAGGCGTGGCGCAGGTCCATCGCCAGCACCAGGCGTAGACCGTACGACGTGCCGGTGGCGCTGGGCGGCATGGAGTCGCCGAGGAACTGGCACCACCCGCGCAACTCCGGCCGGCCGGGCAGGTGCCCGCTGGTCTCGACCAGCAGCCTCCTGGCCCCGGCGGACAGCGCGAACGCGGCCGGCCCCGGCACGGAAGCTGCTCGACCGGCACGGGGAGCCCCGCGGCCGGCGCCGCCGGCTCGGCCAGCAGCGCGGCCACCGCCGGCAGCCGGCGCAGCGAGGCCAGCCCGAGCCACACGACGCCCGAGGCGAGCAGCGCAAGCAGGTAGCGCAGCACGTCGAGAGTGAACCAGGACTCGGGGAGGTGGTCGATGAGGACGCCGTAGACGGTGAAGGCGGTGACCGGGGGCGCGGCGAGGAAGAACGTCCTGAGTACGCGGCCGCGCGCGATCCCGTCCTCCGGCAGGCTGTGCTCGATCACGGACCACTCCGCGCTGCGACGTCGATTGACCTCAACGGTAAACCAGCGCGTCGCTCGATACGACCCCATCGAATTTCCTGGCGAGATTTGTCGCGGCCAAATATCGCGGTTAAATTTGGGGGTATTTATCGGAAAAGGGCGATCCGGGTGTCAGCGGATCGCCCGCATTTCCCGTCAGGAGCCGCCGAACAGGTTCTGGGCCTGCTGGATGACGGTCAGCACGGTCAGCGTGCCGAAGAACGCCACCGACCAGACCAGCGACCCGAGCCGGTAGGAGCGGACCTTGATGGCGTCGGGCAGTGCCCGCCGGTTCAGGATGATGAGCAGGATCGAGTACACGAACATCATCACGGCCGCGAAGCTCGCCGAGAACACCAGCAGGATGAGCGGCTGGTCGAAGCCCACCAGCAGGATCGTGATGCCGACCAGCGCCAGGGCCCAGACGACGAGGAAGTAGACCCGGTTCACCGACACCGCCCGGTCACGCAGGTAGACCGTCTTGATCGTGTCGGAGGCCAGGCGGGAGGTGTAGTCGACGATGCCCATGGCGGAGGCGAACAGGGCCAGCGCCCCGATCACCCAGAACAGCACGCCGAACCACGGGGCCACGACGTCCTGCAGCACCTGGCCCTCGACCCGCAGGAACTCGATGCTGTTGGCCAGCCCCGACCGCCCGAAAACGGTGGAGTACGCCAGCATCGACATGAGCGCGATGGTCACGAACGACACGACCGCGAACGTCGAGGCCTGCTCGACGTTCGCGAAGCGCCACCACTGCCGCCACCGCGCGAGGTTCTCCTTGGTCGGCGCGAACTGGAACCCGGTCGAGGCCGCCGCCTCCTCGTGCCCGGTCACGGGGCTGACCAGGCGTGGCACGTAGAGACCCATGCCGAAGCCCTTGTCGCGGATCCAGTTGCTCTGGCAGAGGTTCTGGCCGCCGCCCGCGCCGGCGTACGCGATGGCGCCCATCAGCACCGCGAACTCCAGGTCGGGCACCGGGAACCTGGCCTCGACGGTCAGACCCCGGCCCAGCTCGGCCCAGCTCTCGGCGTTGATCGCGAACAACAGCGCGACCACGATCAGCGTCGCCACCAGGGCGATCTTCACGAAGATCACGCGTTCGAGCGCCGTGTAGATCACCGGCGCCAGCGTGAGGCCCAGCGCGATCACGACGAGCATCCCGATCGCGATCCACCGCACGCTCCCGGCGCCGGATCCCGTCAGGTAGGTCACCATGGTGGCGGACGTGGTCACCCAGCCAGGCCACAGGTTCGAGCAGAGCGTCATCAGGACGAAGACCAGGCCCCAGTGCCGCCACATCCGGCTGAACCCGGTCAGCGCGGTCTCGCCGGTGGCCAGCGTGTAGCGCTCGATCTCCATGTTCAGGAACCACTGGGTGATGATCCCGATCGCGGCTCCCCAGACGAACACCAGCCCGACCTGGGAGGCGATGTACGGCCAGAGGATGAATTCGCCGGACGCTAGTCCCACTCCCGCGCCCACCAGGCCGGGGCCGATGATGCGCCACCTGGAGCTGGGGGGTTCGGGCAGGTCGCGGACGGTGACGGACGGTAGGACTCGCGCAGGAACGGTGGGGGTGAACTCCGCCATGCGGATCTCCTTGTTCGGCTTCCTAGCCGTCACATTACAGAGACCTGAAACAGCGGTGGAATAGCCAGTTAACCAGCACCGCGTGGTGGCGTCCCTCGGCGCACCCTTACCGTCAAGGGTAGCTCTATGTAGCCATACAATGACGGATTGCTTACCTGCCCACCGGTGGTCACCGAGCGATTACTCGCTGTAGTCATGTGGAAGTGCGCCACCCACCCCGGGATGGCCGTTGACCAGGAAGGTTCTCCATGACATTCGCGCTGACCGCCGCTCGCAGGGTGGCTGCCCTCGGACTGTGCGTGGCCGCGACGCTGGCCGCGCCGTTCGCCGCGCTTCCCGCCAGCGCCGCCGCCGGGGCGGACCTGTACATCACCGTCACGCCCTCCAACTCGGGCGCGTACTCGATGCACCTCACCTGCGACCCGGACGGCGGCCTCCACCCCCGGCCGGCGCGCGCGTGCGACGTGCTGCGCGACGTCGACGGCTGGATCGAGCGGGTCAACGTCAACCCGGGGCCGTGCCCGATGATCTACCTGCCGGTCGAGGTCAAGATCAATGGCGAATGGTACGGCCGGCCGACGACGTACCAGCGGGAGTTCCCCAACAAGTGCGTCATGGACAGGAGGCTCGGCCCGATCGTGTAGCGCGCGTCCGGCCGCCCTCCGCCGCTCGCCGGCGGAGGGCGGCGCCGTGTCAGCGGACCGCTTCGATCAGGGCGCGGAGCAGAGCAGTCAGCGGACCGCTTCGATCAGGGCGCGGAGCAGAGCAGTCAGCGGACCGCTTCGATCAGGGCGCGGAGCAGTGCGGTGCGCCGGGGCATCTCGGCGACGACGACGTGCTCGTGGTCGGCGTGCGCCCCGCCGCCGACGGCCCCGAGCCCGTCGAGGGTCGGGCATCCGGCTCCCGCCGTGAAGTTGCCGTCCGAGGCCCCGCCCACCGACGCCGAGGAGAGCGGCCCCAGCCCCAGGCCCGCCGCCAGCTCCTGGGCCAGCGAGAAGAGCGCGGCCGACATCGTGCCCTCCAGCGGCGGGCGGTTGGGGCCGCCGAGCACCTCCAGGCGGGTGCCTGGCACGACCGGCCGCAGGGCCAGCATCGCCTCGTCCACCCTGGCCTGCTCCGCCACCTCGGCCACGCGTACGTCCACCCCGGCCGAGGCGGCGGCGGGAACGGTGTTGAGCGTGGTGCCCCCCGACAGGACGGTCGGCGTGACCGTCGTCGCGCCGCGGCCCATGGCGGCGACGGCCAGGATCTGGTGTGCCAGCTCGATCCCGGCGTTGGCCCCCTTCTCCGGCTCGAGCCCCGCGTGGGCGGCCTTGCCGTGGACGTTCACGGTGTAGAGGGACGTGCCCTTGCGTGAGGTCTTCAGCGCCCCGCCGTCCGCGCTGGCCTCCATGACGAAGGCGGCGGCAAGTCCGCGCGCGGTCTCCTCGATCAGCCTCGCCGAGGTGGGGGAGCCGACCTCCTCGTCACCCGTGATCAGCAGGGTGACGCCGTCGGGCGAGCCGAGCCCCGCCAGCGCGTGGAACGTCTGCACCAGCCCCGCCTTCATGTCGAACACCCCGGGCCCACGCGCCACCCCGTCGGCCACCGACCACGGATGCGTGGCGAGACTGCCGATCGGCCAGACGGTGTCGTGGTGACCGAGGAGGAGCACCCTGGGCGTCCCGAACGTCCACCGCAGGTGGGTCACGCCGTCGATCTCCAGGAACTCGGGCTGGACGCCCAGATGCCGGGCCCCCATCGCGGCGACGACCTTGGCGCTGCGCGCCACGGCCTCGTGGTCGCTGGAGAACGACTCGCACAGAACCAGCTCTTCCAGGTCCCCGATCATGCCAGCCGCTCCCCGAGGAACCGGTGGACGTTGCCCCCGATGATCTTCATGACGTCCTTCTCCTGCAGGCCCCTGGCCAGCAGGCCCTCGGTGACCATGGGCAGGCCCGCCGGCCCCTCCAGGCCGGGCACCGCGCGCTTGGGGTCCACGCCCCTGGCGTTGACGTCCTCGCAGCACGGTGGCGTCAGGTCCAGCATGACCTCGCGGATGAAGTCGGGGCCGAGGCCGACGTGGTCGATCCCGGCCACGGCCACGATGTGCTCGATGTGGTCGAGCAGGCGGTCGAGCGTCATGTCCTCCGTACGCTCGGCGAGGAAGGGGGCGAAGAAGTTGACGCAGATCACGCCGCCCTTGGCGGCCACCGCGCGCAACTGGTCGTCGGTGAGGTTGCGGTGGTGGTCGCGCAGCGCGCGGGCGGCGGAATGGGTCGCCATGACCGGCTTGGTCGCCAGTTCGAGTGCGTGGGCGACACCGGAGGCGCCCAGGTGGGAGATGTCGAAGACGATGCCGAGCCGCTCCATCTCGCGCAGCGCGGCCACGCCGTGGGAGGTCAGGCCGCTGCCCGTGGCGTCCTCGCCGCTGCCGTCGGCCAGCGCGGTGCGGCCGAAGTGCGCGATGGACGCCACTCGCACGCCCAGCCGGTGGACGGTCGAGATCAGCTCCACGCTCGTGTCGAGGCCGGGCATGCTCTCCAGCGCGATCACCAGCGCGATCCTGCCCTCGCCGAGCGTCCGGTCGATGTCGGCCGCGTCGAGGCAGATCCCGACGTGCTCGGCGTTGCCCTCGGCGAGGACGTGGGCGCACTCGATCATGCGCAACGTCTGCCGCAACGCGCCCTCCGGCCGATGCTGGTCATCGATGAAGACCGGCAGCACCTGCAGGTTCACACCGCCCGCGATGAGCTGCGGCAACCATCTCTCACGGAAGAACGAGGCCCACTGCCCCGGCGGCCGGGCGGAGACGGCCATGAGCAGATCGTTGTGCGTGTCGGCCACGACGGCGCGCTGTTGCAGGGGAATCGTCATGCGTTGGACGTTATCGCGCGACCCCGACCGGCTCCAACGCCTCCCCGGCGCTGACCGGGCGATACGCACGGAACGGGGGCCTGGCCGTCAGCCGGCGGTAGAGCGTCGTCGGGCCAGGCCAGTTGTTCGTGACGCGCCCCTCCGCCGTTTTGTACCAGCTCTGGCAGTCGCCGCCCCACACCATCCGCGCCATCGCCGCGTCGAGCCGCCGCCGCCACGCCGCCATCGCCTCGGGCCGCACCTCGATGGGCCCGCTCCCGGAGAGGTACGCCAGGCAGGACATGACATGAGCCACCTGGCACTCGATCATGAAGACGATGGAGTTGTGCCCGAGGTTGGTGTTGGGGCCGTAGAGCAGGAACATGTTCGGGAAGTTCGGCACGGAGATCCCCAGATAGGCCTCCGCCCCGTCCGCCCACTGCTCCTCCAGCGAACGCCCGCCGCGCCCCCTGACCTCCATCGGCGCGAGGAACTCGGTGCTCTTGAACCCGGTCGCGCAGACGATCGTGTCCACCGCGTACGGCCCCTCGGTCGTCTCGACGCCCTTCGCCGTGATCCGGACGATCCCGTCGGTGACCACCTCGACGTCGTCCCTGGTCAGCGCCGGATAGAAGGAGCTGTCGATGACGATCCGCTTGCAGCCGGGCGGGTAGCCGGGCGTGAGCTTGGCGCGCAGCTCCGGATCCGGCACCTGGGAGTGCAGGTGCTCCAGCGCCCGCTTCCTCAGCGGCTCCGCGCTCCAGCCCTGGGCGAGCGCGGGGTGGAGGGTGCCTTCCGCGTACCGGTAGATCCACTCGCGGTAGACGCGCTGGAGGCCGGGGACGAAGCGGAACGCGAGCCTGGCCAGCGGGCCGAACTCGGCGTCCGGCTTGGGGATCACCCAGTTGGGCGTGCGCTGGAAGACGTACAGGTGCTCGGCCTGCTCCGCGACGCGCGGGATGAGCTGTGCGGCCGAGGAGCCGCTCCCGATCACCGCGACGCGGCGGCCCGTGAGGTCGTGGTCGTGGTCCCACCTGGCGGAGTGGAAGGAGACGCCCTCGAAGTCCGCCATGCCGGGGATGTCGGGCAGGCGTGGCCGGTTGAGCTGGCCGACCCCCATGACGACCACGTCGTACGTCTCCGTCCGCTCTTCGTCTCCGGCGTACGAGGTGACCTGCCAGGCCCCGTCGTCGAAGACGGCCCGCCGGACTTCCGTACGGAAACGGATTTTTTCCCTGACGCGGTATTTATCGGCGCAATGTTCGAGATAGCTGAGAATTTCTGGCTGTTCCGGAAAGCGGCGGGTCCAGCTCGTGTACTTCTCGAATGAGTAGGAGTACAAGTGCGAGGGAATGTCGCAGCCCGCTCCGGGGTAGCTGTTGTCGCGCCAGGTGCCGCCGAGGCCGTCCGCCTTCTCGTACACGGTGTAGGAGTGGATGCCGGCGCGTTCGAGCCGGATCGCCATGCACAGTCCGCCGAACCCCGCTCCGATGATCGCGACGCTTGGTGACATGACCCGTCCTCCGCCTGTCAGGATCCACTTACATTACGCCGAACCCCGTTCTGGCGACACCCCCGGGCCTCCCGGGGACCGATAGTCTGCCCAGGTGGCTGCTGTGACGTTGACTGACGTGATCGAGGTGCTCGAGACGGCCTACCCGCCCGCCCGAGCCGAGTCCTGGGACGCGGTGGGGCTGGTCAGCGGTGACCCGGCCCAGCAGGTGCGGCGGGTGCTGTTCGCGGTCGATCCCGTCGCCGCCGTGGCCGGGGAGGCCCTCGACTGGCGGGCCGACCTGATCGTCGTCCACCACCCCCTCTACCTGCGCGGCACCACGAGCGTGGCCGCGACCACCCCCAAGGGCCGTCTCGTCCACACCCTGATCAAGAACGACGTCGCCCTCTACACGGCCCACACCAACGCCGACGTCGCCAACCCCGGCGTCTCCGACGCCCTGGCCAGAGCCGTCGGCCTGGTCGGCGACCTGGTGCCGCTCCAGCCGTTCGATGACGACCCGTGGCGCGGCCTGGGCCGCGTCGGGGACCTGCCGGAGGAGACGACACTGGGCGAGTTCGCGGTGCTGGCGGCCAAGGGGCTGCCCAGGACGCCGGGAGGGCTGCGCGTGGCGGGCGACCTGTCCCGTCCCGTCGCCCGGGTGGCGGTCAGCGGCGGCGCGGGCGACTCGCTCCTCGGCGCGGCCGAGGCCGCCGGGGTCGACGTGTTCCTCACGGCGGATCTACGACATCATCCGGCCAGCGAATTCGTGGAGTCCGGCGGGCCCGCGCTGATCGACGCCGCACATTGGGCGACCGAGTGGCCGTGGCTCGACAGCGCGGCGTCCATCCTGCACGCCAGTGGCGTTACGGTTGAAACGCGTGTCTCCGCCGCGGTCACCGATGCTTGGACAAGAGGATATTGATCATGAAAGCAGCCCCTGAGGCACAGAAGCGACTGCTCGACCTGGCAGAGCTCGACTCCGTGCTCGACCGGCTGGCGCACCGCCGCCGCACCTTGCCGGAGCTGGCCGAGATCGACGAGCGTTCCAAGCTGTTCGCCAAACTCGCCACCCAGGTCATCGAGGCCGAGACGGAGACCGGTGACCTGGCCCGCGAGCAGGCCAAGTCCGAGAGCGACGTCGACGCCGTGCGCACCCGTGCCGACCGCGACCAGAAGCGCCTCGACTCCGGCGCCGTGACCTCACCGCGCGACCTGGCGAGCCTCCAGTCCGAGATCGTCTCGCTGCAGAAGCGCCAGGGCGACCTCGAGGAGGTCGTGCTGGAGATCATGGAGCGCCGCGAGGCGGCCGAGACCAAGGTCACCGACCTGGTGACGCAGCGCGACGAGGTCCGGGCCGCGCTCTCCACGGCCGAGGACCGCCGCGACGCCGCGCTCGCCGAGATCGACAAGGAGGCGGCCGAGGTCCGGGGCCGCCGCGCGGCCGCCATCGGTGAGATCCCCGCCGACCTGCTCGCGCTCTACGAGAAGCTCAAGGACCAATACTCCGTCGGCGCCGCCATGCTGCGCGGCGGCCGGTGCCAGGGGTGCAAGGTGGCCCTGTCCATCGCCGAGATGAACCGCATCAAGGCCGCGCCCCACGACGAGGTGCTGCGGTGCGACGAGTGCCGGCGCATCCTCGTACGCACGGCGGAGTCGGGCCTTTGACGTCGTACGTCATCGAGGCCGACGGCGGCTCGCGCGGCAACCCCGGGCCGGCCGGCTACGGCGCTGTCGTCACGGACGCCGCGGACGGCCAGGTGCTGGCGGAGGTGGCCGAGGCGATCGGCGTCACCACCAACAACGTCGCCGAATACCGCGGGCTGATCGCCGGCCTGACCGCCGTGCTCGGCCTCGGGGGCGAGGGGGCGTCGGTGGCCGTGCGGATGGACTCGAAGCTCGTCATCGAGCAGATGGCCGGCCGCTGGAAGGTCAAGCACGAAGGTCTGCGGCCGCTCGCGAGGGAGGCGAGCGCCCTGGTCAGGAAGCTGCGCGTGACGGAGTGGACGTGGATCCCCCGCGAACGCAACAAGCACGCCGACCGCCTGGCCAACGAGGCCATGGACGCCGCCGCCAAGGGCCTGACCTGGAAGGCGGGCGGCGCCGCAGGCGCGGCTCCCGAGGCTCCCGCGCCGCCGGCCCGCACCGCACCGCCGGCCGTCGCCCGGCAGACGGACCTCCTGGACGCGGGCGACCTCTCCGAGCTGTCCGCCCCCACCGCCTCGCTCGCCACCGCGCAGCAGCGCGGCAAGGGCACCGGCTGGGCGCCGCCGACCCGGGTGGCGACCTCGTTGCTCCTGCTCAGGCACGGCGAGACCGAACTGTCCGTGGAACGCAGGTTCTCCGGCCGGGGCGACGCCGAGCTCTCCGCCAACGGCCTGGCTCAGGCGGCCGCGGCGGCGGAGAGGTTGTCGCGGGAGCCGTACCGGCTGGACGTGATCGTGACCTCGCCGCTCAAGCGGGCCAGGCAGACGGCGGAGGCGGTGGCCCAGCGAACCGGCCTCCACGTCGAAGTGGACGAAGACCTCAGGGAAGCCGATTTCGGCGCCTGGGAGGGCCACACGTTCACGGAGGTCCAGCGCCGCTGGCCGGCCGAACTCGCCGCCTGGCTCGCCGACCCCGCCACCGCCCCGCCGGGCGGTGAGAGCTTCGCCACGACGGCGGTGCGCGTACAGGCGGCGGGGGAGCGTCTGGTGGAGCGGTACGAAGGCAAGACCGTCCTCGCGGTCTCCCACGTGACCCCGATCAAGATGCTCCTGAGACTGGCACTGATGGCCCCGCTGGAGGCCCTCTACCGGATGCACCTCGACGTCGCGTGTCTGTCGCTGATCGAGTACTACGCGGACGGGCCGGCCGTGGTGAAGACGTTCAACGACACCTCACACCTGCGCTGAGCGCGGGCACGACCCGTTCCAGCGAATTGATCTTGTGGGTCGGTTGGGAATGACTTGCGGTAAACTTCCGTGGACGAGTCGGCCGGGCGACCGCGTCGGGCCTTCGGGCCCGCCGAGGAAGGTCCGGGCTCCACAGGGCAGGGTGGTCGGTAACGCCGACCCGGGGTGACCCGCGGGACAGTGCCACAGAAAGCAGACCGCCTCCCGGCCTACGGGAGGTAAGGGTGAAAGGGTGGTGTAAGAGACCACCAGCGCCCACGGTGACGTGGGCGGCTAGGTAAACCCCACCCGGAGCAAGGTCAAGAAGGGACGCTCTTCGGAGCGTCTCGCGCGCGGCGTTCGAGGGCTGCCCGCCCGAGCCGCGCGGGTAGACCGCTTGAGACCGCCGGCAACGGCGGCCCTAGATGGATGGTCGCCCCTTCGCACGAAGGAACAGAACCCGGCCTACAGGCTAACTCGTCACTCTAGAAGCCCCTCACCTGGAAAGACATCGGGTGGGGGGTTTCTGGCTCCGTCACTGCTCCGCCAGAAGACTCCAGAAGCATCCGCCCGAAGGCTAAGGATGCGCTTCGCCAGGGCTCCGCTGCTTCACGAAGGTCCCCATACCAGGTTCCGTGTAGGACAGGCCATCCTTACGAAGCTGGTGCAGGACCTTCTGACCGGTTGCGGTAGCGACACCGAACTCTTCCTGGATCTTCAACACCGATGGCAACTGATCTCCAGGTTGGTAAACGCCAGTCTCGATGCGTTCTTTGATGATCTCGTAAATCTGAACCCATCGGGGCGTATCGGGCTTCCACTGAGTCACGATCACGAGGCTATGTAGTGCTTGCCCTGCTCAGCGATAGCGGCACCCCTAGCATGGTTAGCAAGCCTGAACTAGTATCCTCTCATGACCGATTCCCTACGGAAGATCGTGCTGGAGATCGAAGGAAGGTTGCTCTCGGTCCCTGCGGACTACCCAATCCTCTATTTCGCCGCAACCTGGAAAGGCGATCGCCGACTATTTCCGGACAAGGTTCACGTCACCTCGGACCAAGAGATCGCCTGGACCTTCCTTGCGAACTCACTTACCAGCGGCGGCTACGGGCACGTGGTCTCCTACGACATCAGCCAGCCCTGGAGAGATCCCCCCAAGCGGTTGGAGTGCCTAGGCAGGTTCACCTTCGAGGAGAGAGACCAGATCCCAGGGCAGCGACAGGAGCGTAGCGATAGCGGAGCGGAGGACTTCCTATGACTTCCTGCCGTCTCTGTGGGTTCGACTTCAACGCGGAGCCCCTACGGATTGGCCAAGCGGGTAGAGGTCATCTCGTGGTTGAGGCGAAGGGCGTGTCCGTGTTCATCTGCGTTTGCTGCGTCCGAGAGCCACCACCATTCCTTCCTCATCCATACCTCACGCTCCCACCTGGTTAAACGCACCACTCCAGAAGACGACCCCCAGGGACTCCCCACACTCCGCCCTGTCCCTGGGGGTTTCTGCTTGCCTGAGTTCGGAAGCTCCAGACGGCACATAGGAGCTTCCTCGGGAGAGCGGCCTAAGTAACGTCTGGACTGCTCTCAAAGCGTTTCTAAGCGTCTTCCACGGTCGAGGGGTACCCAAGGTAGGGCCGCGGAGCATAGGCCCTTAGGATCCCTCCTGGAGAACTCCCGTCACTCGTTCTCCCAGCTCAGACGTTGGAGATTGCGCCGGCCAAGCCTAGATCCCATGCCATGGCCGAGAACGACGCGACCTCAACCCTGGTAGACACCGAACCACTTCCCGAGTATCGGATCTGCGCGAGGTTCAGGTTGGAGATGACCTCGGTGGTTGCGGCCTTCCACAGGAACGAGATGGTGGCCGCGGTGTAGGTCGAGGCGGTCTCTATCCTCACGATCGGCGAATGAGAACCAAGCTGATCCCCACCATTGAGGATCTGGTACCTGATGCGGTCGTCGGCTACAGAGCTGGTGATGGCGAACTGGTACTCGACCTTGTACAGATGGCCAGCGACAACCGGAACGCTCTGAAGGTTGGCGCCTGAGATGTTCTGGTAGCTGCTCGTGCTGGTCGTGTTGGTGTCCACCAGGGAGCCCTTATGCACCTTGGCCTTCACGACATAGGCCACAGCCAAGCCATGAGCATAGACGTCACCGCCGGCCGAGATGTCTCCAGTGGACTCCACGAGGGTTGTCGAGACCTCACCAGCATTCACGTTGTTGAGGGTGGACGTCCCAGAAACGGTGAGGCTCCCATCAGTCGAGAGGTTGCCACCAACAGAGACGTCACCACCAAACGGGATGCCTGCGTAGATGCCGTCAAGGGCTGTCTCCACAGACTCGGCTAGGGCCTGCATCTGTGTCGGACCATCCGGAGCATCCACAGGGTCGGGATAGGCCAGGGCAAAGATTGCTGTATTGGGCATTAGGAATAACCTCCTCAGGCTGCTTCGTAGACGCCGGTTACCTTGTACGTGTCAGCAGTGGCCCAAGTGAACGGGATGGTGTTGCTCACTGCTGCGCCTGTAGGGACGTTGGATCTGATGATGGCGTTGGTGCCTCCAGGGTTGTTCCGGATGTCAGCAGAGCCAGCAACGTTCAGCGGAATACTGTTGTCTCGATAGGAACAGGCAGCGGTGAACGAGTTGTTGGCCTGGACAGGAAGGCTGAACTGCCAGAAGCCACCACCCCACACAGTCGTCGAGCCACCCGCCAGGTAGATGTTGAAGAACACAGTCTTGCCTAGCTGCATATACCTGGCTGTGAGTGTGCCGTTGCCGATGTCAGGCGATGCTCCGGAGGCTGACGTCCAGTTGGGGTCGAAGTCCATCCATTCACCAGTCCAGTCCTGAGAGCCCACAGTCACATTGGTAGCTTCGAGGTTGGTAGTGGTGACCGAGGTAGCTTCCAGGGCTTCTACGAAGGTGTCGCCCTGCACTCCAAGGTTGCCCACGACTTCCAGGTTGGATGCGAACTCCGCGGGAGCATCCAAGGGAATCAGCAGGTTGTCTACAGCCTCGGCTAGGGCCTTAATCTGTGCGGGCCCATTCGGTGTACTCGACGACTCGGGATAGGGTAGATCGAAGTTAGTGGTAGTTCCCATTGGCTCATACCCTCCTGAAGATAGCGGTTGCGTGGACAGAAGCGATGTTGCCGCTGTTCCCCACGATGGTGTTGTTGGCTCTCATCTCAGCAGCCACAGTGATAGTCGAGCCGAGAGGCAGCTCACCCTCCAGGAACTCGTCATAGGACTCTGCACCGAGGAGGTATTGGGTAGCTGCACTCACAGGGCCATATTCACCAGAGTTGAGGCTCGTATACATCTCGCCTCCATAGCCACCAGAGACAGTCGCAGCCAAGTACACAAACCTATGGTCGGTCGAGGAGTTGAAGATGGTGGCGTTGGCCGTACACATGACGAGAGCCTGGTTAGCCCATACCGGCACCTGGAACACAGCCGTAGCCACCGGAGCAGGGTCAATCCTCAGGTCGAACATAATCTCTGTGATACCTACTCCTTGATTGACGCCAGGGAGAGTACCAACCTCGGACTGGCCTGGAATGACGATCCGACCGAGTACGAAATACGAGGTCTTGAACCTGAGCATCCCAACAACGTCACCTTCCTTCAACAGGAGAGGTTCGGTGCCGTTCAGGACAGGTACATCCGTGAGTACGCCGCCGGCCATCGAGATCGTGTTCATCGAGGTCGCCTGATTCCATGCCATGACACGCCCTTGATGGAAGCCTATATCGGCCTTGTCTCCGACGGCCTTAAAGAGAGGTGCTAGGTCATCAGCTCTATAGGTCACTGGGTGCTCCAATCGACATGTTCGTTGCCTGCCTGCTAGATGCCGAGAGAACACCAGAGGCATCCAGAGGGATAGTGATTCGCTCGATGATGTGGACTTCGGCCCTGCCCTTCGGGAACGTAATCTTCACAGGGTCGAGGGGCTCAAGAGCGGGATTGGGTACGGCGGTGAAGTCCACGTTGTAGGGCAGTCCCAGTTCCTTGCTGAGGATGCTCGTGGCCGCGGAGATAGCCTGTACCGAGGTCGTGATGAACGGGCTCACATAGAACCTAGGGACCTTCCCGAAGTTGCCGTAGAAGTAGGTGGGCGAGTTCGCATTCGAGTCCACCACAACAGCTCTCACAGGCTCCTCGGTGTCGGCTGCTTCTCCCATGGCCACCACAGCGTTATAGACACCTTCCCGAGTGAGCTGCCTGGAGACGGAAACCAGAACTCCATCACGGCCATGGTTCACAGTGAAGACAGGAACCTTGGAGGCGGGAGGAGTCTTGATGACGAGTACGCCGCGGTGGTCGAAGAACATGACCTTGCCGTATGAGGTCACCAGGTCTCTGAGGAATGCGTACCTATCTTCCTCGGCTATCTGGGAACGGGTAAGGGACTCCTCGTTGGTGTCGTCGTCCCACTCGATCACAGCATCTGGGTAAACCTCTCTCACCAGATCCAGGAAGATGTCACCTAGGCTCGTGCCGGACGTGAACTGTCGAGGGTAGAACAACCTGGCATCGACAATCCCTGACATCCTGTCCTTGGCCGAGATACGAATGCTGCCATGTGGGGCCTCATCCTGCTCGGGTGCATAGATCCTGAAGTAGCCGAGAGGAACGTACTCCACATCACCACTGCCGTACCGGATACCTCTCTCCACGAAGATCTCATTGCCGTATGGAGCGAGGAGGCTGTGGGGCTTGTCTGGCCATTCACCGACGGTCGTCATGTCCAAGGTGGCTCTGATATCGGAACTAGCATCCATCAGGACATCCCCCGCCAGGATAGGGATGGCCTCACCTTCAGGGTTCGTCCCAGTCTGGAAGGTAGAGCACACACGAGCCCTGGATACCATCTGATGGCTTCCCCGGACTGCACTCTCGAAAGCTTCACTGACGTTCTTCACTGTCGTGACCTCCTTATCAGCTCCATCACTGGACGATCACCGAGCTAGCGTCACTGGTCGAGTCGAGGACATCAGCCCATGTAGCGAACTCCGTGATGACCTCGTTCCAGGACACATACTCATTCACGATGGACTGCCAGATGGTCGTAGCCCCAACAACGTCAACACCAGGCTTGGCTACCTCCTGGAGTTCGAGAGTGAAGATGCGCCTATCCGAACGCATGGCAGCTCTCCGCTCGTCGCTGCCAACGATGACGGCATACACACCGGGGATCGAGCTATCGGCCGGCGTATGGATGAACACAGGCCCACCAGAAGCCAGGAGATAGTCAAGGTCCTCAGCAGCCGTAGGCGAATGGGTAGCGACTTCGAGCGTGTATCGCCTAGCCCCTCGAAGGTCAGTCACCGAGACAGGGAAGGACCTACCGACTACAGGGAAGACACCACCACGGAACTCACGCCCAACGCTCGACCAATCAACGACAGTCGCAGGCCGGTTGAGGAAGGGATGCAGGATGGCCTTAATCCAGACAGTCGTGAGGTTCACTGTGACCGAGGAGGTTTCAGAGCCGACTCGGTATGTGACTTCTATGCCGGCAGGGAACTCGTAGTCATCAAGGGTAAACGCACCACCGAAGACAGCCACACTGGAGCCGCCTCGAACAAGGCTCCAGGTAACGCCATCAGTGGACTTCTCTACCGTGACAGTCGAGCCCACAATGCTTGTGCCCTCCACACGGACACGAGAGAGATCCTGAAGGTAGTTGGTGGTAAGGGCCATAGCTAGTGCCTCCTCTCATGAAAAGGGCCCCAGATCCGCTCTCAGGCTTCTCTGGGGCCATTGCTTAGCGACTTACGCAGACACCCTTCGACGGAGCTGCCTGTTGGACTCGCTGACTTCCGAACGAACCAGGCCACGAAGCTCCTGATCCCCGAGGAACACATTCACCTCGATGGGACGGTCATCATTGCCGAGCTGGTGGTTAGGAGTGACCTTGCCTGCGGAGCCTTGACCCATCTGGAGAACCTCAGGGCCACGCTCACCAACGAGGTAGGAACGGCCAGAGGTAACAGGGCCACCAGTAGCGCGAGGTGCCAGCACAGTTCCACGTCCAATGCTGCTATAGCGGGTGATGGCGTTAACGAATACCGTCTTACCTTGGAGAGAGTTGATGGATGCCTGAGCTTGCTGCTTCTTTCGGAGGAGGTCAGCAATATCAGCCCTCAGCTTGGCCTCGCGAGTCTTGGTCAGGTTAGGGTCCTTGAGCTGAGCCCTAGCCGACGCAAGCTTGTTGTTGAGGTCGTTGATGTTGGCCTTCAGATTCAGAATCTTAGGGGTGGTCTTCATGTCGCTCGACCACCCTTGGAGAGTCTGCCGAGCACCCGAGATCGAGGCAGAGACCTTCTGGAAAGTAGACTGCATCGGGCCTGGAATCTTGGCAGCAGCATCGACCACAGACTGAATGGCACCTAGGGCTGTATCAGCGAAGTCGAGGAAGGACGCTGATACATCGAAGGCCACATTGATGATGCCGCGGAAGACCTTGATCAGCCAGTTGAGCGCATCGATACCCCAGACGACTCCATCGACCAGTGTGACGAACATGGCTGCTATGAGGTCGCTGTTCTTGCCTACCGTATCGAATAGGCCGCTGAGGCTTTCTGAGAGCTTCTTCATGAGGCCAGGTAGCTGAGGACCGATGTCACGCAGGATGTTCGAGAAGGCTTCCATGAGTGGCTTTAGGGTCGGTGCCAGTTCCTTGAATCCGTCACCGAGATCCTTTACGAACTGCTTCAGCGGACCTTGGGCTAGCTCTGCACCCTGCTTGATGAACGGAGCGAACTCATCGGCTACCGACTTCATCACCGAGCGCACCGTATCCAGAACAGGGATCAGTGGCTTGAACGCGTCGGTCAGTGTCTTCTTGACGCTCTTCCAGTCATCCTCGAACTGCTTCTTGATCTTCTTGTTTTCGAGGAGGAGGCCAACACCGACTCCGACGAAGGCAGCACCTAACCCAGCTACTATCGCCCCACCTATCATGGTCGCTATTGCTGGAGCTGCCACCGCGGCGACACCAGCCAACGCAGCAAGGATGACAGGGCCAACTATGGGCGTACTCAGGGCTCCCTTTAATCCGCCCTGGAAGACAGAGGAGAGGGATTCCTTCACACCGCCAGCAGCATCCTTGATTCCACTCATCAGGCCCTTAGCGATACCACCACCTCGGCCAACCTTACCTATCTCGTCTGAGAACTTCTGGATATCCTTGACGCCACGCTGGACTGCCTTGGACATGCCCTGAACGTCACCATCGAAGCGAACTCGGACTGTCCTACTCGGGCTGGCCATCACCCATCACCTCCAAACTTCCTTGCTATGTCGCCGGCTACCTTGTTCCATGCACTGTCGATCTCGTGCTGATGGGCCTCGACGGTCTGGAAGAACCAATAGCTGCCGTTGCCTACATGCGGACGGAACTGCTTCAACGTGGTGGCACCGAACTCCGAGCCAAACAGAATCTTGCGAGCAGGAGTCCTCCGAGAGCCGACCTTCTTTGGTCCGCCGGCCACAATCACGGGAACACGATCCTTACGAGCCCTCACCGTGCCGGCCACAAGAGCAGACTGCGGAGAATCGGACCTGCCTGCGGCTTCTACCTTCTTGGCCAGGAGCTGTGACAGAGCGAGGGTCCCTTCCCGAAGCTCGGTACTGGCATCCTCGGGGAGGTCCTTGAAAGCCTTGAGGGTCTCTCGAACTCCAGTGATACGGACCTTGATGGTTAGAGAATCCTTGGCCATTCAACATCACCTCTTCGCTTTCTTGTTGGCCTCCTCCAGGAGATGGAAGGCTGTGTTTACTGCTTGCTCGCCCTCGTTCGCCCAGTCCGTCGGGGAGATGCCGGTGACGACTGCGAGGGAGATACAGGCTCGGTAGAAGGAGCCGACTGGGTAAAATCCCCTTCCTCAACCTCCTCGAAGGAAAGGTCACAGGAATCCTCGAAAGACTCAAGAGAGCCGGTGAAGTTCTTCGTACGCTGCGAGGCAAGGTGAGCAAGCTCGTACATGTCTCGCATCTTGATGTCCTCTTCCAGGGCAGCGATAGAACGACCGCCACCGAGACGCTCCCACTTAAGGACGTCACGAGCGGTTGCCTTCACCGTGTAGGGCTCGGCACCATCCGGAACAACATGCAGAGTGATCATTGAGTGAATCCCTTCGGTAGGAGTGGAGTGTTAACGAAACGGAGTGGAGGCATAGAGAAGGGAGGATCCCCCTAAAGGAATCCTCCCGAGTTGGTTAGATCAGCCCTCAGTAACAGGCCGAGAGTAGACAGGCTTACCGATGCACTGGAGAGTGACTTCCTGCGTCTCGGTCGTCCTGGCCTCACCGCCGACATTGGGAGCCTTGATACGAACCTTGCCAGTCCAGATCACAGTCTCCGCGGCAACATCCGGACGATGAGTCAGAACGAAGTCGGCATCAGTGCCATCGTTGAGAACCAGGTAATCCGAGATGCCGGTAGCAGTCCAGTCCGAGAAGAACGTGAGGGTCAGCGCATAGTCAGGCTCGGCCTCCTCGCGGAACTCGCCATCAGGGCTGAACGTGTAGAACTTCTCGCCATCCTCGCTGTTATTTTCGAGCGTCCAATTCGAGAGTTGCTGCTGCCAGGAACTCTCATCGACGGTCAGGGTAATGGTCTTCAGCTTGCGGTGATGTGCCACCATGTTAGGGGTCCTTTCTGCTGGTCCCGGGGTTAGCGACGCACCACGGAGTGAATGTGTCGTGTCTCCAGGACGGATTCTAAGGAGTCGTGTTTCGGAGGGGTACTAGGTATAGGGTCAACGCCACATTCGGCCTAGGATCGCTCCTGTGGAACTACGCGATCCTGCGACCAGGGCTTTTGAGATGCCTCCAGACGGTACTTAGGGGCATCTCCGAGGGAGCTTCTATGTCACGTCTGAAGCTCCCGATTACAGGGCTACCTCGACCAGAATTTCGTAGCTTGGTAGCTCTGAACCGCCCGTGGTGAACGTCCCTGGAGTAGCACGGAGGACGACAGAATCCGGAGTGCTATCGATGACCTCGGCTACCTCTGTGACCAGTTCGCCGAGTCTTTCCAGCACACGGTCATCCGCAGGGACAAGCACATAGACCATGACCCGAGCACCAGAGGGAGCAGCACCGTAGCCTTCCCACATAAGCTCAGGAGGCCCCACAAGGAGTGCAGGAGGGTCCATTGAAGCTCCAGGGTCCTCGTATACCCTCGCACCCTGTACGGCCTTTAGAGAGGCGCTCAGAGACGTACGTAGTCCGGTAACCGCGTTCACGCAATCACCGACGCTCGATAACGCCCTACGCCAAGTAGCTTCTCGATGTCAGGGTCAAAGGACGGCACTCGTGAGGCTCCAAGTTCGGCCATATTCACCAGGCCATCAGGAGAGCGCCGGCGAGTGTGCCAACGGCCAGCGAGACGGATAGTCCCCAGGACCAGGTCATAGGAAGGGACATCCTCAGCGTCCTCCGTATAGTCGAACTCCGGACGCACTCTCTCGACGTAGGCCATCGAAGCCTGGAGCATGGCGGTAAGTCTCAAGTCGTCTCGGGTGTCATCAGAAGCAATCCCGAGGTCACTCTTCAGGTCATCTATCGTCGGTGGCCAAGTCATAGAGCCTCCTAACGGAGCGGTAGCGAAGTGGTGAAAGGGAAGAGAGCCGCCCCCTCGAAAGGGAACGGCTCTCAACGGGATTGGTCAGCCGGCAGGAGTGGTGTCGATCTCGACGTTCTTCACCGCACGAGTACCCTGACGAACAGCCACAGCCGCATACCGCCAGATACCGAGCTTCACCGACTCAGGGCCATTGGGCTCGTCGTAGCGGAAGCGCAGAAGGTTGGACTCGAACAGCAGGACATCAGGCGAGTGGAACACCGAGAACGAGTCCTGGTTAGCCGTAGCGTCGTCCATACCAGCCGAGACCACGACACCGAAGCCCTTGATCCGACCATCGACGTTGACCGAGCCGACACCCACAACGTTCATGGGGCCTTCAGAGCCATCGGTGATCAGGGGACGACCAGTGGAGTCCTTCAGCATCAGGAACTCGCCATACCGGTCAGGGGTCATAGCCAGGATGTTGGCCGCCTGGTGACGAGCACTGCGGACAGCCACACCCGCACGCACAACCAGGTCAGGCGCGAACGTCCCACCAGTCGAGGCGTGGGCGATGAACTGAGCCTGGGTAGCCGTCAGAGGAGTACCGACACCCAGCAGGGCAACACCAAGCTTGTTCTCGATCTCCTTGTTGTAGGCCGCCAGGAGGTCACCGTAGATCAGGATGTCAACCGCCGGAGACGACATGTCGAGCATCTGACGCGAGACAAGCTGAGCACCAGCAACAGCCTTCGGAACGATCGTGTCAACGTCCGAGTCCCAGGCGTCCGTGCTGACGATCGCGCCGTTCTCGGCATCGCCAACCTGACCACCAACCGCAGTGCCGGCCGTCTGCTTCGGGAGCGTGATCGGTCGAGCGTCACTGCCCAGGGGAATGTTCCGGACGACGTTGGCCAGAGCGCGACCCTGATAGGGGAGCGCCGCGAACTCATCGGTCATCCACTTCGGAGGAACAATGCCAGGGCCGTTCGTACCAGTGGACAGGGCTCGGTTGTGCTGGGTCAGTCGGTCACTGGCCACGTCGTCACCGAGGGACCGAGCGCGGTAGAGGTCACCGAAGAATGAGTGACCCCCATCCTTGCGGTAGTGGCCAGGGTCCCGATCGGTGGCAGTGATGCCCAGGGCGCGAGTCTGCTCAGTGCCCTCCGCAGCGGTCGCAAGCTCAGCCACCTTCCGGTTACGGTTCTCGATCTCGGTCAGGGACTCGATCTGCTCGGCCAGGCCCTTCGCGGTAGCGCTCTGGTCCTTGACGGAACGAAGCTCATCCTCAGACAGGTCACGACCCTCGTCCGCAGCTCGGGTCTGGAGACCTTCCATGCTGACCTTGAGGCTGTCGTACTGGCCGCGGAGCTTCTTGAGGTACGGGTTCGTCATGGTGGTAAGTCCTTTCGTTAGCACTGCATTCATGGATGATCGAGGTGTCAACGTAGGGCCCAAGATGAGGTGTCGGCGTCCGGAGGATAAGCCGAGGTGTCATCCCACAAGCAGGACTAGGGGTTGAGGTGTCGATGTGTTTCTGTTCCTCGGGCCTGTGCACTTGGCTTGAGGTTGCTGGCTAGCCCGGATTCGAACCGAGAACCTACCGTTTTGGAGGCGGTTGCTCTGCCAATTGAGCTACTAGCCATAGATGCACCACCTGCACGGACTCATATAGCTACGCAGTCACGTGAGGTGGTGTGGTGGCGGGTACAGGATTTGAACCTGCGATCTCTGACTTATGAGGACAGCGGGGACGGCCGAACTCCCCTAACCCGCTACGAACCCCGCCCACAAGGAACGAGGTTGGTTGCGCTTTACCAGATGGACCAGACGATGTGGGGGATGAACCAGGCCAGGAAGGCGATGAGGGAGCCGGCGAACACAGGCACAGCCACACGCTTCCTCTTGGACACAGGATCGATACCCAGCCACTTCCGGATGTTCTCGCTCAGGGTGTCGGGCTTGTCCTCGGTTACCAGGGCGATGCCTTCCAGAACAGCGAAGCCACCAGCCGAGACAGCTAACCAAGCAATCCAGCCCCACTCAGGGATTTCCATAGGCACACTCCTTTAGTCGATGTGGGTTTCCTTACATTGGGGGATGGTCGATGAAAGGATAGTTAGGTCGTGCTGCCTCGGAGAGGTGTCACGATGGGAGGATCGGGAGATTGGCGAAGATCTGACGAGCCTCTTCGAGTCGGGTTAGGCCCTCCTCGATAGAGCGGACCTCGGCCACAGCGGCGTGATCGCCATAGGCACCTTCGAGGACCACAGACACTTCACGGAGTTCCGCAGTGACACGCTCGATGGTTCCGTCCTGGAGCCTGCGATCCTGCTTGGACCTGAAGCCAACGGACAGGTGAGACAGGACGCCATCCTTGATGAGTTCCAGCGTCTCGTCACCAACGGCAGTCCGGGAGATACGCCATTCGCCATACAATCCTGCGGAGTCATCTCGAAGCAGGATGGTCTTACCGATCAGAGTTCCACCATGGGCCATGTGCTCCCGAGTCAGTGGAATCCTGTGAGCTGCCTCTAGCTGACGGTTGAATGCTGACCTGGCGAACTGCTCGGTGAGCCTCGCATCGATCCTCTGAGGGCTGTTGTAGGGCACCGCTAGGCCAACGACGGTACGCCCATCACCACCCTTAGCGGCAGAGCGGACTTCGAGGTCTGGGACGTAGCTGCGATAGACGATGTCTGCACTGTCACTCATTCGCATCTCCAATCGGGGGAAGGTCCTCAAGCTCCCGGACCTCGTTGATAGTGAGGAAGCCGGCGTCGAGGCCAATCTTGTGCGTCTCGTAGCGAGTGTGGCTGTCCGACCTAAGGAGGCCATCCACATTGCCCTTCACCCAAGTCCCATTCGGGAAGTGAAGTGAGAGAGCCTGCTCGAACCTCACCAGGTGACCGTTCAGCGAGAACTTGAGGATGTTCACCGCCTCCTGCTCGACGTTGGTGTAAGTCCTGCTCGACTGCTCCACACCAAGGAACGAGAGCGGAATCCCGAAGATGAGCGCGAGTTCGTGGAGAGTGAACTTGCGGGCCTCGACCAACTGAAGCTCCTCCGGATTCCAGGACAGCGGAACGAACTCGGTAGAGGCATTCAGGACAGCCACCGTACGATCCCTCTGAGAAGCCAGCCAACCAGCCTTCAGCGTTTCGGCTTCCGGCTTGGTCAGGTCAGGGTTCATCGACTTCAGGAGTCCAGTAGGAACGCCGTGCTTGGTGAGGGACCTTGCCTGTCTGTTCTGTTCCTTACCGAGGCCGAGAGTGTCGAGGTGAGTTTCCAGGACGCCCATGCCGCGGAGTTCACCAGGAGCGTGCGGGCCCTTGATGTGGATGACGTCGTGTGGGCCGAGGTTCTTGAGAGTCCCAAAGGAATACTCGATCTCACCAATCGGCAGGATGCTATCCATACCCTCGGTCACTCGACGAATCTGAACCATGTCCGAAGGAACGGGGTTCACAGCAGTCGGGTAGCCATCAGAGTTCCTGTCAGCGATGAGCCCAACCGCGTTACCGTTCCACAGCAGATCCAGCGCCCACGAGGAGAAGGTATTGATCCGAGTCTCTGGCGGTGCAGGCTGTTCCAGTAGGGGAGGAGTAGGGTCGAGCTTCCTTACGGGCTCTCCCCCTCGCTCACGGTAGGCATGCCAAGGAATACCGCCGATGAGGTCAGCAATCAGGTTGGCCGCTCTCCAGGCACCAGGAAGAGACATGCCACCACGGAAGGCACCAGTAGCGAAGTCGGGGGCAAGGTGGTCATGGATGACGAACAGCTCCGAGGCCCCTGAGATGGTGTCTGTGATCTCAATGTTCTTAGCTCGTGTGAAGGTCGTTCCAAGCATCAGAGCCTCCCCATTTCCTTAAGAGTTCCTAGGGCAGTGGTGATAACGCCGGCCGCCAGGAGAGCCCAACCGAAGCCAACCAGGACCAGGAGGCCACCAACGCACATACATAGGCCGATGTATTGACTTGTGGCTGGTCCCTGCTTAGGGGAGAACCACTGCTTGAACTTCGTAGACAGGTACTTCTTGACCATCTAGAACACCTCCGATCGTGGGATTACGGGTTCGGTTTCAACTTCAAGTTCGGACACAAAGACAGCTCCTGCCAGTGCGGGGCATGAGTCGATACGGCGCTTCTGCTTGCCCTTACGTAGTCGCCAACCTCCGTCTGTGGACTGCGGTACGGCTGAGGCGATCTGGTCACTGAAGTCTGGTGCGCCGTCATGGACAAGCACACCGTCAACAATCACTCGGTAGGTCTTGGAGTAGGCGTAGACCATATTCCGACCCATTTGAGGGACACGTACGATCGGTAGGCCCTCAGCTTCGAGAGTCGGGAGTGTTGGCCACCAAGCTTCATCAGCTCCTATCCACAGGACGTTCTGAGTCGCACAGACAGAGCGGATGTAGTCGTCAACCTCCTCCTGGTCGATAAGCTCACCATTGGGAAACCAGATACGAGAGGAAGCCTGCAACTTGCCATCGAGGCGCCGTTGCAGCATCACCACCGCGGCAGAGTCCCTCTTGATAGCCATGTCCACCCCGAGCCACGTAGGGAGCGAGGGGTCAAAGGTGGTCTCTCCCTTGCACCTATCCCAAGCACCGACTGGAAGCCAGGACTCATCCGTATTCGTCCACTGGTTCCACAGATACCGCTTAGCTCGGAAGACTGGCATGGACTTGAACTGCGATACCAGCCTGTTGACATTGGCGATACCCGACTCAACAAGAGGGTTCGCCTGCGTGATGCCCTTGGCGATATCCTCATCATTGGTGGGATCAAGACCTTCCTCGGCCTGCATGTAGAAGAACAGCTCCTCGTCGGTGAAGTCACCTCGGAGCCCTCTAGCGACCTGCTTACCAAAGAGGGTGCTCAGGTCGTAGCCGGCCGTTGAGAACAGGGCAGTCAGCGAATCAGAGCGCTTAGCAGTACCAGCCGCGGCCACATCGTAAGCATTCTCGTGGCGCTCGGTTATCAGCTCGTGGGCTTCGTCGATCAGGAGCACGGTGGCCTTCGAGCCGTCAGCCTGTCTAACCGTTGCGGGGATCCGTCTGGCCTTACCGCGGCTTCCCTTGAGCTGGACAACACCCTGAAAGGTATTGGCGTGCTTGGCTAGAGGACCCTCGGTGAAGGTAGTTCGGACCTCATCAAGGATCATGTCGGCCTGCATGTAGCTAGAGGCCATTACCAGGATGTCAGGGGAAGTCCTTCGTGTGGCCTTCGGACTTCCATCAGGATTCCAACCATCGAAGACCACAGGGCCGGCCAATTCAGCGGTCGCTACCCAACCACCGAGAGGAGTCTTCCCACTGCCCTTACCTAGGCTGATGAGGGCGAAGCGGTAACGCCTGGAGCCATCATCCTTCAGCTCGAATAGCTTCCAGAAGATGGCCCGTTGGAATGGCTCTAGCACTACAGGCTGACCGAACCTATCCCCTTCTCCGAAGACCGCTACCTTGCTTAGCCACTCAACGATCTGTGGTCCAAGGGTGCGCTCGGGAGGAGGGATAGGCCCGTTGTGCTTGGTGAGGGCTTCCAGGAATCGAGGAGGTAGCTTGGTCCAATCACTCATGCCTCACCACCTCCTTGAGGGCTACAGGTAATCGTCTAGTGAGCCATTGGAATCAGAACTCGTTACACCAAGGGCAGCACGGCTACGAGGAGAGCAACCAAGTGCGTTTTCGAGCATGCGGGCTTCTGCCGAGAGCTTCACAAACGTATTGATGGCAGCGGTCGAGAACTCCTCTTCAAGCCTCGACGTGGCCTCATCAATCGCGGCATAGGCCCTGAACAGACGGGCAACCAGGACCAGGTCACTATCCACGTCTATGAGCGATGCAGCCGCGGACCCCCAGTAAGCGATCCACGCAGGCAGCAGGTAATCGGGTAGGTTCTCGGGAGCCTCGGGCACTTCTCCGTTACGAGCGTCGAGTGTCCTGGGCTTGTTGCGCCTTGTCTTGTCGGCCTTAGGTAGCGGTCCAGGCATGCGCTGAGCCTCCTTTCAAGTTAGTGAAACTCCCCAACCCGTACACATCTTTTTCGAGGAGGTAACAGGGTCAGGTCTTCCCCTAACGCACGGGAATAATTGGGTCACTGTGAGCTACGCTGCCATCTCCGATTCGAGTTTGTTGTTCTTGCTCAGGTTGCATCGGTAGTGCGAGAGCTGGACGTTGGTCATGCTGTGCTCTCCGCCTCGACTCAACGGAATGATGTGGTCGATGCTCGGCTTCATTGGCCCAGTGGTATCGACGACCAGTGCACTACAGATCCCGCACACCTTCTCGTCTCTCTCGATCAGGTGTGAGAGCACGACCTTTGCTGAACCCAGCCCTAACTTGTCTGCTCGTCTGGCATGTGCTCGGGCAAGGACCTCATCTCGGTAGGCGGGATTGCTGTGGTACTTGTTGAGGATTCGCTTGAGGGCTCGACGGTTGTGGACTGTCTTGCTGCACTCGTCTGAGCAATACTTCTTGGGTACTCCGACGTAGATGGTTGGGTCACCACACTCAGCGCAGGCAACCTCATTGATCTCGATGACCTTAAGCTCAGGTTCCTTACGCGCCCGCGGTGGTCTGACCTTGACGCCGCACTCACGGGAGCAGCACTTCTGTGGCCTGGTCTCACGGTTCGGAATGAAGTCCTCACCGCAGCCTTCACATGGCCGAGAGGTCTTAGGCTTGCCGTAGTTCGGATTAGGGTGGCGTCGTGAGGCGAGAACCTTCCCACATTCCTGGCCGCAGGCGTCGTACCCGAGGCGATAGGTAGTGAAGTCAGTGCCACACACCTCGCACGACTTCTGCTTACGAGTCCGCCGGCATGGGTGACAGAGGACTTCGGTCTTACCCGCGGGGACGACCTTCAGATCTCCACAACCTGAGCATGCGATCTTAGCCATTACTTCTCCTTGGTTGGTCTTACGATTGAAGCTCTCGGTTGGCTTGGGATCACTTCCCCTTCCGGTGCAGCCTGGTGTGACAGCGGTTGCACGCCTTGCTCTTCTGGCTTCTGATCGGACGACGACCACAGAACTCGCACATGTTGGTTAGTCCTTCGAGTGATAGTGATGATGCGTTGATTGGTTGAACTAGTCATGAGCAGCAAGAAGGGGAGCGCCCATCAGTAGGCACTCCCCAGCGACGCGCCACGAAGTGAGTGTGTCGCGCCTACCAGTTCTCAGTTGGGATCAGATGAACTGCTTGACGATCCTCGACAGACCTAGCGTGTATCGGCTCCTGCGACAGGGCGAACAGCGGTAGGAGATGTCACCGGACTTGGCCCAATCCTCATTGCCACAGCCCAGGCAACGCATCTCGGCATACTCCCTGCGATGGGTGCTGGCCAGCGGCGTGGTGTTGTGGATGTTGGGGCGGGCCTGGTTGTAGCTCGTGATCCAGTCCTGAAGCGCGTCGTAACCCATGGTTCTTTTCCCTTTGCCTAGTACTCGAATGGAGTGGGGATGGCAATGGAACGGAACGAAGTGCAGTGGGGATGGCTAAGCGGTCGAGCTGATCAGTGCTTGTCGAGGATGCGGTCCATGGTGTCCTTGATGTCCTCGAACAGCTGGTAGATAAGGCGGTGCTGTTCGTCGGAGCTGAGCTTGCAGAACTCTTCGGTGGTGGGGTACTCGTTCATGTGCCTGTGTGCCTTTCTAAGGGGCTGTGAAGATTGGGTGGTGGAATGACTAGGCCCCCACCGGCATGGAGCCTTAGGGGGCCTCTCAGAACGTCTTGGGGTTAATCAGGCGATGCCAACAGCAGAGGACATGTAGTGAAGCTCCTCGGTGTATCGCCTCACGCTGTTCTCAAAGACCGGTGAGTTCGGGAAGTAGTCGAGGCCGTAGGGCGGGATGTCCTCTTGCATACGTCGGTTGAACCTCATCAGGTAACGCCACTGACGCAGTTCCTTGCTGGCCTCTCCGTACTTCTCGATGACCTCGAAGGAAGTGAGAGACAGGAGGTACTTCTCGACTGCCTCAGTGAGCTGGATGTTGTCCTCGTTGCAGAGCAGAGCCCGAATGCACCGACCGCAGGAGAGGTGCTTGTCCGTAGGCTGGTGAGTACATCCGTGCCAGTGGTCTACAGCCAGCTTCCGAGGCTTGACACTCCCGTCGGCCTTCGTCATTGCGTTCTCGACCTCGGACTTACCGCAGAGAGCACAGCAGTAGCCTTGGGCCTCCAACATGGAATCGTACTCATCGGCTGAGATGGAGAACTGGCCTCGAAGCTTCATGTCTCGGCCAGCCTCCTTGCACATGGGGTATTCGGAGTAGAACGAGGAGAGGTAGTGAGAGGCCATGTGGCCGATGCAGAACTGCTCAGGCTGGTTGGTCATGATGTTCCTCAGGTCTTGGAGGTTTGGTTAGCATGCCTGGAGTGGTAAAGGTCGAGGACAGCCCAAACTGGACTCGACAGCTTGGATGGTTAACGGAACGAGGTACGAGTGGAGTGGTTAGTTACTTCTTTCTACGAGGGTCCTCTTGGAGGTCGGACCCTCTAGCACCAGGACGGCCTAAGCCAGGACTGGTGACTTACTTCTTTCTTCATCAGGGGTAGTACATGGGAAGCCGATGAGGCAGGGACCCATGGACTGGTTGGCCTCTTCCTCCGGTCGGCCAACCTTCTGGTAGCCGAACGACAGTGAGGCAGTCACCAACTACTAGGAAGCCGATACGGAGTAAGGAGGCTTCCCTTTGGATTCCAGCCTCCTACCAGGGGTTCTATTACCCGTCCATGGATTAGAGCCTCTTAGAGGAGTTCGCATCCTGGCAGGTAGGAGACTCGTCCAGTGCAGCTTTTCTTCACTCGCCAGTGCAGCTTTTTAGCACTCAGCCTGGATAGCCGCTCGTCTTGTGCACCCGGCAGTACCCCGACGAGGCTCGACCCCTGGACCAGAACTCTCGGGACAGCCACACACAGTGCTCACCGCCGCCTCCGTAGGTCAGGCCGTCCTCTCGGAGAACCTCCAGGACGTTGAACACGGTCCTCCTGGAGGCTGGCTTGCCGTTCTTGCCGAGGATCTCCTGTAGCTCTCCTGGTGCGAACAGAGCGTGCCCTTGGTTATCGGCCCTGGACATGGCAGCGAGCAGGAGGCGGTAAGGACCAGGCCCTGAGCTTTCCTTTGCGACCTCTCCTGAGAACTGCTGGAAGACCTTGCCCCACTGACGGTTACCGGCCTCGGGCTCAGGCTGCGGAGCGTCGTTCCACGTAAGCTCCAGCTCGTCGAGGGCGTCTAGCGTGATGTCGTGCACTTCTGAGGTCATCGTTCTATCTCCTTAGGAGGTTCGCGCCTGAGAGGTCAGACGGTGGGTGTGTCGGTCGTCAGGCTGCGTGGACCCAACGGCCTAGGTCATCGCGCTCGATCGGAAGTTCCTGGAGCAGCGCCCTTGCCCGGACGAACCCCATCGGCTTGAACCGCCTCATCAGCTTCCGGATCGTGCCGTTGTCGTTGACGTAGGTGCACTCGGTGAGGATGAACTCCAGGTATTCAAGGCCCTGCTTCCAGTCACTGCCGCGCTCGATCGAGTCCATGATGAAGTTCTCGATCACAGGGTTGGTGTCGCGGGATTCCATGTGCATGGTTCGCTCCTTGGGAGGTTGCTGGACATGAGGAGAGCCCCGCCGGCACGGATGCCAAAGGGGCTCTGAGGTCGTACGTCTATGAAGCTGTGAGGTCTAGCGGAGCGTCAGTGAAGCGATCAGCGGGAGAAGCCCATGTCGTCGAGCTTGGCGTTGATCCTCTCGAAGTAGTCATCCATCATCGCGAAGCCGTCGGTCAGGGCCTGCTCGATCTCCCGAATCTTCGCCATGGTCGCCTCATTGGGCTCCCGGGCGTTGTCACTGTCAGCGGGCTGCGAGCGATAGAACGTCGGTGCGGTGCTGCTCATGGTGTCTCCTAGGGAACTGATCGCTCAGGTCCCGACTGTAGGCATTGTAGGCATGCTAGGTATGGCCAGGACGTCGAGAGACAGGACTGGCCGCTTGTGCTATGGTCTAGCGTGGGGGTGGCTGTGGTTCGGAGGGACTTACAAGCACACCATAGGAGCTTCGCAGTCTCTTCGTGATGCTCCGCTAGATGCTATGCCCTCCTATGTATACCAAAAAGACTACTCGCCGAGGTCAGAGGTGCCAACCCTTGTTCTCGTTCAACCACGCCGTAGCCTCAGGATCCCGTGCCAGCCTCGCGTAGGGTGTGTTGTCATCGTCAGCGATCCAGTCACGCACCCCGAAAGCGTTGTCGTCGTAGGACTCGAAGTCGCTGTCACAGGTGATGATGCGGTAGTCCCCGTGTGACCAACCTCCGTCCTCGTGTATCACCGGAGCGAGTTCGTACCTCTGTAGCTGCTCCAGGTCGTTGATGCGGGGACGGTGCGGGAGGTTCACCTTGGGCCAACCCTCAGCATCCGCAACCACCACGGCCTGCTCTCGGGTAAGCCCTCGTACGCCGTCGTAGCCCTCCATCAGCTTGACGACCTCAGAGCACCAGGGGGAACAGGTCCGCTCGTACTCCTCCATGAACTTCGTCTTCAGGCATCCCTCGCACTTGCTGCCGTTGTCCCTCTTGTACTCAGCCTTGTACGCCCTCCGGTAGGTGGTACGGCAAGGGTCAGAGCAGAAGTCCTTGGTCCGTCCTCGACGTGCAGGAACCTCGTAGGCGGTGGTGCAGTGCTTACAAGCCTTGGTGCTGGTCTTCACGGGTGTCTCCTTGGACATGCGAAAGGCCCCTTAGGCGTCAAGCCGGTGGGGCCTTGGTGGTGCGGAGGGGTTTGCTCTCTTGTTCTCTCATAGGTGTATACGTGTTAAAATCCCCGATCCTGCACAGGTTTCGAGCAACTTTTTTTGAGCCATCACTCTGACCTGGGGTTGGGCTCTAAAGAATCTTGGACGTGTCAGGAGTGTTCCGGGCAACGGAGCTGTCAGCGAAGTGGGAGGAGCTGTCAGCCTCGGCATAGGCCCCTCGGCCGGAGCCATGCCCTCTCTTTCCCCTCTCACTTGTATAAAGGTGTAAAAATCGAGGATTCCGAACATTCTAGGTGCCTGGTACTCCAACTTCTTGCCTGAGGGCTCTGGACACCTGCCGATGGATGCTGTACCCCTTTTCCCCTCTCACTTGTTTATAACCCGCCAAATCTAGGAATCCGGCGAGATGAGGGTGCTTGGGGCTCCAACTTCTTGTCTCGAAGCCCTGAGAAGCTCCCTAAGCGACTCAGAGCCATCTTGGGTAGCAGCGCATCACGGAGTGGAGGTGCTGCGCTTAGTCGGTACCAGAGAGACGCTCACAGGCCCGCACAGCCGCTCTCAGGGCCTCAGGGGCGTCAGCAGAGCGAAGCGGGTGTGGAGGCGATGAGGAGACTCCGCCGTCGAGGCTCGTCTCCTCTTTCCCCTCTACATGTGTATATAGGGCGGCAAATCACGAAAAGCGGCGGATTCTCAAGTGTGATCTGCGTCACGTGGTTTGACCTGCAACGTTGAGAGGGTATCTGGGGCTCCAACTAGGCACTCTGAGGTTTCAAGATCCACGGTGTATCTGTCCGAGGTCGTCGAGGGGTTGGGCAGGAGGCGACCCATGACGGAGCCTCCTCGATGCCTCGGCTGTCCGCTCCGGTGAACCTCCGCCCCTCTTTGGTCCCTCACTTATATAAAGGTGTAAAAATCAAGGATCCCGAACATTCCAGGGGTGTGAGATAGGTCACATAGGGTTGACCTGGGCATCTAGCAACCTATGCCTGACATGTGTTCACCGATCCCTCTTGCCAGCACTCCTATCGATCGCGCTTATCAGAGCTCCCTAGCGGTCTCTCTTACCCGAGTTGTGAGGCCGGCACATCGCCTGAAGGTTCTCGACGGCTGAGCTGCCACCCTTGGTCCATGGAGTGATGTGGTCAGCGGTATCGGCGTAGGCACCACACCCTCGGACCACGCACGTCCACCCCGCAGCATCCAGGACGATCAGACGGTTCCTCTTGAACTCAGCAGTGCCATACGGTCCCCTCGGCTTGTTGGGCCTGTACCTGTTGGCCGCGGGAGGGTGCGCAGCACACCGACCGTCGGGGACTGGCCTCCTACAGGTTCCACACGGGCGTAACGGCATGACACCTCCTAGAGAGCGACACAGCGGGAATCTCAGGGCCTCACAGCCGTTCTGGGTACATGGACTAGGGCCGACCCTCAGAGGCCCTTAGAATCGATCTGAGAGCTTCGAGGGTAAGACTGGGGACTCCTCGCTCGGTGCGGCTCAGAGTCCCACAGCCCCTAGACAGTCCTGGAGGGCTCTGTACGGCTTTGTGAGCGCCTTGGAGCCTTCCCCGGTACTGGGAGACCACTTCAGTCTGATAGGCCCGCAGGAGCCGTCTCAGGCGCGACACAAACGATCCACCTGTGTTGCGTCGCTAGGGCCTTGTGTTGTGAGCGTGTGTCGGATCTTCCTCGTGCAGTTCCATCAAGGCAGTCACAGACTTCTCAATGCGTCTCAGCTTGTCGTCGATCGAGGACCCACCATTGGGGACGAGTCGTGACTTGATCTCCTCGTCCATCCATCTCTTCAGGGACTTCAGCATCAGCCGGCCACCTAAGCCAAGGAGACCCGTGAGGAAGAACGTGATCAGGCTCGCGGTAACGGACATAGCAACAGGGTTCATACGAGTACCTCCTAGGTGCGAACAGCGTGAGCAGTGGTAGGTGAGCAGCGGTTATGAGAAGTGAGCTGGACAGTAGACGTAGAGCGCATAGAGCACCTAGATTGGCTAGCGGAACGACGAAGGAGAGGAGCGGTGCATGGGAAGAGTCAAAGATCAGTGGTTCAGCGGCACAGGCCCGACGAGGAAGCCCACCAAGAAGAACGGCAGAGGAAAGAGGTGGTTAGCCTGCTGGATGGGGGTCAACGGCCGAGAGCAGACCGAGGCATTCACCAAGAAGACCGAGGCTGAGGCTCACCACAAGAAGATGGAGGCCGCGCAGCAGACAACTCCAGGCTTCGACCCCAAGAACGGTGCGGTGAAGGTCCGAGAGTATGCAGAGGCCAAGTACCTACCTGCTCAGGTCCACCTCAGGAAGAACTCCTCAGACACCTACAGGACGCACATCAGGGCCCACATCATCCCGCTTCTCGGTGATCGCAGGATGGGGACCCTCAGTCGTAGTGATATGAAAGCCTTCGTCGCATCGCTCAGGCTTGCTCCGTCCACCACTCACACAGTCTTCTCGGTCCTTCGGGCCATGATGCAGGCTGCTGTGGACGATGGTGTGATACCGGCCAACCCCTGTACCCGAGTTCCTCTACCGACCATCGAGAAGGAACTAGTGGAGCCTCTCCCGCCCTCGGCCGTCGTTGCCTTGGCCGCGTTCATCACTCCCAGATACAGGTTGGCAGTGTGGTTGGGCGCCGGCTTGGGACTCAGAGAAGGGGAAGCTCTCGGGCTGACCCTTCCTCGGGTGGACTTCCTCAGGAAACGGGTTCAGGTCCTCAAGCAAGCACAAGGCGGAAAGCTGGTCGAGCTGAAGACGAAGGCCAGCAAGAGGTCACTTCCGATCGATGACTTCCTGCTCGACGAGATCAATCGGCACATAGCTCAACACGACCAAGGCCCCGACAAGGTTCTCATCACCAATCGCTGTCGTCGGATCGTTCAGCGGAAGTCGTTCAATGAGTGCTGGAGGGAAGGTGTCGAGAAGGCTGGACTAGAGAAGGGCACACGGTTGTTGAGTCGGCCTGGGGCGCGGTGCCGGGATTGCTCTCGGTCCGTTTCCCCAGGCCGCTCGCCGAACCCGCCGTGCCGATCTCTCGGCAACGGGCTCTCCACGATCTCTGTCGTCAGGCGGGGTTC
>NZ_JADOGI010000082.1 GCF_015645445.1 Nonomuraea cypriaca | reverse complement strand
TGGAGCAGGCGTGGTCCGCGGGCCAGCGCGAGTGGCTCGCGCTGTCCGGCCGCAGCAAGCTGACCACGGCCACGAACAGCGAGCACTACATCTACCTCGACCAGCCCGATGTCGCCGTCCAGGCCATTCAGCGCGTCACCGCGCAGGCCGCACACCAGCGTCCGTCGGCGCTCACCGCCACCGCGAAGACCGGATCGGTGTGACCGAAGAGCTCCCGCTGCCCCTCGCCGGTCGCCAGACCCCACACGCGGATGACCGTACCGTCTCCGGTGAGCCCGATCCGGCCGTCGGCACTCATCGCAAGAGCCTCGACCCGGTCGGCGTCGCCACGCAAGACGTGCGGGCACCGTCCCCGCTCGACATCCCAGACCCGCACGGTACCGTCCAAGCCGCCTGCCGACAGTGCGACCCGATCGTCATCGCTGAGGACGAGGTTGCTGATATATCCGCTGTGACCCTCCAGAAGGTGGCGCCGCCTGCCCTCGATCACGTCCCACACCTGAACGGCATGACCATCCGTGCTGCGGTTCAGCACCATCAGGGCCTCCCGGCCCGCCACGCGCGGTGCGGCCGCGTGCTGTTGCGGGGGTTGGTGCGGTGCGGGTGCAGGGCGCCCAGCCCTCGTCGCACGGTGGCCGGGTCGCGCGGCGTTCACAGGCCGGTGATGGTGACCGGGCAGCACCCGATCAGCGCCACCCGGACGGGGCCGGCCGTGGGCCCTTTGACGCCGACGACCACGCTGCTGCCCTGGCAGCGCGAGCGTGGCGTCCGTAGCCCGGCTCCGCCCTTTGGACTCGACGCCGAGGGCCTGCGCGAATGGCCGGGCGGCGTCCTTTCCCCGCGCCGGCTGACTCGGGCGGGGTGTCCGGGTCAGGGGTCGCCCACGCGGAGGGCGGCGTCGAGGTTGCGGCGGCGGCTCATGGCGGTGTGCACGTACGCCCCGAGCACGGCGCACAGCCCCAGCCCGGCCGCCAGCGCCACGGGCGTGAGCAGGCCCGGCGTGTGATCGGCGACGGGCAGGCCACCGGCGAATGCGGACATGTCCACGCCCGGCCCGAGCGCGGCCGGCAGGGCCAGGCCCAGAGCCAGGCCCACCGGCGCCGTGACGAGGACGACGGGCAGCAACTCCAGCAGGGTCAGCCGCCGGGCCTGCCGGTCGGACAGCCCGAGCGTACGCAGGAGCGACACCGCCCTGGCCCGCCCGGCCGCCCCGACGACCAGCGACAGGACGATCGCGACCAGCGCGTACGCCCCCAGCGCCACCGTCACCACGACCATCGTCGTGCGGACCGTCCCGGTGAGCGGGTCGGCCTGTATGGCCGCCAGCGCCGCCTCCTGCGTCTCCACGGTGGCCGACGGGACCAGCCGCGCCAGCTCGACGGGCGAGATGTCGCCCTTGATCAGCAGCGTGTCAGCCGCGGGCCAGGGCAGCACCTCCCGCGGCACGAGGACGAACTGCCCGCTGGAGTAGAAGCCGGGCACCGCGTCGATCATGCCCTGGGCGGTCAGCCGCACCGGCGACAGCCACATGATCTCGAAGGCGCCCCGGCTGCCCAGGGCGGGCGAGAGCAGCGCGGACGTGTCCCCGGACAGCGCGGGCAGGCCGATGGGCGCATCCTCGTTGACCCGCCCCCACTGCACGAGGTCCACGGCGACGGCGTACGGCCGCTCTCCGGTGGCCCTGATCTGCACCCGGCCCGTCAGCGCGAGCGCCACCTGCTCGACGCCGGGGGCCCGGCGTACCCGCTCGACGGCGTCGGGCGGGATGTTCGCGACCGACGTCAGCTTGATCGGCGCGCCCACCTTCTGCCAGGACGCGAGCCGCTGCGTGGTGGTGATCCCGTCGTGGACCACCGCGGCGAACACCGACAGGCTCAGTGCGGGCAGCAGGATCAGCACCGGCAGCGCGCCCGTGGACCGCCCCCTGGCCGCCCTGGTCAGTCCCAGGAACGGCAGGGCCGCCCGCCCTCGCGCGGTCAGCCGGACGAGCAGCCGCAGCGGGTACGGGTAGCACCGCAAGGTGATCAGCGCGGCCGCGAGCGTCAGCGCGACCGGGATCAGCAGCAGGAACGGATCCTGCTGCGCGGTGCCGGACGGCCCCCGGGCCCTCAGCAGGTACGCCCCCGCCAGCGCGAGCACGACGACCAGCGCCTCCACTGTCACCCGCCGCGCGGACGGCCGGGCGGTGACCAGGTCGGCACGGCGCTCCCGCAGCGGCGCACGATGCGCGAGCATCAGGCGTGCCATGGCGAAGGCCACGGCGGTGACGAGCACGACCGCCGGTCCGAGGTGCACGATCGGCAGCACGGGCCCCGGCAGGAGGAACGACAGGGCGTACCCGGCCAGGGCCGCGGGCCCCACCGTGAGCGCGGTCAGCGCGGCCCCGGCCGCCGCCACCTGCCACAGCGCGGCGCCGCGCGCCCGCGCCAGGGCCATCGTGCGCTCCATCCGGTCGGTCAGCAGCCGCACGCCCAGCGCGATCACCCCGAGCGCGACCGCGAACAGGCCGCCGAGCACCAGGTACGTGACGGTCTGCGCGGCGGACAGCGCGGCCAGGAAGCCGGCGAGCAGCTGGGGCAGCCCGGTGACCAGGCGGTAGCTGGTGGTGCCCGTCCCCTGGACGTCCACCTGCCGCTGGAACTCGGCGACCGCGGCTTCGACGCCCAGCACGTCCAGGGTGCTCGCGGCACGCCCGTCGAGGGGGAGGACCCAGCGGTAGGCCAGGGTACCGCCCTTGTTGGTCAGCGCGCTCAGTCCGTCGTCCGACATCAGCGTCGTGGTGTGGAACTCCTCCGGCCCGTCCGCCGGCACGACCCTGGTGACGTGCAGGACGTCGGCGTCGTGGCTCCAGGAGCGGTCGGCCGGGTCCTTGGCCCTGAAGACGCCGACGATCTTCGCGGCGGTGTGCACGCTCTCGCCGAGCATCCTGGTCTGGCCGACGCGCAGCCCCATCCGGGCCACGGCCTCCTCCACGACGCCCACCTCGATGACCGGGATCGTCGCACCCAGGTACCGCATGGTGGACGGCTTGCCGGGCGCGCGGCCCCGCACCCAGTCCACGCGCCGGCCGGCGTCGGACAGCCAGCCGAGGTTGACGAAGGCGCGGGTCCCGCTCGTCTCGTCGACGGGCGTGCGGTAGGTCTTGGCGCTGATGTGGCCGCCGGGCCCGATCAGGGGCCGCAGCGCCGCCGGGAGGAGTCGACGCCAGTCGAGGTCGCCGCCCTCGAACTCCGCGCGTGAGTGCAGCTCCCCGGCGGGCAGGGCCGGAGTCCCGGTGACGGTCAGGTCGATCCGCACCGCGGCGGCCTCGGCCAGCGACCGGCGCAGCGCCTCGTCGAACGACGCCTGCATCGTCCTGGGCAGCCCGGCGACGAGCAGGCAGGCGACCGCCGTCAGCACGACGAGCAGCGCCGACGTGCCCGCGTGCGCCCGGAGGCCCAGGGGGATTCTCACCGCTCCTCCAAGGTCTGTCCCCGCCACCCGCGCCTGGCCAGCCCGGCGACGATCGCGACCAGCACCGCCGTCACCAGGGCCAGCATCGCGGCGACGGCCGCCCACGGAATGTGGAACAGCACGCCGGGCGTGACCGCCGACGCCTGCCCAGTCAGTACGACGCGCGGGACCACCAGGTTCCCGACGACCACGGCGAGCCCGGTGCCGGCCGCGAGCGACAGCCCGATGACGAACGCCTGCTCCGTGGCCAGCATCCCGAGCACCTGGCGGGAGCCGGTGCCCAGCGCCCGCAGCACGGCGAACTCGGCCCGCCGCTCCCGCGCCGCGACCACAGCGTTCACCAGGAACCCGAGCACCGCGAACCCCAGCGCCGCGGCGAACCCCAGGGTCAGCGCGCCCTGCAGCGCACCGGCCAGCGGATCGTCACGCAGCTTGGCCGCCAGCTCCCGCCGGTCGACCGCGGTCACGTCCCATTGGGGGTTGCGGCGGAGGATCTCCCGCGCGGGCGCGGTGTCGGCGGCGGCGAGCCACCATTCGGTGGCGGGCCGGGACGGCTGCGCCGCGGCCAGCTCGTACGCCTGCAGCGTCTCCCAGTCGGCGAGCACGGCCTGCTGGTCCGGGGCGCTCGTGGGCATGCTTGTCACGATGCCGGCAACCTCGACCCGCACGACCCGGCCGGCGAGGCGGACTGGCCCGCTCTGCCCGACGTCCAGCTTGAGCGCGGCGGCCAGGCCGGAAGTGAGCACCACGGGCAGCGGACCGGGCTCCCGCGACGGCCCGAAGGCGATCACGCCCTGCGGGTGAGCAACGGCCCCGGCCACCGGCACGTCCCGGCCGTCCGCGCTCAGCCCGGTCAGCCTCAGGCCGGCCTGCTCGCCCGCCACGAGGCCGCGTACCGACAGCGGGTAGGTGATCGTGCCGGCGCGTCCGGCCAGCGGGGCCAGGTCGAGTTCGATCCGGTTGCCGCCCTCCCGCAGGTCGTCGAGCGGCAGGTCGTGCCACACGCCCAGCGCGTCGGACAGCACCAGCCGGGCCGGCACGGCGGCGCGTGACTCGACCCGCACGGTGAGGGCGCGCGGCCGTCCGGGCAGCTCCAGCCGGCCCGCCCGATCTCCGGCGAGGGCCGCGGACAGCTGCGCGACCGTCCGCGCCGAGAGGTCGGGGCGCAGGCGGAACAGCTCGCCGAGCCTCCCCGCGTCCAAGGCGAGAAGCAGCGAGCTCTCGCCGCCCACCGCGGTCGGCGCCCGGAAGGCGGGGGAGGCGGCGGTGACGCCGGGCAGCGCCGTGAACGCCGTGCCACGGCCGAGCGCCCCCAGCTCGGGCCCCTCGGCCGGCCCCGACAGGCGCAGGTCGGCCGCCGCCTGGTGATCGGCCTGGTCGAGTTGCGAGGCCTGCCAGGTGGAGGTGGTGGCCATGGAGATGACGCCGATCGCGATCGCCAGGGTCAGCAGCAGCGCGGGGCCGGCGTACTTGAGCGGCCGCCTGCTGACCTGCCAGGCGCCCAGCGCGGGGGCGAGGGTGGGCCGGCGCGAGGTCAGCCGCTCGGCCAGCCGCGACACGCGCGGCACCAGCCGCAGCCCCAGCAGGCCACCCGCGAGCAGGGCCAGGGCCGGGCCGGAGATGATCAGCGGGTCGATGCCGAGCCCGCCCGCCGCCGTCGCGGTGACCGCCGCGCCGTAGCGCTGGAGCTGCCAGATCGCCAGCGCGGCCACCGTCAGCAGTGCCAGGTCCGCGCCCGCCCCTTGGATCAGCCCGCGCCGGCCGCCGCGGCCGCGCGCCGACTGCTCCTCCACATACGTGCGCCGCGCGCCCGCCACGGCCGGCAGCGCCAGCAGCACGGCCGCGGCCAGCGCCACCCCGGACGACACGAGGAAAGTGCCCAAATCCGCCTGCGGCGCCAGCCGCACCCCCGAGGCCCTGATCCAGGGCAGCAGGCTGATCAGTGCGAGCAGCGGCGGCCCGAGGAACGGCGCCACGATCGCGCACGGGACCGCCACCAGCAGCGCCTCGCCTCCCGCCAGCGCCGCCAGCCGCGCCGTGCCCGCGCCGCGCGAGCGCAGCAACGCCATCTCCATGCGACGGTGGCCGGCCAGCAGCCGCGCGGTGAGCATCAGCGCGTACGCGGCCAGCAGCAGCAGTTGCAGCACCGGGATCAGCACCATGGAGCGGGCCACCAGGGACGCGGTGTCGAGCTGGGTGAGGAGCTCGGGCAGGTCGCCGGCGGTCAGGCAGTTCACGCAGCCGGCCGTCGACAGCCGCTCGCCCACCCGGCCGACGGCCTCGGCCAGCGGGCGCAGCCGCTCGGGCGTCAGCGCGCCGAGATCCGGCTCGGCCGCCCAGACGGCCTTCACGCCGGTGGCGAAGCGCGCGACGAACGCCTCCTGCGTCACCATCAGGGGCCCGTACGTGGTGTACTCGCCGCGCTCCACGCCCCTGCTCAGCAGCTCCTCACCGGCCCAGCGCTCACCCACGGGGTCGTCGAGCCGTAAGACGCCGACGACGCGGACCTGGACCGGGTGCCCGCCGAGCCGCGCCTTCGTGACGAACTCCCCGCCGAGCTCGAACCCGGTTGCCGCGGCCGCCGACTCCGAGATCGCCGCCTCGACGGCCTGCCCGCCGGTCCGCGGCCACCTGCCCGCGACCAGCCGGGCGTGCCGGTCGAGCCCGTCGTGGCTGCCGAATCGCAGCAGCTCGGGCAGCTTCTTGCCGTCCTGCCCCGGCATGACGTACGAGTCCGAGCGCAGGCTGGTGGTGACGGCCGGCGGCGCTCCGTAGGCCGCGGCGAGCTCGTCGCGCACCATCCGGTCGTACTGCGGGAAGGTCTTGGCGTCGACCTGGGCGGTGATCATGGTGGTCGTCTGGCTGTACGAGGCCGTCTCCATCGCCCTGCGCACACCCGCGCCGGCGATGGAGGAGGCGTACATCGTCAGCGCCACCAGCGTGGTCGTCGTCAGCAGGATCGAGCCGAACGCGGCCAGGAGGAGCAACGGCTCACCGAGCGCCCGCTTGACGACCAGCGGCCCCCGCATCGTTCCTCTCTTTCCCCGATGACTAGACCTTCGGGTCCGGCAGGACTGAGGGCAAGGGTGATGACGAACCTGATACGCGCATGTGATCGACCGAGGGCGCCCTCGACAAGGCCCCCACCGAATCGTTCAACTCCACCCTGAAGGTCGAATACGTGCACTGCTTGTGTTTGCCGCTGTAGTACGGCCGCAGCGCATCAGCAAGTGGCCGCGGCGGAATCGTTCATCCTCCAAAGGCTCGCGCAACATCCGCCCCACCTCGACGAACTCTTCCTTGCGGGCCAGGTCGGCCAAGTCGTCGATCGGCCACCGGTAGGCCGGCGTGACCTTGTGGTCGAACTGCAGCACCGGACCGCCCTCGGATTCGAAGAAACCGAGCAGGAGGTAACCACCCGGAGCCAGCACCCGGCGGAACTCGGCGAAGTACGGCGGCAGCTCCGGTGGCGGGATGTGGATGGCGGAGTACCAGGAGAGCAGACCGCCCAACTCGCCGTCGGCCACGTCGAATGCGCCCATCGAACCGACCTCGAAACGCAGGTCAGGATGGTCTTTGCGGGCGATGTCGATCAGCGCGGGAGACAGGTCGATGCCGAAGGCGTCCAGTCCGAGGTCACGCAGGTGCGCCGTCATGTACCCGGGACCGCAGCCGGCCTCGGCGACGGGCCGGGGTCCGCCGGCCCGTACGAGTTCGGCGAAGGCGCCGACTATCGCGCGATCCAGTGGCAGACGGTCGAGCGAGTCTCGGGCGAGGTCGGCGTAGAGGTCGGCGACGGCGTCGTAGGCGGCCGCCGTCGCGGTCAGATAGGGGGAGGATTCGGCCATGGCGGACGACTGTAGTTCATCGGTCGGCTAAGGTCGTCGATCACCGACAGGTCGGCGCGTCCGTTCCGTTCCGGTCGGCTGACCGCGACCTCAACGAGTGCGCTTTTACATCTTGGGGAACGGTCCTCTTCGACGAGTTGCAGCACCAGGATCGCGTGCACGAGCGCGGTCGCGCGAGGTGTCGATCAGGCCGACCGTACGAGCGGCGGTCACATCGTGCACGGCAGTGCGGGTGAAGCCCACACCAGTCGGCCCATGGGATCGGCCGGCAGTTACACGTTCATTCCAAGTGGTTAGGCTTGCGGGCATGCCGGACACGCAGTACGAAGACCTGCTCCGCCACGTGCTCGACACGGGCGCCCGTAAGGAGGACCGCACCGGCACGGGGACGCGGTCAATCTTCGGTCACCAGCTGCGCTACCGGCTGTCCGACGGCTTCCCGCTGATCACAACGAAGAAGGTCCACTTCCGCTCGATCGCCTATGAGCTGCTGTGGTTCCTACGCGGCGACGCGAACGTCACGTGGCTCCGGAACAATGGCGTCACGATCTGGGACGAGTGGGCGGCGCCGGACGGTGATCTCGGCCCGATCTATGGCGTGCAGTGGCGGTCGTGGCCGACCCCGGACGGCGGGCATGTCGACCAGATCAGCGAGGTGCTGCGCACGCTGCGCGAGAATCCCGACTCTCGGCGGATCATCGTGTCCGCGTGGAACGTCGCCGACATCCCGCGGATGGCGCTGCCGCCCTGCCATGCGTTCTTCCAGTTCTACGTCGCCGACGGCAAGCTGTCCTGCCAGCTCTACCAGCGAAGCGCGGACCTGTTCCTCGGCGTGCCGTTCAATATCGCGAGCTACGCCCTGCTGACGCACATGATCGCCGAGCAGGTAGGCCTCGGCGTCGGTGACTTCGTCTGGACCGGAGGCGACTGTCACATCTACGACAACCACGAGGACCAGGTCCGCACGCAGCTCGCACGCGAGGCGCGGCCGTTCCCCATGCTTGGCCTGAAGCCGGCGGACAGCCTGTTCGACTACACCTACGAGCACATCGTGCTCGACGGCTACGACCCGCACCCCGCGATCAGGGCATCGGTGGCGGTGTGATCGGGCTGGTCTGGGCCCAGTCGGCGAACGGCGTCATCGGCCGCGACGGCATGCTGCCGTGGCACCTGCCAGAGGACCTGAAGCACTTCCGCTCCCTGACTGCGGGCGCGACCGTGCTCATGGGCCGCCGCACGTGGGAGTCGCTGCCGCCACGGTTCCGGCCGCTGCCGGGCAGACGCAATCTTGTGCTGTCGCGCACGCCGCAGGAGGGCGTGGAAATGTTCCCCGACCTGCAGCAGGCACTCGCCGCGGCGTCCGAGGACGTGTGGGTGATCGGTGGCGCAGCCGTGTATCGGGCGGCGCTGCCCATCGCGGACCGAATCGTGGTCACCGAGATCCGGGAGTCCTTCGAAGGTGACACGCACGCACCGGACGTGGGACGCTCGCCGGACTCCGTCGGGGCGTGGCAGGAGTCTTCGACTGGGCTGCACTACCGGTTCCTGACCTGGGACTGAGGTCAGAAAGACTCGGTGGTTGTGGCCGGACCGGCCGAGCAGGTCAGCGACGGCAGGAAGATCGACAAATAAGTTCAGAGAAGCCTGCCTGACCTGCCCGATGTCCCTGACGACCGCCGAGTTCCTGCCCCAGCACCGTCGCCAGCGCACTGAACTGCCGAACGGCACCCGATCGGCGAGTTGGCTGGTCTACTCATCCGCCCGGACGGCTACGTCGCCTGGGCCTCCGCGGTAGTCGACCCCGAGGGCCTGCCGGATGCCCTCACTTCCTGGTTCGGGGTGCCCGCCGCGGCAGCGGCAACTACTGCTGCCGCACACCACTAGGGGCATACAGATGATTAACACGCGGATGTCTTCGGCGAGGACACGGGCGTGCAGGACCCGCAGCAGACCTGGCGGAGTGGGAGCGGACGTGATGTGAGTGCCGTGCTGGGCGAGTAGTGCGCCGATGCTTCGTTTGGGGTGGCTGGCCGAGGCTGATCAGAGGTAGGGCCTGGTGATCAGTTCGATGGCGTGGCCGGCCGGGGTTCTTGAAGGAGACGCCGTGTCCGCCGCGCTCGGTGTCGGTCTGCCCCGGACGCTTCATCTGGAGTCGGCCCAGTGCTCGAGGCCGGCTGGCCTGCCGTGACGGTGCGGCCCACCGTCCGCCTGGAGCGGACGATGGGCAAGCGCTCCCATCGTGAGGCGATCCCTTGTGGTCGGCCACCGGACCTCCATGCCGGGCTGTAATCCCCGGATGCCGTTACTGGATGGGGACGTGGAGGTCGCGGAACGGGCCGATCTTGACCTTGAGGGTGTCGGCGGTGTCGGGCAGGGCGAAGAGGTTCCAGAACTCGCGGGTCTGGCCCGGTGCGAACTTCTCGGTGCTGATGCGGACGCCGGAGACGTCTGTGCATGCGCAGTAGAAGTCCACGCCGTCGTCGGTGGGGACCTCCAGGCGGCCGGGCAGGTACTGGCGGCGGGCGGCGACGTCGGTCACGCGGACGTTGCTTGCGGCCTGGTACTTGTACGCCTCCCAGTCCTGAGCGAGGTGAAGGTCCCTGAACCAGGTCTCGGCCGATCCCTCATTGGTGATCTTGTAGGTGAGCAGGCCGAGGCCGCCGGGCAGTCGGCGCAGGCCCGCGACCTCCATGGCGATGGGCTGGCCGTCCGCCTTGGTGGTGCCGGTCAGGCCGGTCGCGCCGGGAGAGGTCGTGGCCACCGGTTCCTGGGGAGCGGGCTGAGGTTTGGGGAAGGTCACCGTGACGCGGCGGTTGCGGCGTTTGCCCTCATCGCTGTCGTTGCTGTAGAGGGGGCGGCGCGAGCCGTACCCCTTGGCCTGGAAGCGGACCCCGTCCCTGGACAGCAGCGCCGACAGGGCGTCCTGTACCGCCTGGGCGCGGCGCAGCGACAGTGGGTCGTTGATGGCGTCGTTTCCGGAGGAGTCGGCATGGCCCGCCACCGTCACCACTGTGGCGGGGGAGGCGTCGATGAGCTTGGCCGTGCGGGCCATGATCGACTTGGCTTCGGGGGTGAGGGTGGCCTTGTCCACCGCGAACAGCACGTCGGAGGAGAGGTTGACCTGCAGGTCCTTGCCGTCGTCTGCGGTCTCCTCCGATTTGTCCAGGGATTCGGAGGGGAGGATGAGGCGGCGGGTGAGCGGGGTGACGGGCTCGGCGTCGGGGTCGGGAAAGTCACCGGTCGGAGCTTCGTCGCTGATGGGCACGTTGAGCATCGGCGGGCCCACGGGGGTGACGACGGTGGTCGTCGCAGGGTTGCCCGACGGTGCGGGCAGCACCGCGTAGACGGTGATCGACTGGCCAGGGTCGATGAAGTGGCCGAGGCCGTCGCGGTCCTGGTCGCTGCACAGGCAGGGGGAGCCGGCGGGTTGGTAGGGCAGGAGCCAGGTGCGGGCCTGCGCGTCGAGGACGCCGATGCCGGAGGCCCACTTGATCTCGCCGAGGGGGCGGGTGCGGTCGCCCATCTCGCCGGCCCAGGACAGGTGCTTGTCGGTGCCGGTGTTGGACAGGCGGATCTGGGCGATGAGGTGCTTGCCCTTGACGCGGTTGAGGCCGACGACCTCGACCTTGAGGTTCTCGGTCATGGTACTGCGGGTTTCGGCCAGGGCGGGTCGGGTGTCTTGACCCGATGCCGTGGCGGTGGCGGGCGGAGCGCTGGTGGCCGGGGCACTCGACGCCGGCGCGGTGGTGGCGGGCGGGGGCGCGGCTTCCTGCATCGGCAGCACCCCGCACCCGGCCGCCGCGAACGTGAGTAAGGCGCTCAGGGTCAGGATTCGGCTAGGCATGGGGGAATTTGTGTGACGTTCGAAATGACAGAGCTTGGTCATGGTCCTCAACTGCGGTTGATGGGGTCGATCGCGAGCGGGCCGGGACCGGCGCAGCACCTTGCTCGCCTCCTCTACCTCGTGTACCTCGTGCCGCTCGGCGGCAGGCGCCGCGTCAGCGACTCTAAACGGGTGTCGAAGCGGCTGACGCCGACCCGACACCCGTTCGACGTCCACGCGGCGCGAGTCTTCGTTCTCATCGAGCCACGGTATGGTCCCGGCTCAAGGACCCGACGGGCCCGCGAGGCGGCGTGCCGGGCGAGTGCCCGTCGCTGGCGGGCGCCACCTCGCGGCGGGCGGCCGAGATGGCCAGAGCCGCCAGCAGTGCGGTCACGACTACCGTTACGGCGAGCGCGGTCCACGTAGCCGCGTCGGGGTGGACCAGTGACTGGCCGCGCATCGCCTGCCACGTCGTGATGGCGAACAGCGCGGTGTAGCCCAGGATGACGACCCCGGTCAGCTGGGCGCGCACGCGTTCGCTGCGCAGCCAGCTGATCCGGGCCGCGAGGGCGGTGAGAAGCAGCACCGCGAGCACGAACACCTGGACGGAGTGCAGGCCGATGAAGTGCGGAACGCGCAGGTCGCCACCCACGGTGCTCCAGTTCGTGATCGGCATGCCGTCGCCGTCCGGTGCCCCGACCCCGTGCTGCCCCAGCAGCGTGACCGGGTTCCCGTAGGCGTCCTCGGCCGTCCGTGGCCCGGTCGCGGCCCACCCACGGATGAAGGACGCCAGCGCCATGCCGATGACGGACAGCACGATCCCGACGCGCAGGGCCCAGGTGAGTGCCGTGTCGCCGACCCGCTGGAACAGCAGCATGACGGCGATGAGCAGGCTCGCCCCGAACAACCCGATCACGCCTGAGGAGAAGACCACCTGCCCGATCTGGTTGAACGCATCGGTATTGACATTGAAATGGCTGTAGGTGCCGCGGGCGGCCTGCACCGCGATGAAACCGACGTCGATCAGCCCGGTGACGGCGAAGGCCGTTCCGAGGGTCCACATCGTGCGCCTTGCCCGGCGAAGCTTCGGCAACAGCCAGGCGAGCGTCGCGCCGTAGATGACGAACGACACCCCGAACTTCAACGGCTTCGCCCAGATCGATGCCTGCATGAGCTCACGACCGTCGGCGAAGAGACCGAAGCTCGCGACGACGACGAGCGCGGACATCGCCGCCACCATGATCATCAACGGTCGATGCCACGACCGCACTTCGGCGAACGAGCCGGACAACTGATTCATACGATCCCCATTCCGGTGTCGCCCATGCTGGTGGAGGCTGCGCCGAGCATCATTGGAGCGAACCACCCTCGATCCGGTGGGCAGAACCGCGGCACGAGTGGGCGGCGCACCAGTTCTGTGGTGCCCGCTGTGTTGCCGGGAAGGAGCCGGCGCGCCAGGAAGCTCGGGACCACCTCGGGCGCGTCCGGATGCTCCGTGCCGGGCGCCCGGCCTGTGGTCGGCTCCAGCCACTGCGAGGGGACGAGCTGACGGGCAACGGAATCGCTCAAGAACGCTTCGGCAAGGACGTCCAGCACCGCATGCCGCACGGATGCGTACGGTGTATTTAGCGTCATGCGCACATGGTAAGCCCGACTACGCGAAATGCTTGCACAATCGGTCTTGTGGACCCCAGAAAGTGTACTAGTACGCGGAAATTGAACTAGTACACTTGCCGCAGCGCAGGACACCCATATGGATCGAGGTCCCATGCCGTCGTCAACGCAACGTCCGGATCCGCCCTACCGGCGGATCGTCGCGGAGTTCCGTTCCCGGATTCTGACCGGCGACCTGCGGCCAGGCGATCGGATGCCCTCGATCCGGCAGATCGCCCAGCGAGGGGGCGTAGCGGTCGCGACCGCGACGAAAGTGATGGCTGCTCTCCGCGACGAAGGGCTGGTCGAAACGAAGGTCGGCGCCGGCACGGTGGTCAGCATCCGTACGGTCCAGGAACAGCCGGCCGGCCCGACCACGCCGCCAAGCCCGCGGCGAGCCGACATCCCGAAGCAGACACTGAACCGCGAGCACGTACTCCAAACCGCCATCGCGATCGCCGACCTTGAAGGACTCGACGCCGTATCCATGCGGCGACTGGCGACGGAACTCGACGTCGGTGCGATGTCGCTGTACCGGCACGTGGCGAACAAGGACGAACTGGTGACGCAGATGGTCAACGAAGTCTTCGCCGAACCAGAGCTACCGATCCCCGGGCCGGAGGGGTGGCGAGCCAAACTCGAACTGATCTCCCGCCGACAATGGGAGCTGGGGCGCCGACATCTCTGGCTGCCCAGGGCCGTCTCCTTCACGCGCCCGTTGCTCGTGCCCAACATGATGGCTCACACCGAGTGGACCCTGCGCGCGCTCGACGGGCTCGGGCTGCCCATGACGACGCGAATCCGTGAGGCACTCACGCTACACGCGCTGGTCGTCACCATCGCCCTGTCCATGGCCGACGAAGCCGAAGCGGAGGATGAGACCGGAGTGACGCTCACCCGGTGGCGGCTCGCACAGCAGGGCCGGGCGGACGAACTCCTCGGCCGCGGACGATTTCCTCTCCTGGCCGCGATTCCCGAGGAAACGGTGTCGGACCTGGACGGGCTGTTCGAGTACAGCCTCGCACGCCACCTCGACGGTTTCGCTGCCATGCTGGACCGAGAATCCCGAACGCGGTCATGAAGGCCGCCACTTCCCGACGTCGAGCACGATTATCGTTGCCGTGCGGGCCGCCATGGCGGCGATCACGGCGACGGAGGGCAGGTTCCTTGGCGTCTTCAGTCAGATCGTGCCCAGCGAGATCTCCCCGATGTGTCGCTCGATGAGGGGGAGTGGCAGGTGTGTCCCGCCGTCGATGGGGCCCGCGTCCCACTCGTTGCCGAGGCGGACGTCCACGATCACCTCGGGTGCCGGCGGCGTGACCTGGTCCTCCCCGTGGACCGCGTCGGCCAGGTCTGCAAAGCTCGCGGTAGGCACGGTGCACAGTTGCGATAGCCGAGGAAGATCCTCAACCGACTCCAGAGACTGAACGTCGGCTGTCCAGTCATCGGGCAGCCGACCTGGCTTGCCGCTAGGAGACGAGACACGGTAGCGATTCCCGTTCGGGGTAAGTATGGGCTGGTCGGCATACGCATACTCGCAGGTTGACATCCTTGCGATCGGGGGTTCAGAGCCCATGATCATCAAATCGGCGGTTACCCGCCTCACATCCTTTGCGGCGGGCGTGCTGGTCCTCGTCGCCTGTGGCGATGTGCCGGTGAGCCAGGATATGTCTGCCGTATCCCGTGCTGTCCCCGTCACGACGACAACGAGCGCTCAGCCGAGCGCCGATTTCAATGACGCGGACGTGATGTTCGCGCAGATGATGAGCATGCACCACGAGCAGGCGGTCGAGCTGGCCGATCTGGCTGATACGCGGGCGGCCGACAAGGAGGTCAAGGCCCTGGCGGAGAAGATCAAGGCCTCCCAGGAGCCTCAGATCGAGACGATGGATCATGCCGGGTCAATGGGCGGCTTTCTCCGCTCCTCCTGACCTCGTCACAGGCTGTGATGGGACCTTCGACCCTGCCACTCGGGACTTTCTGCCGTTCCAGCGGGATCACCGGTAGGACAGACTCGACACAGACCTCCTACTTTCGATAGTAGAACGGCGGAGGAATCCATGATCAAGAAATCGCGCTGCCGCTGTGGCGACCGCAGCGGCGCGGGTGGCAATCTGGGCCGGCGCGCCGGTTAGCACGGTCCTCCTCGTGGCAGTCGTCCTGATGTGCCCGGTGATGATGCGGTCCATGGGCGGCCACCAGGCTGACCACGGGCACCAGGTGGCGGAACACGACCGCGCGCGAGAGTCGAAGGGTGGCGATGTCTCATGATCGGAACCGACTGGGTGGTCATCGTCGCATCCGCTGGGTTGGTCGCATTCCTCGCCTGGTATTTCTTCGGCCCGAGAAAGAGCCGCCTCGCCGACCTGCACGGCGGTGTGCAAGAGATCCACGTCGCCGTCAAGGGCGGCTACGCGCCTGACGTCATCCGCGCCCGCCAGGGCGTCCCTCTGCGTCTGGTCTTCGACCGGCACGAGAGCGGCGAGTGCACCTCGCACGTCGTATTCCCCGACTTCAACATCGACCAGGTGCTGCCAGCCTTCCAGTCCACCGCCGTGGAGCTGACCCCGTCCGAGGCCGGCGAGTACGGCTTCGTCTGCGGCATGAACATGGTGCGCGGCCGCCTCATCGTCGAACCAGGCCCGAACGGGCAGCCTGCGCGCGGCGAGACGACCGCGGACGGACACTCTGAGGACGCAGCCGCCCAGGCAGTGGCCAGCACGCCGGTCCTCACCGAAGACGACACCGACACCGAGGCGGCGGACCGGCGGGCGGAGATCCGGGACCTGTCGCGGCGCGTGCTGATCGGAGCGGTCCTGACCGCGCCGGTGGCGGTGGCGGTGATGGCGCACGAGTTCTTCGGCGCCACCTGGATGCCCGCCTTCCTGCTGGATCGCTGGGTGCAGCTCGCGCTGATCACGCCGGTGATGTTCTACGCCGGCTGGCCGATCCACCGGGTCGGCTGGCTGAGCCTGCGCCACCGGGCCGCGGAGATGAACAGCCTCATCACGCTCGGTACCTGTGCGGCTTACGGCTACAGCCTGCTGGTCACCATCGCACCAGGGTTGCTACCGGCTGAGCTGCGTGAGGTGTACTTCGAGGCCGTCGGCGTCATCCTGACGCTGATCCTGCTCGGCCGCTTGTTGGAGGCGCGCGCGAGGGCGGGCACCGGCGAGGCCATCCGCAAGCTGATTGGCCTGCAGGCCAGGACCGCCTGGGTACGCCGCGACGGCGCCGAGCGCGAGATCCCCATCGCCGACGTGGCGCCCGGCGACCTCGTGATCGTCCGGCCCGGAGAGAAGGTCCCGGTGGACGGCTTGGTCGTGGACGGCCGCTCCACGCTGGATGAGTCCATGGTCACCGGCGAATCGATCCCGGTGGGGAAGGAGCCGGGCGACGCGGTGGTGGGCGCGACCGTGAACCAGACCGGCGCGTTCACGTTCCGGGCCGAGAAGGTCGGCGCGCAGACAGTGCTGGCCCAGATCATCCGCCTGGTCCAGGCGGCGCAGGCGTCCAGAGCCCCCATCCAGCGGCTGGCTGACCTGGTGTCCGGCTACTTCGTGCCCGCGGTCATGGCCATCGCCGTGGTCACGTTCGCGGTCTGGTATGTCGCCGGGCCCGCGCCGGCGTTCACCCTCGCCCTGGTTGCGGCGGTGGCGGTGCTCATCATCGCCTGCCCCTGCGCCCTGGGCCTGGCCACCCCGCTGTCGATCATGGTCGGTACGGGCAAGGGCGCCCAGGCCGGCATCCTGATCCGGGACGCGGCGGCCCTGGAGACCGCGCACAAGCTGGACACGATCGTGCTGGACAAGACCGGCACCATCACCCGCGGTCGGCCGGCGCTCACCGACGTCGAGCCGACCGGCGCCTGGACCGCCGATGACCTCCTGCGCCTGGCCGCCTCCGCCGAACGCTCCTCCGAGCATCCCCTCGGCCAGGCGGTCGTCACCGGCGCCACCGATCGCGGCCAGGCACTGACGGACCCGTCGGAATTCGACTCGGTCACCGGCAAGGGCATCTCCGTCACCGTCGAGGGCCACCGCGTGCTGGTCGGCGGCCGTCGGCTGCTGTCCGTCGCCGGAGTGGGGACCGAGGCGCTGGAGACGCCCACCGACCGGCTCGCCGCGGCCGGCCGCACCCCGATCATGGTCGCCATCGACGGCGAGCCTGTCGGGGTGCTCGGCGTTGCCGACACCGTCAAAGACGACTCCCGTGACGCCGTCGCCGCGCTCCAGCGGCTCGGCTTGAACGTCGTGATGATCACGGGCGACAACCAGCGCACCGCCGAGGCCATCGCCCACCAGATCGGTATCACCCGCGTGCTGGCCGAAGTGCTCCCCGAGCACAAGGCCGCCGAGATCGCCCGGCTCCAGAGCGAAGATCGGCGCGTCGGCATGGTCGGCGACGGCATCAACGACGCCCCCGCCCTGGCCCAGGCCGACGTCGGCTTCGCCATCGGCACCGGCACCGACGTGGCCATCGAGGCCTCCGACATCACCCTGATCTCCGGCGCGCTCGCCGGAATCGTCACCGCAGTGCGCCTGTCCCGGGCCACCATGCGCAACATCCGCCAGAACCTGTTCCTGGCCTTCGTCTACAACGTCGTCGGCATCCCCGTCGCCGCGGGCGTCCTGTACCCGTTCCTGGGCATCCGGCTCTCGCCTGTCATCGCCGCCGCCGCGATGGCCCTGTCATCGCTGTCGGTGGTCGGAAACGCCAACCGGCTACGCCGCTTCACCCCGCCAGACCTGCTGCCGACGCCCGAGCCCCCGGCTGGCCAGGCCGTCACCGTCGAGACCGGGAAGGAGCCGGACCAGGCCGTCGACCCGGTCTGCGGCATGAGCGTCGATCCTGCCACCGCCGCCGCCTCTATCGAACGTGACGGCAGCACGTACTGGTTCTGCTCCACCCGCTGCCGCGACTCCTTCACCGCGCAGGGACCGCTGTCACACGCCCGGCCGAGCAAACGGCGCTAGCCCCGGCGGGGCGCAAGTTACTGGCGCTGCCGATCTTCATCGCTTCGGCCGCGGCCTGGGAATATGGATGTTGGTCACGCGCGGTGCGCAGCAGGGATGACGCGTGGTGAACGAACCGACCTTCTCCATGATGCAGAACTTCCTGGCTTCCGCCGTGGTCACCCAGCCCTGGGCGTCGGTCAGGGGCACGTTCACGCTGCGCTGCCCCGTGGCGAGGGCTTCGGAGATGGCTACGCTGAGAAGCCTGCACGTAGATGATCGCTGGGTCACTCGGATCAGTGGCGGCTACTTGTCCAGGGCTCGCATCAACGCGCTGACCATCATGGGCGGACTGCGCCGAGCAGGCGGTTGCGCCAGTAGTCGTCGAGGTCGACCACTTTGATGATGTCGCCGGTCTGAGGCGCGTGCACCATTTTTCCGTTGCCGGCGTACATGCCCATGTGTCCGAGACCATTGCTGAAGAGCAGGTCTCCGGGTTGTAGCGCGTCCAGGGGGACACGGCGGCTGGCGCCCCATGCCCATTGGGTCCAGGTCGTCCGGGGCAGCTCGACTCCGCCGGTGCGCCAGGCGGCTTGGGTGAGACCGGAGCAGTCGTAGGAGCCGGGCCCGGTGCCGCCGTACCGGTAGGGCTTGCCGACCTGGGCGAAGGCGAACTGGAGCGCGCTACGGGCGTTGCCGGAGGCAGGACCGGTGTACTGGATGCCTGGGCTGTTGGGATCACCTGTCTGGAAGGTGCCCAGCCGTCGCAGGAGCTTGGTCTGTTCGTCGACCAGTTTGTCCACTTTCGCTTTCTCTCCGCGCACCTTGTCGCGTGCATCGTCGGTCTCTGTCAGGACGCGTTCGGCTTCGGCGCGTCGATCGCGCAGTTCCTTGGTGGTCGCCTCGTAGGCACGGACCTTGGCCGCTCTGTCCTGCGCCAGTTGCTCGAGAGAGGCGATGCTGCTCAGGGTCGTTTCTGGGTTGGTCTGGAAGGCGAATCCCTGCCAGCGCTCCAACGGGCCGGACTGGTAGCCGTTGATCGCCATCGTGGCGAGTTCCTGGCGGAGAACCTTGGCCTGGGCGTCTTTGCGGCCGAGCTCGGTGTTCAGGGTGTCGTACTTCTTCTTGGCCTTCTTGTACGCCTCGGTGGCCTGGTTGTACCGCTCGACCAGCTGATCTGCCTGCTCGTTGAGCTTCACCAGCTTGGCTCTGACCTTGGCGGGCGATGGGTCGGCGAGAGCGCCGCCAGGGGCTGCGGCCAGTGCGATCAAGGCTAACGCCGTGGCTACTGCTGTTCGCCCCAGCCTCGTCCACATGGCCACTACGATGCCTCCTCGTAAAGCTCCGAACCTGGGCCGAAATAGTACAGAAGGCAGGAAGGATAGTGCCCTGTTCCGCGCAATTTCGCCAGGTAGAGAGGTTTACTATTGGTGATAGCTGATCTCCGTCTCACCTGTGGATACGCACGCAACCGGCATGGCGTTCATGAGAGCAACAACGCGCCCTGCTGAAGGAACTGGTCGACGTCACGATCGCCGGCGAGCGGGTAGCCCGCGGCCCGCAGCCCGCCCAACGCTGGGGGCGCACCTCATGACCTGGCAGTGAGTACGGTGAGGCGCCCCGGATGCGTGAAGCCCGTGGTTCTTCGCCACACGCCCGCTCATCGCCCAGACGCTGAGTCGGTGGGCCACATCCTCATGGACAGCCATCAGCTTGCGGGGGAGAAAGCGGTGGTGAACGACTTGCCGCCGTCCTTGGAGACCAGCACCGTGCCGTCCTCCATGGCGGCCAGCAGGCGCCGGCGGTCCACGGCCGTGAACGCGGCTGCCTGTCCGGGGAGCTTGCCGACGGCCGACCAGGTCTTACCGGCGTCCTGGCTGATGTGGATCTGGCCGTCGGCTCCGGCTCCAACGAGCACGTCGCCTGTGACGACGTCGATGTGGCTGAGGAGGGGGGCCTTCGTGACGTCGTTGTATTTCAGCCCGCCGTCCTCGCTGACCTTCAGCCCGTCGGGTGTCGTGGCGTAGAGGCGCGACGGTTGCCCGGTGTCGGCTCCGAGGTCGATCACCTTCTCCTCCGTGCCCTGTGTCCAGGTGGCGCCGCCGTCGATGCTGCGCCAGACCTTCGAGGTCTGGCTGTCGTAGGCGTACAGGTTGTCGCCGGCGGGCTGGATGGAGTGGAAGTCGGCGGAGCCGTCCTCCGAGAGTGTCTTCCAGGTGAGTCCGGCGTCGGTCGATTTGATGAGGCCGAGGTGCGGCGGGCGTTCCGGCGAGACGTCCTCGGCCGAGGGGTGCCCGCTGGCCAGGAACGTCTTCGGCCCCGTGATGGTGAAGCCCATGTGGTCCTGGTCGCGGTCCGAGCCCCGGGTGGCCGTCGCGGGTGAGGTGATCTTGAAGAGTCCGTAGTGGCCCGCGACGTAGAGGGCCCCATCGGCCGGGTCGATGCCGAGCCCGTGCACGTGACCTATTCCCAGGTCCCGATCGGTCGTTTCGCCCGGCTCCTGCGTCGCCTGGCCGCAGGCTGCCAGTGCAACGCCCAGCACGACTCCCGCAGTCGGCCCAAGCGGCCCTTCTCAGCAGTTTCGGCAGCACCAGGGCCGCGAAGACGCCGTACAGGGCCAGGACGATCGCCACGGTCATGAGCTGCGTCCTCCCGGCGGGAACACCTGGAGCGCCGCCTCCAGAGCGCCGGCCTCCTCGGGACTGAGCCGCTCGAGGAAGTGCACCAGTGTGGCCGCCCTGTTGCCGCTCCTGGCCAGTGACTCGCGCATCACGTCGGCAGTGTAGGCCTCCTTGGACGACACCGCCTCGTAGATGTAGGCCCGGCCGACGGGCTTACGCTTGAGCAGACCCTTGGTGTGGAGATTGTCCATCACGGTCATGACCGTCGTGTAGGCCAGGGTGCGGTCCTGCAGGAGACGCTCCAGGACGTCCCGGACCGAGGCCGGTCGCCTGATGGCCCACATGTGATCCATGATCGTGGACTCGAGCTCGCCTAGACCACGCACCATTTGACAGTCTCCTCCACCTGCGATCTGCTCGATGCTACCGGCGATCGTAGATGCGGGCCAGGAGTGCGTTCCCTCACGCCAGGGAGCCCTGGCGATCACCTGCCACGATGGCGCGTTTGATGCGGATCAGGTCCTTGGGCGCGTTCACCGCGACCGCGCCGACGAGGACGCCGTCCTTGGCGACGGCGATGGCGAAGCGTCCCTCGCCGGGGGTCTCCGGCGCGTGATGCCGTAGAAGAGGCCGGCTACGAACTGGCCTCCGCCTGACCGGGTCTCAATGAGGATCGGCGGGAGCTCCCGGTGAACGATTGAGAGCCGGGTACCGTACATCGGTGTGTGGCGGCACCCGGGCGGCTTCTGGTAGGTGCTACGAGCCGTGTTAGTACACTGACAGTCATCGTGACGTGCCGATGACCTGTGAGGGCGGTGGGACCTATGCGGCGACGTCGTGCAGTGCACGTGGTGCGTGCTGTCCTGCTCGTGGCCCTTGCCCTGGGCGTGTGTGGCATGCATACCCTCGGACACCTGCACGGCCAGCACGGCGCCGCGTCCGGTACCGCACACGCCATGGAGGTTGACCCAATACCTCTTTCGGCGGTTCCCGCTGGGATTCAGGCATTCATTCCGGACCATGTACCCGGGTTCGACCCGACGGACGTGTGCCTGGCCATCCTGGTGTCGCTCATCGTTCTGCTCCTGAGCGCTGGCTGGACCAGAGCGGGACGGCAGAGCGATGCGAGGGGTGGGATGCTCTCACCAGCCCGGCAGGTTGCGCGCCCCCCACCGAAACTCACATCCCAGCGTCTTGCCATTCTCTCGATGTTGCGGATATAGGCCGACAGCCCGCGTGGACAGGGTTCCAGCCTGCCCGCGCACAGGCCGACAGTTCCGACACAATCGAGAGAACAAACAGCAATGCGCATCAACCGCAAGATGTCTGTCGCCGTCGCGGCAGGAGCTCTCGCTCTGGTGACCGCCTGTGGTGGAAACAGCGACTCCATGGCCGGGCGCGAAGGGATGGGAAGCAGCAGCGCGCCTGCCGCCACCACCGCCGGCGCACAGCCCGCCGGCACATTCAACGACGCGGACGTCATGTTCGCGCAGATGATGATCCCGCACCATGAGCAGGCGGTCGAAATGGCCGACCTCGCGCCGGCGCGCGCGGCCGACCCGGAGATCAAGGAGCTCGCGGCAAAGATCAAGGCCGCCCAAGATCCGGAGATCCAGACCATGAAGGGCTGGCTGACCGAGTGGGGCAAGCCCTCACCCGAGGGCGGCATGGGACACGAGATGCCCGGCGTCATGTCGGAGGAGGACATGACCAAGCTCAAGGCCGCCAAGGGAACGGAGTTCGACAAGCTGTTCGCGCAGCAGATGATCGCCCATCACAACGGTGCGATCGAGATGGCCCGCACCGAGCAGGCCAATGGCTCGAACCCTCAGGCCAAAGAGCTGGCCACGACCATAGAAACCACGCAGCAGGTCGAAGTGGAGCAGTTGCAGAAGATCCTCGACCGGCTCTGACCTCGTGACCCGTCCGAGCGCTCACCGCGCTCGGACGGGTCACGACTCATCGGAGCGGATGATTGCGAGAGCGGTGTCGAGAGCCTGGTGCTCGTCTGCCGTGAGCCGTTCGAGGAAGTGGATCAGCGTGACGGTCTGGGTTCCTTAATCGCAGCGAAACTTCTCCTACTAAGCTCAGCCGTAGTTCAAGTGGTTCGTCATACCTGCGGCGTAACGGCCGTGATCAAGGCCGTTACCGTCCTGTGCATGCGGTCGCGCAGGTCGGTGGCGTGTGGGCCGCGGGTGAGCAAGAGTTGGTGTGCGGCGCCTACCAGGACGAGGGCCAGCGACTCGACGTCCGCATCCGTCTTGATGCGGCCGTGTTCTTGTTCCGCCTGGAGGTACGAGGTGAAGGCGCGCTCGCTGGCGTCGAGTTCCAAGGTGCCGTCGGTGAACGCCTCGCCCACGGCGGCACTGACAGGGGTTCCCGATTCGTCCAGCGGTACGGCCTCGTCGCTCCTCAACGTCAGCGCTCAACTCGGCGGGGCATGGGGCTGGCGATTCTGTCCAGCGCCGCGGCCGGTGCGACCGCCGCCGCGTCTGGCGGGTCGGCCGAGGCGCTCGTAGCCGGGTACAGCGTCGGGTTCGGCGTCGCCGCAGGACTGATGACCATCGTCGTCGTCATCGCTCTCGCCGTGCTCCGCGGCAGGAAGGAAAGAACATGACCAGGAGAGCCGTTGTCGTCGGTGCGGGAATCGCCGGACTGGCCGCCGCGCTGCAGCTGCACCGGATCGGCTGGGAACCGGTGGTGATCGAGCGCGCTCCGGCCCGCCGTAGTAGCGGGTACGTTGTCGCGTTCTTCGGCCGCGGCTACGACGCCGCCGAGCGCATGGGGATCCTGCCGGCGCTGTGCGAGCGTCACGTCGGTGCCGCGCGCCCTCAGTGAGAAGATCTCGCTCGCCGTACAGGAATGGATTGGATGCAGCACTGCCTTCAGGCGCACACCGAGGCCGGGCGCACGGCGGGGCTCAGCGAAGACGACATCGCGCTGGCCCGGCAGGCACGTCCACCGACGCCAGGGAGGCTGCGCTCATTGCCATGGCCGTACGTGTCCTCGTGGAGCCGTCCTCGATCACCGATGCGGATGTCGCCGAACTCCGGGCGCATGGCTGGAGCGATCGGATCATCGCGGAGATCGTGGGCGTGGTCACACTCAACCTGCTGACCGGCGCCTTCAACCTCCTGGTCGGCTTGCAACCGGCGGAACGAACCGCGTAGTCGCCGAAGAATCAGCAGTATGACCTTGGCAATGATCGCCGTGATATAAAGCTACGGCTTGTCCCTTGGCCGCCGTCGCGAATTCGGTCTGCCTGCGAACCTGAACAGCCACGACTAAACAACGGTTTCCTTCGGCGACGGCGTCGGTAGCCACGACTTCGACGCCGGCAACTCGTCCCGCACTGCACGAGAGGGACGGAGCAGCGCCAGGCCTCGGCCACGCTCAGCCCACCTGGTGTCATCGGTCTTCCGACGTAACGGGCTCGTTGCCGATCGTTGCCGCGGTCTTGGGACTTTCCGTGCCTGCTCATCATCGGTCCTGGTGTCAACTGAACAGAAGAGGTCGATCGGGACCAAAGCGACATCCATCACCGACGTCGCAAGCGCATCGCGGCCAAGAAGGGCTGGTTCGTCCGGGCTGCCCGCTCTATTCGTGGAGGAGGGGATCGGCATGGGTCTGGCCCGCCGTATCGCTGACCTGTTCCGGGTGAAGGCGCATAAGGCGCTGGATCAGGCGGAAGATCCCCGAGAGGTGCTCGATTACTCCTACTCCAAGCAGTTGGAGCTGCTGAACAAGGTGCGCCGCGGTGTGGCGGACGTCGCCACCAGCCGTAAGCGTGTCGAGCTGCAGCTGAGCCAGCTGCAGGCGTCCGCGGGCAAGCTGGAGGGACAGGCGCAGCAGGCGCTGTCCGCAGGCCGGGAGGAGATCGCCCGCGAGGCGCTCAGCCGCCGCGCGGCCGCCTTGTCCCAGGCGGACAGTTTGGAGGAACAGCACGCCTCGCTCCGTGCGGAGGAGGACCGGCTCACGCTGGCGAGCCAGCGCCTGCAGGCCAAGGTGGAGGCGTTCCGTACCCGCAAGGAAACGATCAAGGCGACGTACACAGCGGCCGAAGCGCAGACGAGGATCAGCGAATCCGTCACCGGGATCTCCGAGGAGATGGGCGACGTCGGGCTGGCCGTCCAGCGGGCGGAGGACAAGACCGCTCATCTGCAGGCTCGCGCGGGCGCTCTGGACGAGCTGATCGCCTCAGGCGCCTTGGAGGACGCCACGCTCCCCGCAGGACGCGATGACCTCCAGGTTCAGCTGGACGGACTCACCTCGGGGCGCGACGTCGATGAAGAGCTGGCGCGGCTGAGGCGGCAACTGGACGCCAGGCCAGCCCCTCCGGCCCTGCCCGCCGAGCCTGCCACCGATGAACGACGCGGACAGGAGGGCGCATCATGATCGTACGCATTCTCGGGGAAGGGTGACCGGGTGCGGCCGTTGGGGAGCATGGCATGAACGCCTGGCCCAGGCCGGCGACCGTTCCCAGCCGCCGGCGCGACGTGCCGAGGCGCTGCACCGCCTGCACACCGCGCTGGGCCGCCACCTGGACGACGAGGAACGCGACGCGGTCCCCCTCATCCGCGCGCACATCACCGCCGCCGAGTGGCAGGCCCACGGCATGGAGGTCATCCGCGGCTACGACCGCAAGCGGGTGCCGCTGCTGTTCGGCTGGGCCTGCGCCGCCGGCTCCCCAGAATTGGTCCGCCAGGCGCTCACCGACTTCCCCGCCCCGATCCGGCTGCTGTTTCGCCTGCGGTGGTGGCCCGCCTACCGCCGCCGCCACACCCGCCTGTACGGAACCCCGCCCCGCCGCCACCCCGACCGCGCCTAACCCGGCCCCCGGTTTCACTGTCATCTCCCTGTTTCGACGGGCCCGGGGTCGGTTCGCTTGCGCTGGCCTTCCCGACTCCGGATGACGCATCACGTGCACCTTGTCCTCAACGCTCACCACGACCGTTTGTGTCCAACCCGGTTTGAGGTGTTTTGACGTCTCCGCCGCAGAAGACGCCGAAGGGCCAGACCTTCATCTCCTGCACAGCACCGCATCCAGCAAGGTCGCCTACACAGAACTTCGCCTTCTGCGCTCCTTACGCACTTGAAAAGGAGCTGAGGCCTGTCGTCGAACTCGGCTTTCCTGTCCACGCCCGCGTTGACCTCTGATTACGTGCTGCGCCGCAAAAGGGTTTCAAGTATTTCGCAAGCAATCGCGTCCATCATTAAAACATGAAGGCCCCGCACCGGGGCTCCGGAGACCTCAGAAATAGGGAGTACATCATGGGCCGCCGGATCTACTTTTCGATGACGGCTACCCTCGCGCTTTCCGCGGCTCTGGTGGGGCTTCCCGCCCACGCCGGCAGCGCCACAACCGCCACCGCCACGTCCGCCGCGTGCAACCCCAAGTTAACGCCCTACGGGCTGATCGGTGACAAGTGGCTGGCATCCGGCGGGCAGAACGGCGTTTACGGCTGCCCGATAAGCGCCGAGTATGGCTTCACCACCAACAAGTCCCGCAGACAAAACTTCCGTAACGGCCAGATCGGCTGGGTCCCGGCTCTGGGACCGAAAGCGATGATCCGAACGTACGAATCCGGCGGCGAGGCCTTCTTCTGGTGGGGGCCGACCGGACGAGACTGGGACTACTTCGAGCTCCGCTACCAATTCAACAACAGACCGGTCAACACGTACAGAGTGCAGCGCACCGACCCATGGAACGGTGGGTTCAAGACAAATTCGCCAGGACCAGACAACCCGAATTGCGAACCCGGCGACGGACCACCATGCGGCGACGACTGGCACTATTTCTCAGTCCGAGGCTGCGATAGAACCGGACTCTTCCAAGACGGTGCCGAGTGCGGTAAATGGTCGCTACCAGGACGGTTGCTCACCAAATCATAGTCGTCTCCAGCCCCACCGACGAGTTCATGGATTTGTGCGGCTGCCGCCTATACGAAGGGATGGTCATGGAGCTCTTCAAGAAGTTGATGCACGCCGCGATCCTCGGCAGTGCGCTGGCCTTGGTCGCGGCTTGCGGAGGCGGCGGCGACTCGGGTGGTGGTCCTCCCGGTGCGGACCCCGGCGGGAGGGGCTCCGGTGGCAGCGAAAGCTGCGAGTTCCTCACCGAGGAGGAGGTCGCTGAGGCGATCGGCCCGAGTGACGGCGGCCAGCATGACTATGCGTTCGGCGGATGCGTCTGGACGGCGTCGAGCGCCAAGGGCGGCATCAATGAGGCGGTTTTCGCGGCGGTGCTGCCCAAGGCCCAGTACGAGTCCTTGGCCGAGATCGGAGAGCCGGTGAGCGGATTCGTCGACGGCGCCACCTACGCCGAACTGCACGGCGAGCTGTGGTTCCCCTGCCGTGATGGGGACTATTGCGGGATCAAGGCGCGAACCGCCGGCGCGGACGACCGCCAGGAGATCGCGCTGCGGCTGGCCAAAGCCCTTCAGGGCCGTGTGTAGGTGGTCGTCCCGTCACGTCGACGTAGGGCGCGGACGACCCAGATCTCCTTGCGTCGCAGCTGGTCCTCCGCTGACGACCGGATGCGCAGACGGCCGAACCGACCAAGCACATCGGGTATCGACACCAAGGAAAGAAGATCATGAAGGTCATCGCTTTAGGAATAGCCGCACTGGCGGCTGCCGGACCGACCATCGCTACAACACCCGCCGCCGCATCGGCCATAACCGCGCCGCCTTGCGTCGTCGAGCAAAAGTACTATGACCGTGCTCCGTGGAACGGCAGCAATGGCTTCTGGCTGAGCCGGGCGGTGCACTGTCTCATCAACGCTGAGCGCGCCAAGGCCGGGCTACCGCCGCTCACGCGCCGCATCGCGACCAAGCATCCCTTGGATGCCGCAGCCGAATCGCATGCTGTCGCCGCCGTGAGACAGAAGTGGTGGAGGCCGGGTGCGGACTCGCACACCAACCCGCAGACCGGCTCGACACCGGCGAGCCGCGTCAGGGGCGCGGGCTACTGCCCAAACCCCCGGTCGTGGGCGGTCTCCGAGATCACCTACACCGGCTGGGGCGGTTCAGGCACTCCGAAGGCCGCCGTCCACTGGTGGACGAACGTCAGCAAGGCCGGTCATCGCGAGATCGTCCTGAGCCCGTCGTTGACCGATATCGGCGTGGGGGTCAGGCAAGGCGCGGCGGATCCAGCCGGTGCGGGTGCGAGCCAGGCGGGGACCTACGTCGTCGCTTTCGGGCGCTGTCAGCAATAGCACCCACCGCCGATGCCGATCCCGACACGCGACCTGGGTGGCCTTGAACCCCCTGAACCGCTTGGGGATCGCGTTGGCTACCAGTGAGTCCTCGGGAGTCGGCGCGGTAGCCGTACCGGGTGCGGACCCCCGCTGGCCGCCACCCGCGCCGGCATGATCCAAACCCTTCGGCGGATCAAGGCCGCCGCCGAAGCGGCCTCACTCGTCCAGCCATGACAACACCGCCGTCATAACACGACATCAAGGAGATCGCCAGGAGCCTCGCTCTGGCCCTCAGGGCCGTGATACCTCCACGACGCGGGTAGCCCGTGCCTCGCCATGACCCCGTGCTTGATCGCACGAGCATCACGGCCGCACGCATCCCCTGATCACCCCCAGCAAGGAGAACCAGATGAACACCAGCTCACGTGCGTTGATCGCAATCACCGCGGCGACGCTGCTGACGATGGCCGCGGTCCCCGCCTCCGCCGCCTCCGCCGCCTCCGGCGCGGATGGCGCAAGGCAGACCTGATATTGTCCGTGCCGGATCAGGTGGAGACCTTCCAGTCGTCGGTGAGCCAGGCCAGGTTTGCTTCGTGACACTCGCGGGCGAGACGCTCTCGTTCGAAGAGGTCTTCTGTCTTGGTCAGCACCAGGGTGTACGGGCGGCCCTGCCGTCTGGTCTCGTGACGGACGGGCAGCTCGGCGTCATCGATTCGGGCGTGGACATGCCTGCGCTTGTCCTTCGCGAGCGGCCAGTCGAGAGCACGCCGTTCAGGATGCCGGAGGAACGTGTCGACCACTTCGCACAGCTCGCACGCGCATCCGGTGGGCAGCTCGATCGACCAGTCGCCCGGCGCGCGTTGTGGCTGCGCCAGTAATGCCCGGATCCGTTCGGCACAGTGGACGGCCAGCTCGCCGAAGCCCGCTTGCTGCGCACCGGCGGCGCGAAGCGTGGCCATCGCCAGCACGTGCGCCCGACCACCGGCTGTCCGTGCGAGCTTCTGGGCGTCCTCCAATACGTCCGTCGATCCCAGTCGGGTCGCGGCCGCGATGATCCCGGAGCATGGCGCCCCCAAGGCGGTCAGCCATGCTTCCTGCCGGGAGGTGAGCGGTCCGTCGAGCGCTGGACCGACCTGGCCCGCGAACATCGTCCACGACAGGCCGACGATGCGGCGGGCGGCGGTGATGGATGGGCTCCCCTCCACCGAGAGCGCGGTACACAGCCGTGGAAGATTTTCGAGCCATTCCAGCGGCGCCTGGGCGAGGCCGTAGGAGCCGGGCCGCCAGCCCTCGGACCAATCGCGCAGCAGACCGTTGATCCAGGTGCTGCCGTAGTGCGTCGCCAGGCCGGCGAATGCCGGGCCGTGTTCAGGGACCAGCCGCTCCAACGCGAACGGCCGCAGTAGCATGGCGGCGATCTGCGCGTCATCCAGCTCCCTGGCTGCTTCCAGCGCCTTGCCGAGAAGTTCGGTCTGGCCGGCGTAGCGGCCTGCGGCGTGCCAGAAGGACTCCAGCGATCGCGCCGCCTCACGGGCCTGCGCGATCTCCCCGGCGCCGGCCATCGCGGTGAGTTCGTCCAGCGCCCATCCTGGAGACGCCTCGGCCCGGCTGGCGAAGCCCTGGCCGCGGGGCCAGATGACCAGCGCCGCTCGCCGGTACCAGCGGTCCAGGGTGTTGCCGTAGTTGCCCATGTAACCCTCGTACTCGGAGGAGTAGGGCGTCATGTCGGCCGTTGGGGTCGTCGAGGCCACCTCGGCGTCACTGAGGTCCAGTGAGATGTCCTCGAGCCGCCCTGTTTCCGGGCCGATCCAGTGGGCGAGCGTGGTCGTGGTTTCGATCAGATCCTGAAGGACGTACTGCCTGTTGTCCGCGCTGCCCGAGTCCTCGCCGTAGTCGGGGTCCTCGTCCTCATGGTCGCCGTACCATGCATCCTCGTCCTCGTCGGGATCGTAGGCGTCCCAGGTCTCCTGGATCTCCGCGAGGGCCAGGGCGATCTCGCAACCCGCCCGCTCCGCGGCGGCCCGCAGCAGGGCGCCCCGCGCGGCGTCGGAGCCCTTCAGCCGAGACCAGCTCAGCCCGCGGGCAGTGTACTCGTGGTCGAGCAGGTACGCCAGCCGCGCCGGCGGATCGCCCCTGCGATGGCTGTACGGGAGGACGACCGGGGTGGTGAAGTGCGTGTGAAGGCAGGCTGCGAGATCACTGACCAGCGGATGCTCGGCGGCCGCATCCTGGCTGTCGCCCGTCAGGAGCAGGTTGTAGGTGAGGGTGAAGCGGTTGCCGCTCTTCACGGGAAGAACCTGGTGCCGGCAGTCGGCGTAGAAGGCTACCAGCGAGACCGCGGTCTTCAGCCCCCGGTATTTCTTGGTCTGGCCCTGATGCTCGATGACGAGCTCGCCGCCGGTGTGCGCGGACGGCAGCGTCACCACCAAGGTCGCGACCATGGCGTCGTCCTTTTCGGAGTCCTGGTGGGCGACGAAGAACTGTCCGGTCTCGTACAGCAGCATGGAGTGGAGCTCCGGCGTGAGCTCGCAGTGAGGCGGCAGCCCCAGTTCCGCGCGCATCCCGTCGAGGACGGCCGCGAACGCCTCTGTCCACTCGATGCGCACCGACTCCTTGGGAATCTCCCAGGTGTCGCGAACCTCCGGGTCGGTCAGGGTCTGCTCACCGCGCCCGAACCGCGCACGGCGGCCGAGCCCGCGCAGCTGGACGCCCTGCTCATCGGAGACGGGAAACCGCAGCGGGCCGACCCCATCCACCACCACCGACAGATCGGTCGCGGAAAGTTTTCGATACACGCTGGACGCGGCCGGCGCCGCCGACGCATCGAGCAACTCGGCCAGTCGTTCACGGGCCATGCCGGGCACGGAATCCACTCCTTTGTCGCGGAACCAAAATCACTGCGCGGGGAGAGCGCTCCGGGGGCGCTTTCATGAATGCCGTCCGCGGATGCCGAAGACCGCGATCGGGACCTCTGCGCGGTACTCACATCGGCCAGTGGGACGCCACGTGGTACCTCCAACTGATCACGGGAGAAGGCTGCGTGCGAGTCGTTCGGCGTTGAGTGCGCGGATGGCGTCGTCAACGGCTTGCCGGTCGGTGAGGTCGACGCCGCTGTCGGCGAGAGCGGCGGCGATCTGCTTGGCGGGACCCCAGGAGGTGTCGTCATCGAACGCCTGGCGGAACTCGTGAAGGTGGTCATCGACAGCATCGACGACCGGGGTGATCCATCGGGGATCGATGCCGCGCTGCTCGAGGGCGTAGGCCAACCACTGGCGAAGGACGTCGGGGAGGGCTGTGCGCTGGGCGGCATCGAGGATGGCCTTGCGGGGCAGCCAGTCGGTGAGCAGCAGCATGACCTCGGCAGGGCTCCAGGCCAGCGGGCCGGAGACGATGTAGCCCTCGCCGTAGTCCAGGAACAGCTCGGCCAGTGACCTGCTCACCTCGTCGTCCAGGTTGTTGGTGGCGGTGAACTGCTGGATCAGGCGGTGGCGTTCGGCCTCGGGCAGACTGGCTCGTTCGGGCCACTCGGGCAGGTGCTCGCGGCAGCGGGACCAGGCCAGCGCCCGGTTGTCGATGAAGTCCTCATCGTCGTTGCGCGGCCAGGTGATATCGGTGGTGCGCAGCGCATCGGCCAGGTCAGCGAGCACGTCGGCCACCGGAGCCTGGCTGATCGGCATGGGAACCTCGTCGTCCTCGCGTAGTTGGTCCCACTGCGCGGCGGCACCGGGTTCCAGGATCGCGATCTTGCCGATCATCAGCCCGCCGGGCTTGAGGACCTGGGCCATCAGCGTGTGGGGGTGGGGGCCGTCGTAGTCGATGAGCAGCACCTGTTCGCTGTCCCACACGTCCACCGCTCGCCTCGCCGCCGCCGCGGTCCATGCCGTGTCCGCGGACCTGGTGGTGTGCCAGGGCGGCAGTGGCTGGGTTTCGGTCAGGATGTCGATCGTCTCGGCCAGCATGGTGACGTCGGCGGCGGGTGCGACCCGCGCCAGCGCGGCGATCGCGGCCAGGCCGTGCGGTGAGGGCGTGGTACATGCCCGGCCGGTCATCTCCATGCACAACCGATGCTCGGCCTCGCGTTCGCCCAGCTCCGCGGTCAACCATGCCCCGCCGAGCCAACCGCTGGCCCAGGTCTCGGCCATCAGCGGATCGGCCAGTCCGGTGAGCTGCCGGGCATCGCGCAGCAGCAGGTCTGATCGGCGTGGCGGGAGAGGCGAACGACGGACTGATCTGCTGCTGGTGGCCTTGCGGCGGCCGCGGCTCTTGGGCATGTTTCAGTCCACCACACCGGCGACCGGGTCGCATCTTGATCAGCGCGTCGACCGCGCGCCGGGGCTTCCAAGCCGACTCGATGAAGCGCTCGAAGGCCATGGCCGGCCCGGCAGCACGCAAACGGGCGGGAGCGCTCACGGTACGGCGTGATATCGGGCCGTGTCCCCGTCTCCGGCTCGTCAGCCCGAGCTGACGGCGCGGTTGAGCAGGACCATGAGCTGCCGCAGTTCGCTACCGGTCAGCACCGCCAGCGGGGTCTTCTCCAGCGCCGTCCGGACCAGTTCGTCGCGAACCTCGCGGCCCTTGGCGGTCAGGACCAGGACGCGAGAGCGGCGGTCGGCCGGGTCCACGGCACGCTCCACCAGGCCCCGGTCGGCGAGCTGGTTGGTGATGAAGGTCAGGTTGGGGGCGTTGCAGTACAGGCGCTCGGCCATCACCTTCATCGAGGGTGGCGGCTCGGCCGGGTCGATGGCCCACAGCGCCTGGAATGTCGCCGGTGTCAGGGCGTGCCTGGCCAGCGCCTGCCCGATCAGGTCGTTGGTTCGCATCCAGATGTCGTGGGTCGCGGCGACCACCGCGGTCAGCTCGGGCGTGGTCATGCCGGCATTCTACCGATGTTTCGAGTTTCGAAGGATCGTGTTAGCGTTAATGCTTCGAGACTTGAAGCAATGGAGGATGTTGTGACCGACGACTATCGCGGCGTCACCGTGCTCGTCACGGGCGCGTCCAAGGGGCTGGGGCGGGCGTACGCGCTGGAGCTGACGCGCCGGGGAGCGCGGGTGATCCTGCTGGCCCGTTCGGACGGGAACCTGCGGGAGCTCGCCACACACATTCGGGAACGGCACGGCAGACCGGACGCCGAGGTCATCACCGGTGACCTCGCTGCTCCGGATGGTCCGGAGCGGGTCCTACGGGAGCTGCGTGACCGCGGCCTGACCGTCGATTTGTTGCTCAACAACGCGGGCGCGGGCAGCGCAGGCCCGTTCCTCGGCCGCCCGCTCGAGCCGCAACTGCGCTCCGTCGGGCTCAACGTCGTCGGCCTGATCGCGCTGACCCACGCGATCGGGGCCGAGTTGGTCGCCCGCGGCTCCGGCGGCATCATCAACGTCTCGTCCACCGCGGCCTTCCAGCCCATGCCCTACCAGGCCAGTTATGCCGCGACCAAGGCTTTCGTGCTCTCCTTCACCGAGGCGCTGGCCGAGGAACTGCGCGGCACCGGCGTCCATGTCATGGCCGCGCACCCCGGCGCGATCGCGACCGGCTTCTTCGACGGCACCTCGGCCACGATCGACTCCCGGGTTGCCGACGCGCCGGCCACCGTCGCGGCCCGTACGCTGGACGACTACGCCCGGCGGCGCGCGGTGTCCTACCCGGGCCGGGCCGTGAACCGGGCCATGACCTGGCCCGCGCGCCTGCTGCCGCGCACCGTCGTCGCGCGGATCGCCGGCGAGGTCAACCGCCGGCAGCGCCTGCACGAAGTCGCCGACCTTGCCTAGCACTCCAGTGACACATCGCGATCATGGTTGGGATCCGCGCTGGTAGTGGTAGTGACGCGCTGACGACGAGTGGGACCTCGGGATCCATGCGCCAGGCGCTGGAGTTGTCGATGACCAGCACGCCGGCCGTCGCGAACCGCGGCGCCTGCGTGCGTGACGTGGCGGCCCCCGCGGAGAAGATCGCGACGTCCAGCCCGCTCGGGTCGGCGGTGGCGGCCTCTTCGACGGGGATCTGGGTGCCCTTCCAGGGCAGAGTGGTGCCGGCGCTTCTGGCGCTGGCGAAGAAGCGGATCCGGTCCACGGGGAATTCGCGTTCCTCGAGGATCGCCCGCACGACCGCGCCGACCTGACCGGTGGCGCCGACGACGCCGATGCTGAGGCCCATCTCAGTGTGCTCCTGCGGTTGTGGTGGTGTCTGCTGCGGGAACTCGGCGGCCGAGCCATTCGGCAGCGGTGAGGGCATAGATCACGGTGTCGCGCCAGCCTGTCTGGTCGTGGCGGTCCTGATGGAACGTTGCTTCTTTGCGCATGCCGAGTCGTTCGCAGAGAGCAAGAGATGGCTCGTTGGCCGCGTCCACCGTCGCGGCGATCCGGTGTGCGCCGAGGCCCGCGGCGAGGTCGAGAAGGGCTGCGGCCGCCTCGCGGGCATACCCCTGTCCCTGGAAGTCCGGGTGCAGGACCCATCCCACCGCGACCTGGGCGTGGGCGGCACTGGTGAGGATGAGGGTGAGATCGCCGATGGCCCGGTCCTCGATGCTCGGTTCGCCGGGCAGCACGATTGCGAGGGCGACCGCGTCCCCGTCGGCGGTCAGGGTGTGCTGCTTCGTGCGCTGTTCGGTGTGCTCATGGCTGGCTTCCCAGTCGCGCAGGGGCCAGGGCAGGTACGCCACGAGTTGCTGTTCCGCCGCGGCGGCCGCGCCGGCCGCCCCACCCCGCGGCGGCGGCTTCAAAACCAAAATCGATCAGTACTGCGACCTGGTCACCCTCAACGTCTTCTACAAGAACTCCCGCATCAAGCAGTACCTCAAGGACGGCCGCGCGCTCCGCGTGGAGACCGTCACACCTCCTGGAGACTGAAACCGTCGGCCAGGGCACGACACTTGTGAGTCCAGTCATCGAACGGATCACCAGGCCCACCGTCACCGACGACGGCAGGAAGGCGCCCGCACTCCGGTTCGGCGACCTTCGAGTCCAAGCCCTGGCCGGCGCGAACTCCGCGACGCCCTGGCCACCGTTGACCTCTCGCAGCGAACGGTTCCTCCTGGTCGGTGGAGTGCAGGTGCCCGGGCCAGAGGCTCCCGGCTGGATCGTGTGACTGGACGCGATGAGTTTTGCCGCTCAATACGGTCTACCACAGAGGCCGCATTAGGACGGGCCGGAACCACCGAGCCGAGCGATACTCAGAGGAGGACCACCATGGGCAAGATCTTCAGCCACATGACGATGTCGTTGGATGGCTACATCGCACAACCGGATGACCAGGTCGGCGAGCTGTTCGACTGGTACCAAGCCGGAGACGTGACCGTGCCGAACCCCAACGAGGACATCTCGGTCAAGGTCGATGATGCGAGTGCGGAGGCATGGCGAGACCTGACCGAGAACACCGGTGCGCTCATTGCCGGCCGTCGCCTGTTCGACATCGCCGGCGGTTGGAACGACAAGCACCCGGCCGGCGCACCCGTCGTTGTGGTCACTCATCGGCCGCCGGCCGACGCCGCCGAGAAGTGGCCGACGACCACGTTCGTCGATGGAGTCGAGGCGGCGATCAATCGGGCGAAACAGATCGCCGGCGACAAGAACGTCACGATCGCCAGTGCGAACGTGACGCAGCAGGCACTCGCTCTGGGCCTGGTGGAGGAGGTTTGCGTCAGCCTCGTACCGGTACTGTTCGGCGAAGGCATCCCGTACTTTTCGAAGATCGAGGGCGGGCACCTACTACTCGACGACCCGGTCGTCGTCCAGGGGCGACGTGCCCTCCATCTGCGGTACCCGGTCCGTCGCCAAGCCCTTTGATCGAGCGGGTTCCTAGCTGGGTGAGCTCGATCTGAGGCGTGACCAGTGAGTGTCCTTGCCCGGCGTGGGTGGTCGCCACGACCACGTCTTCGACCTGGTCGAGCAGGATCGAGGGGACGTCCCGGCCGCGGCTCGTCCATCAGCCCGTCCAGGCGGGCTGCTGGAACTCTGCCCCGCCAGCGGGTCACCGTGGCGTCTGCGGTGCCCAGGTCCGCGGCGACCTGCTTGTTCGTCCGGCCCTCCGCACAGCGCAATATGATCTTCGCTCGAGGTGCGAGGTACAGCGCGGTCTTGGCCCGGCGCGCCCAGCGTGTCAGCTGGGCACGCTCGATTTCGGTGAGCAGGAGATCCGCCTTGGGCCGGCCCGGGCGCGCGGCGTCGCTGAGCCCCGCCATCCGTCGGGCAACAAACCGCGAGCGCCACTTGCCCACCGTGTCGGCAGTGGCCCCGACCTCCTGCGCCACAGGAGCGTTCGGCATCCCCTCGGCACACGCCAACACGCGTTCGCCGAACCGGCGGACGCGGTGCGCGCCGAGGTACCGCAAGGGCCCGCCGACCGGAAGGCGGTGGCAGCAATGGGCGGCGCCTACGTGGTATGTCGGCCAGTGGAGCGTGGACATGAGCGCGCCCACCTCATCCGCGCATTCTCCCGAGCCGCATTCTCTGTTCTGAGGCTCACGAAGCCGTGGGGAACTGGGCCGGCAGGCCGTCCAGCAACTGGCTCAGCAGCGGGTAGCCGCCATCGATGCGGATCACCTGGCCGGTGACCGTGGCGAACGCGCCGTCCACGAGCGCGGCGATCGGGCGAGCCAGGTCCTGCGGCCGCAGCATCGTGCCGGTCACCGACCGGTCGCCGAAGTGGCGCCGGATGCCATCGGTGAACACCTCAGCGGTGGCATCGGTACCAACCGCGCCAGGGGCGACGGCATTGACGGTGATGCCGTCCCGTATGGCCTCGCCGGCGACCTGCTGGGCGAAGGCGTTCACGGCGGCTTTGGCAGTGGACTGGGCGGCGCTGCCGATGATCAGCTCGGCCGCGGTGGCGGAGACGTAGACGATCCGGCCGGACCGCCGTTGGCGCATGACCGGCAGCACCCGCCGGGTCAGGTGGTAGACGCCGGCCAGCTCATCGCTCATCTTGGCTGCGAACGCCTCCCACGGCACATGCTCCAGCGGGCCGAACGGCGGCGCCGCGGTGTGGGCGTTGCCCACCAGCACGTCGATCCGTCCGTGCTCGGCGATCACCTGGTCCACCAGCGTGGTCACCTGGGCCTCGTCAGTCACGTCGGCCTGGATCGCCTGCGCGGCGTCGATCTGCTTGGACAGCAGCTCTGCGGACTCGGCGTCGCCGTTAGGTTTTGGGCTTACCTTTTGTAAGTACGCACCTTCAGGTAAGCCCTAGAGATAGCGGTAGGTGAGCAGGTGGATGAGAGCGACGCCCGGTGGATCAGTGACACGTTTCACAGCGACTGCCCCGGGCGGGAGGTGATGGAACATGTCACCGGACGGTGGGTGCCGCTGATTCTGGCCGCCCTGACGCCTGGGCCGATGCGCTTCTTCGAGTTGCGCCGGCGCATCGACGGCATCAGCGAGAAGATGCTCTCCGCCAAACTGCGGATTCTGGTCCGCGACGGGTTGGTAGAGCGCACCGTGGAGCCAACCACCCCGTCGCAGGTCAGCTATGAGCTGACGGAGCTTGGGCAAGGTCTGTCCCGCCCGTTCGCCCAACTGGTCCGCTGGATTTCGGCGCACACCCCGGAGGTCATCGCGGCCCAGCAGCGCTATGACCACAGCGTAAATCCTGCGGGTCAGGTGATTCCGAGTCCGTAATATTGGGTTGCACCGCCCTTGGAGCGCAGGGGCGCTTTGCGTTCCTCCAGGAGGAGGTTCTCGACGTTGAGGGAGAGGATCTCCGAGGCCCTGGCCGCGGCTTCGCCGAGGTGGGTGGCGGCGCTGTGGCGCAGCTGGTGCAGGTCGAGGCCGGCGTAGGTGTCGAGATCCTTAGCCTCTTCGGCCCGCAGGGCAAACGCGCCCACACCCGAGCCAAACCACCCACGCCGAGATCCGCCCCTCATCCCAACTCCTGATCTGGAGCTCTGGCGAGCAGTCGGCTCGACCTCGAGCGTGGTCCCGGTTGTGCCGCTCACTGCGCGGGCAGTGGTCCGAGGGGCAGTGGTCGTCGAATCAGCAGCAGGACGCCGATGAGCAGGCAGGGGAGGTAATGGAAGGTCGGCAACGTATTGCCGGTGCTGAGGAGATGCAGGAGTGTTGCGACGCTGATCGCGATGGTGGTCCAGCCGGCCCAAGTGGGAACCAGCTTGATCATCAGCAGGGAGCCGCCCATCGCGGCGAGGCCCACGCATCCAAGCACGGTGTAGATCTGAAACAGGCCCGAAGCCCATTGGCTCCATGGGTCGTAGTAGGGCGGCACGGCGCCGGTCGAGACCGTCTCACGCGCCGCACTCATTGTCACGGTGGACCTGAAGGCTGAATAGACCAACCACAGCAGCGCAGCCAGCAGCAACGTGGTCAGGGCGATCCGGGACAGCATCCGCTCGTCAACCCTCTCCAGCATTGTCACCAGGATCGTCATCCCGAGAACCAGCAGTACAACCGCGGTGCTCATGAACAGGTTGGCCCACCGCCAGCTGCCCGGGTTACCGGCCACAGCCTGCAGATGCTCTCGGACCGGCAGCGTGAAGATCTTGCTGTTGCCTTTGGCGCCGACCAGCGGCAGCGTGGCGCCCACCGTGAAGGTGACGAACGACAGCACCAGGAACGCGCCGGCGATCCGTTGTTGGTCGGCCCTGTGGAGCGGGGTCATGGCGTTACTTTGTCGTTAGCGTCCAGGCCGGTGCTGGCTTGTGACGCGGCTAGGCCAAGGCGGACGAGGTCGGCCCGGAGGGAGTCGGTGCGGTCGTGGTGTTCTGGAAGCAGGAGGGCGACCGTCGGCTCGAAGACTTTCCAGATGCGCGGTACTTCGAACGTTTGTTGGACCCGGGTCGCGGCTCCGGCCGGTTCGAGCTGGAAGCTCCAGCGTGTGCAGTGGGACCGGCTGATCGTCTCGAACCGGTATTGGTGTGGTCTGTCGGCCCTTTCTTCCATGGGACCGGCGAGTCGCCGGTGGTCCGCGTCCATCTGGTCGAGGAGCGCCGCGGCCGATGGGTCGCGACGCCGGATCTCCGGCCAGACCTGCTCGTCCTCGCCGCTGTGATGCCGGTGCAGCGTGTGCATCAACCAGGCCAGGTGCGTGCCGATCGCCTGTCGCCGGCTGTCGGTGAGCAGTGCCGGATCGGATGCCACCATCCTGGTCCGCTCGAGATCGCGGCGCAGTGCGGAATGGACGATACGCATGTCCTGGATGTCTGCCGGGCCGTCGTGGTTCATCTCCCCTACTTTCCGGCACCGCGCCGACCAATTCGGGCCAAGTGCTCGGACAGTGTGGCGGCAAGCCAGTTGACGTACGACGCCCTGTCCATGCCGACCTCCCGGGTCAGCAACAGGTAGACGTCGCTAGACGTCACCGCCAGTACTCCGGCAACCTGTTCCTCGGTCGGCGACGGGACCCCCATTTGCTCGAATACTTCCCGAACGCCGCGCAATTGGGCGGCGCGGCTCTTTGCCTGCAAGGCAGCCGCCCGCGTCCGCGCCGCATTCGCCCGCCGCAACGGGCTGTTGTAACTCCGCGCACGCGCCGAGGACGTGGCCACATCAAAAATCGGACGGCCTGCCTGGGCTCAGCAAGCTGTTCGGAAGTTCGTCTCGGTGTCACGGTGCAGCCGGAAACGTGACGGTTCGGCGGGCTGCTTGTTGCTGCTCCACGATCCGTCGGGGTTGGTGACGTGCAGGGTTGCGGTGATGCTGATCTCGTCTCCCCCTGCCCAGGTGGCCTCGAGGTGACCCAGGTGGGTGCCCGGGGCCCGGGTGTCGGGGTAGGGCCAGCTGTCCAGGGTGAAGCGGCCGGCGTTGCGGTCCGCCGCCTCGCCCGAGAGCCGGTAGTCGATGGAGCGCCCCGCGACGCACACCGTGGCTTCACCCTCGATGTCGTCGGAGCATCGGGAACACGTCGTCGCACGCAGATGCATGACCACCGGCCGCGTGTCGCCTCGCCCGAATGACATCTCGCCGTGCCAGTATCCGGGTAGCGTGGGCCGGCCGGTCAGCGAGAGAGCCCACGGGCTGAACAGCGCCTGACTCAAATACGGCAGGGCGGCGATGACCAGGACGCCGAGGATCACCAAGCCGAGCTTCTTCGACATCCGGCGCCTCGGGGTGGATGGGGCTTGACCGTCCCGCCTCTGGCCGGATCCCCACCCGGGCAGTTCGGCGCGGCTCTTGGTCATGCTCGATGCCTTCCTTTCGCCCGATCGACGACGGGCCTGGCGGAGGGGTGTTCACCGCGGTGTTCGCCGAGGAGGTGCCCGAGGCCGTTGCCGGCCATGGGCGGGGTGTCGTGGGGCTGGCGTGATCCGGGTGGCCGGTACGTGCCGATCCGGGGGCGCGGCCACTGCACCGCCCACTCGTTGCCCGAATCGAGGGTGTCGCCAAGCCGCAGAACGAGCTCAGCTGTGGGAAGAGTCTGTGACCTATTTGCCGGCTGGCCCGAGCTTAGAAAGAGCGCAACCGTACTGGTATCGACCATACACCGCACTCAGAATTGGTCTGGAAAACTCCAGTATTATCGCAGCCTCGGACGGAGAAATAGTGGGCGAAGCCGCATGAGGATCCGTCGCTGACGATGCACCGCAAGGGATCCGGTCCCGGTCCCCCCGAATCCATGCCGAACCCACCGTTCCATGCGTCGCTGCGCTTCACCTTGTACTTCTTGACCGGTCCGTTGGAGAATGCGTAGCGGACCTCGAAGTAGTCCCAGTCGCGTCCGGTCGGCCCCCACTGGAAGTTGGCCTTCCCACGGGTTCGGTACGCTCGGACCATCGCTTTCGGTCCCAGCGCCGGGGACCAGCCGATCTGGCCGTTCTTGAAGTCTTGCCTGCGGGCCTTGTTGGTGGTGAAGCCGTACTCGGCGCTTGTCGGGCAGCCGTAAGCGCTGTTCTCCCCGCCGGAGGCCCGCCACTTGTCACCGATCAGCCCGTAGGGCTTGTACTTGGGGTTGCACGCGGCGGACGTCGTGGTGGCCGTTGCGGTGGCGGTTGTGGCGCTGCCGGCGTGGGCGGGAGACCCCGCCAGCAGGGTCGTGGAAAGCGCGAGGGTAGCCGTCATCGAAAAGTAGATCCGGCGGTCCATGATGTTCTCCCTATTCCTGAAGTCTCCGCACCCTGTGCGGTGCTTTCCTGACATGGTGATAGACACGTGGTCGCTTGCTGAGAACCATGAGCCCCGACTGCAGTGCCGCCCGGCTTCGACGCGGCCCGGGTTTCCGAGTCGAAGCCAGGTGGCGTTCACAACCGCCCTGGTAGCGACCATCCGCCGCAGTCAGACCCGAGCTGGAAAACTCCGCTGTCATCGCAGCCCCGGACGGAGAAATAATGCAGAGGAGCGTTGCTTCCCAAGGGCTCTGGTCCTGGTCCTGTCGCCGGCCGACTGAACCCGCCGTTCCATGGGTCGCGGCGCTTCACCTTGTATTTCTTGACCTCTTCGTTGTTGAATGAGTAGCGGACCTCGAAATAGTCCCAATCTCGCCCGGTCGGCCCCCACTGGAAGACGGCCTTGCCGCCGGATGCGTACGTCCGGACCAGCATTTTCGGTCCCAGGGCGGGGACCCAGGCGATCTGGCCGTTACGGAAGTCCTGTCTGCGTGACTTATTGGTGGTGAAGCCGTACTCGGCGCGTGTCGGGCAGCCGAAAACGCTGTTCTCCCCGTCCGAGGCCCGCCACTTGTCACCGATCAGCCCGTAGGGCTTGTACTTGGGGTTGCACGCGGCGGACGTCGTGGTGGAGGTTGTGGCGCTGCCGGCGTGGGTGGGAGACCCCGCCAGCAGGGTCGCAGAAAGCGCGAGGGTAGCCGTCATCGAAAAGTAGATTCGGCGGTCCATGATGTTCTCCTTATCCCTGAAGCCCGCAGCCCCGTGCGGGGCTTTTCATGATTTGATAATGGATGCGATCGCTTGCAAAACACTTGACACCACTTTGCGGCGCAGTCAGGCATCCGGCGATGCCTGTTCAACCCGGGTCAACCACATCTTTGGAAGTACTCCCTCGGAGTAATCGACGTCAAAGCAGGCGCGCAGAAAAGCCGCTTGTTCTTCTTAAGTGCGCCACGTACGAGCGCAGAAGATGAGGTTGTTGTGTTGGGTGACCTCGCTGGATGCGGTGCTGTGCAGGAGATGAAGGGACTGGCCCTTCGGCGTCGCTCTGCGAGGGAAACGTCAAAACGTCTCCACACCTCCACGATCGTGGAGCCGTTGCTGCCGACGACGGCGTTGGGCGGGGTGTAGACCGTCCGGTAGCCGTTATCGTTCAGCGCCGATGCGGCGAATTTGCGTGCGTCCCGGTGGCACATTTCCTTGGCGAACCAGCCGGAGTGCCCTCGATGTCGTGCGCCCGAGATCCTGGCGAAGAACGACAGGATCAGAAGGACGAGGGCGAGGACGGGGATCACGAGGCCGCTGTTGATCCCGTGCACGATGATGCCGACGACCTCGGGGAAGGGGA
>NZ_JADOGI010000081.1 GCF_015645445.1 Nonomuraea cypriaca | reverse complement strand
CTCCTGCGCGATCCGCCGCCACTGACACGCCAGCACGTACCGCCACACGTCCTGCGGATACCAGCGCAACGCCGACCTGGCCGCCTCCAGCCCGCCCCCGCCCAGGCCGTCGTGGAACACCTCCCCGCACGTCACCTCGGCCAGGCTCTGCCACGGCACCGACAGCCAGTCCAGCAACGACAGGCCCGCCCGCGGGTCGAACCCGAGCCGCCCCTCCAGCCACGCCCCCGGCTCGATCACCGTCACCCCAGGCCGTACCTCACCGTGGTAGCCGAACACGGTCGGATACCCCCGGAACCGCTCCGGCAGCCCGGCCACCACCTTCGCCTCCACCTCGGCCACCGCCTCACCCGCCACGAACAGCAGCACGCGCGGCCCCCAGTCGTGATCGGCGGAGCGGGCCGTGTCGAACGCCAGCACCTCCGACCCCGGCCCGATCAGCGCGGCGCTGTGCGGGACCCGCGGCACCAGCGGCGCCACCACCTCGTGGTAGAAGGCACGCGACAACTCGATACCAGGCACAAAATCGGACATCACGCCGTCAACTCTGCACCAGCGCCGCCCGAACCTCACCCGGTTTTCCCCTAGCGTGGAAGGGAGGAACGGGGGTGGTTGCCGTGACCAGTGCCCGGCAGGTCAAGGACGAGGTCATCAACGCGTTCAACGATCACGACGTGCGGGGCCTCCTCCGGTCCTTCGCCGCCGAGGCCGTCTACGTCTCACCGGAGGGGATCGTCGAGGGGACCGAGCAGCTCGGCTGGTATTTCGGCCAGCTCTTCGCGAGCTTCCCCGACGTCCAGCTCACGGCCTGGAACAAGCCGCTGCTGGACGACCCCGCCGTGACCGAGTACACGATGACCGGCACCCACGACGGGCCCTTCCAGCTCGCCGACGGCAGCGTGCTGCAGCCGACCGGACGGCACATCGCGATCCGCGGCGCCGCCGTGTCCACCATCGAGAACGGCCTGATCATCACCGAGCGCGACTACCACGACCAGCTGGAGCTCTACAACCAGCTCGGCATGCCCATCCCGGCCATCGCCTGACCACCCCACCTCGGGCCCACCTCGGGCCCACCACCCGTGGCCCCGGGCGCCTGGCCCGATCAGGATCCGGCCCACCGCCGGGTCAGCCGGCGGCACGTGCGGCCATCACCCGCCGGTAGCCGATCCGCTCGTACACCCCGATCGCCGCCGTGTTGTCGTCGTCCACCATCAACGCCGCCCGCCCGTGCGCCGCCACCAGCTCCGCCGACACCCACGGGCAGGCCACCACCACCGCGTCCCCCAGCGCCCACGCCCGCGCCTGGCCGGTCATGCCCTGCGCCAACCACATCACCAGGTCGTCGTCCCCGCACGCCGGCCGCACCTCCCCGGCGGCGCGGAGCTCGCGGATCACAGGATTGCGCCAGGACGGTACGCCGCCGCCTCCGGACGCGCCGCCACCACCTCGCCCACCTGCCGCACGACCGCCTCCACCTGGTCGGCCGCCGCCCCCGTGAACGACACCCGATCGGCCAGCAACGCCTCCAGCCGCGCCCGGTCCAGCGGGAACCGCGGGTCGCCGGCCAGCCGGTCGAGCAACTCGTTCGCGGCGCCCCGCGACCGCATCGCCAGCGCCGCACCGACCGCGTGCTCCTTGATCAGCTCATGCGCCTGCTCACGCCCCACCCCGGCCTGCACCGCCGCCATCAGCATCTTCGTCGTGGCCAGGAACGGCAGATACCGATCCAGCTCCGCCGAGATCACCGCCGGGAACGCGCCGAACTCATCCAGCACCGTCAGCATCGTCTCCACCAGCCCGTCGAAGGCGAAGAACGCGTCCGGCAGCGCCACCCGCCGCACCACCGAGCAGGACACGTCGCCCTCGTTCCACTGGTCGCCCGCCAGCTCACCCACCATCGAGGCGTAGCCGCGCAACACCACCGCCAGGCCGTTGACCCGCTCACACGAGCGGGTGTTCATCTTGTGCGGCATCGCCGACGAGCCGACCTGCCCCTCCTGGAACCCCTCGGTGACCAGCTCGTGCCCCGCCATCAACCGGATCGTCTTGGCCAGCGACGACGGCGCCGCCGCCAGCTGCACCAGCGCGGTGACCACCTCGAAGTCCAGCGAACGCGGATAGACCTGGCCCACGCTGGTGAACCGGGCGGCGAACCCCAGATGCGCCGCCACCCGGCCCTCCAGCTCGGCCAGCTTGGCGCGGTCGCCGCCCAGCAGGTCCAGCATGTCCTGGGCGGTGCCCACCGGGCCCTTGATCCCCCGCAGCGGATAACGGCCGATCAGCTCCTCCAGCCGCCCGTAGGCCACCAGCAGCTCGTCGGCCACCGTCGCGAACCGCTTGCCCAGCGTGGTGGCCTGCGCGGCCACGTTGTGCGAGCGGCCCGCCAGCACCGTGGCCGTGTGCTCCCCGGCCAGGCTCGCCAGGCGGCCCAGCAGCGCCACCACCCGGTCGCGTACCAGCACCAGGCTGTCGCGGATCTGCAGCTGCTCGACGTTCTCCGTCAGATCGCGCGAGGTCATGCCCTTGTGCACCTGCTCGTGCCCGGCCAGCGCGTTGAACTCCTCGATCCGCGCCTTCACGTCGTGCCGGGTGACCCGCTCACGCGCCGCGATCGACGCCAGATCGACCTGCTCGACCACCTTGTCGTAGTCGGCGATCGCCCCATCCGGCACCGCGACCCCGAGCTCGGCCTGCGCCCGCAGCACCGCCAGCCACAACCGCCGCTCCGCGACGATCTTGTACTCGGGAGACCACAGGCGGGTCAGCTCCGGCGAGGCGTAGCGGGCGGCCAGGACATCGGGGATACGCGGCTTGGAAGTCACGTTCGACAAGTGTATTCACACGAGCCCGCCGGTACGGCACCCAGCCCGTACCCCCGAGGATCCGCGGAGGAAAGGTGCGCATCGTCCTGGGTAGGGACGGGCTGACGGGGTTTGGGCGGCCCGTAACGGCGGGCGGGTGGCCGGGGGGAGCGATGCACGGTGAGCCGGAGAGATCGACAGCGCCGCACCACGCCATTGCCCGTGATTGGCGCACCGAACGTGGAGCGGTTGCAGGCCGAGGTGGAGGAGATCGCGGCCCTGTACGAGCGGATGCACCGGTTCATGAACACGATCTTGACGATCTCCGGCACGTTGGACCTGTCCGCGGTCCTGCACCACATCGTGGACGACGCGCGGGCGCTGGTCGACGCCCGCTACGGCGCGCTGGGCGTGCTCAACGCCCGCCAGGAGATGACGCAGCTCATCACCGCCGGCGTCGACCCGGAGGTGCACGCCCGCGTCGGGCGCCTGCCCCGGGGCCGCGGGCTGCTGGGCGAGATGATGCGTCACGCCCACCCGATACGGGTGGACGACGTCGACCAGGATCCCCACGCGGCGGGCTTCCCCCGCGGCCACCCGCCCATGCACAACCTGCTGGGCGTGCCCATCCGGACCCGCGGAACCCTCCACGGCGACCTGTATCTGGCCGACAAACGCTCAGGCGAGCCGTTCACGCAGGAGGACGAGGACATCGTGACGGGGCTGGCGGCCGCCGCCGCCGTCGCCATCGAGAACGCCCGGCTCTACCAGGACCTGCGCTCGGCGACCGAGCGGTTCCAGCGCAGCCTGCTCGCCCGGCGGATCGAGATGGACCCGCTGCGCCTGCAGGTCCGCTACCAGCCGGCCACCGAGACCCCGAGCGTCGGCGGCGACTGGTACGACATGATCCCCCTCCCGGACGGAGCCCGCCTCGTCGTCGGCGACGTGATGGGCCACGACCTGCAGGCGGCGGTCGCGATGAGCAAGATCAGCAACATGCTGCGCGTCATCGCCCTCGACGACGGCGCCTCACCCAGCGTCGTCCTGCATGAGGTGGACCGCGCCCTGCAGCGGCTGCACGAGGAGCCGCTCGCCACGATCTTGCTGGCTCAGGTGGAACAACGCGCGGAATGGGACTGGCGGCTGCGCTGGGCCAGCGCCGGCCACCTGCCGCCCCTTCTGATCACCCCGGGCGGGGAGGCGTCCTACCTGCCCACCGACAGCGGCCCGCCCATCGGCGTCGACGTGAACCTGCCCCGCGCCGACCACGGGCACATCATCGCCCCTGGTTCCACCGTGCTGATGTTCACCGACGGGCTCGTCGAGAAACGCGGCACGAGCCTGGCCCGCGGGATGGACGACGTGGCCAGGACCGCCGAACGGCTGCACGGCCGTACCGAGGCCGAGATCTGCGACGGCCTGCTGGAACACCATGGCGGCACAGCGGAGGACGACATCGCCCTGCTCTGCCTGTCGGTCCCCTACCTCCGGTCGCCCGCGACGGCCTGACCGCCTCACCACTGAGCTGGTGACCGCCCCCGGCCGGTGGCGGGACAACGCCGGCCGGGGGCGGGTGGCCTCACGCCGGCTGGCCGGCGAGGTCCTCGCTTCCCGCCTCGCCGGCGCTCTCGCGCAGCGGACGGCTGGACTGGGTGCTACGCGGCCCGCGATCGCGCTTCCTCGTCACCGCCACGTAGAGCGTGGGCACCAGCACCAGCGTCAGCAGCGTCGAGGAGATGAGCCCGCCGATCACCACGATCGCCAGCGGCTGCGAGATGAACCCGCCCGAGCCCGTCACCCCCAGCGCCATCGGCGTCAGCGCGCAGATCGTCGCCACCGCGGTCATCAGGATCGGCCGCAACCGTTGCCGGCCGCCCTCGATCACCGCCTCGACCACGCCCATGCCCTGATCGCGGTACTGGTTGATCAGGTCGATCAGCACGATCGCGTTCGTCACCACGATGCCGATGAGCATCAGCATGCCGATCAGGGCCGGCACACCCAGCGCCGTGTCGGTCGCGACCAGCAGCCCGATCGCGCCCGTCGCCGCGAACGGGATCGACACCAGCAGGATCAGCGGCTGGACGAAGCTGTGGAACGTCGCCACCATGATCAGGAAGACGATCGCGATCGCCGCCAGCATCGCCATACCCAGGTCGGCGAACGCCTCCTCCTGGTCCGCCGACGCGCCACCGATCGTGTACGACGCCCCCGCTCCGAGCTCCAGCCCGTCCAGCTTCGTCGTCAGCGCCTGCGTCGCACTCCCCAGGTCGCTGGCGTCGGCCTTGGCAGAAACCGTCGCCGAGCGCTCACCGTCGATCCTCGTCACCTGCGTCGGACCGGCCACCTGCCGCACGTCCGCCACCGACGACAACTTCACCAGGCCCGTCGCCGTGGGCAGGCTCAGGTCCTCGATCGCCTCGACGTCCTCGGGCGCGTCCGCGCCACGCAGCACCAGATCACTGGTGCGCCCGTCCAACGTGATCTGCCCCAGCGGCGCGCCACGGAACGCCTGCGCCACCGCCTGCCCGACCTGACCCTCCGACAGGCCGCGCTCGGCCGCCTCCTCCCGGTCGACGACCACCTCGATCCTGGGCGCGCTCGCCTCTAGGTTCGACGACACCTCGCGCAGCCCGTCCACCTCGCCCATCGCCTCGGCGACCGTGCCGGTCGCCGTGCGCAGCGCCTCGGTGTCGGCCGCCCGCACGATCACGTCGATCGTGTCGGAGGAGAACCCGGCGGCGGCCGCGCCGCCGACCGTGACCTCGCCGGCGTCCGACAGGCCGGCGATCCCCTCGCGCACCCGCCGCTCGACCTCCGCCGTGTCGGCGTCCTCCGCGATCGTCACCGAGTACGACGCCCGGTCCCCGCCGCCACCGCCACCGCCACCCAGCATGGCGTTGCCGCCGCCGACGTTCACCTGGTACGACTCCACGCCCTCCAGGTCTGCCAGCACGCCCTCCACCTTCTCCGCGGCCTTGTCCGTGGTCTCCAGATCGGTGCCGACCGGCATCCGCTGCGACAGCGAGAGCGTGTCCTGCCCGGAGGCGTCCAGGAAGTTCGTCTGCAGCCCGCCGGCCAGCCCCATCGTGCCGATGAACACCGCCACCCCGATGAGCACCGTCACCAGCTTGAACCGGGTGGCGAAGCGCAGCACCGGCAGGTACGCCCGCTGCAGCGGCGAGCGCCGTTCCTTCGCCTCCACCTCCTCGCGCTGCTTGCGCGCCTGCTCCGGCGCCAACTGCGGCGCCCGCAGGAACCAGTACGCCAGCACCGGCACCACCGTCAGCGACACCACCAGCGAGGCCAGCAGCGCCACCGCCACCGTGACCGCGAACGGGCTGAACAGCTCGCCGACCATCCCGCCCACGATCGCGATCGGCGCGAACACCGCCACCGTCGTCAGCGTCGAGGCGGTCACCGCGCCCGACACCTCGCGCACCGCCGTCAAGATCGCGTGGAGTTTCGCCTCACCGTACGCGAGATGCCGCTTGATGTTCTCCAGCACCACGATCGAGTCGTCCACCACCCGGCCCACCGCGATCGTCAGCGCGCCCAGGGTGAGCATGTTCAGCGAGTAGTCGCCCGCCCACAACACGATCAGCGCGATCACCACCGACAGCGGGATCGACACCGCCGTCACCAGCGTCGAGCGCACCGACAGCAGGAACACCAGGATGACCAGCACCGCGAACACCAGGCCCAGCAGGCCCTCGGTGGTCAGGCTCTCGATCGACTGCTCCACGTACGGCGCCTGGTCGAACACCACCGACACCGCAGTGTCCGAGGAGTCGCCCAGCGCCTTCGTCAGGTCCGGCAGCAGCTCCCTGACCTCGTGCGAGATCGTCACCGCGTTGCCGTCGGGCAGCATCGTCACCGACACGCCCAGGCTCGTCTTACCGTCCGTACGGGTGATCGTCGTGGCGTCCGCGAACCCACGCGTGATCTTCGCGACGTCGCCCAGCTTGACCGGCTTCGGCTTGGGCAGCCGCTGCGGGACCGCACCCTGACCCGGCTGACCAGACTGACCCGGCTGACCCGGCTGACCAGACTGACTCGGCTGGCCGGTCTGCGCCGTCTGGCCGGTCTGGCCGGTCTGCGGCGGGCGTGCCTGCTGGGACTGGCCGGTCTGCGGCTGCGCGGGCTGGGCCGGCGTCAGGTAGAGAGCCTTCAGCTTGGCCACCGAGTCGACCCGCGTGCCGACCTGCACGGTCAGCGATTTGCCGGAATCGACCAGCGTGCCCGCCGGCACCGGCGTGCCGTTCGCCCGCAGCGCATCGGGGATCTGCGCCGCCGACACCCCCGCCAGCGCCATCTTCTTGGCGTCCGGCTCGATCGTCACGACCTCCTCGCGGGTGCCGGTGACCGCCGCCTCGCGCACGCCCTCCACGGCCTGTAGTTCCGGCACCGCGATCTCGCGCAGCTTGTCGGCCATCGCCCGCTCGTCGCCGCCGTCGCCCACCGCCAGCACCAGCACCGGGATGTCGTCGGTGTTGCCCGCGACCACCTGCGGCTCGACGCCGTCCGGCAACGTCGCCCGGCTGATCGCCTGCTGCATCTTGTTCAGCGACGACTCGATGTCGGTGCCGTACTCGAAGGCCACCTGGATCTGCGCCAGGCCCTCCTTCGACGTCGAGGTCATCTGCTCCATCCCGGTCAGCCCCTGGAAGGAGTCCTCAATAGGCTTGGTGACCTGATCCTCGACGATCTCCGGCGACGCCCCCGCGTACGGCGCCACCACGAACGCGCCGGGAAACGACAGGGACGGCAGCAACTGCTGCTTCAACTGCGGGATCGTGAACGCGCCGAACGCGGTGAGCACCACCGCTATCAAGATCACAAGGCTGCGGTTGACCAGGCTCAACCGGGCGAAGGCGGTCATAGGCTCCCCTCCAAGAGTTCGCCCCACACTAACACTTCGCCTAGCACGAATATTTAGATGGATCGAGGATTCCTGATAACCTTCTCAGGAAGCGAGAGGTGAGCGTGAACGACGAACGCGAGGACCTGATCCGCCGGATCACCGATGCACAGCGGGGCCTGGGACGGCTGTTCGCCCAGCACCAATCCCCCCTGTTCACCTGCAACCTCACCATGCGCCAGCTCAAGGTCGTGACGATCCTGTCCGTCAGCGGCTCCGCCTCAGGACAGGACCTCGCCCACGGCCTCGGCGTCGGCCTCGGCACCGTCACCGGCATCGTCGACCGCCTGGTCGTCCAGGACCTCGTCACCCGCCACGAGGACCCCCACGACCGCCGCGTACGCCGCGTCGAGCTCACCCCCGCGGGCGCCGCCCTCATCGAGGAGATCAACACCGCCGGCCTGGCGCACTACCGGCGCATCATGGACCACCTCGACACCGAGACGCTGCGCGCCCTCGACCACGTCACCCAGACCATCCGGGCCGTCGCCGACAAAATCGTCAACGACTGACCCGGCGCCCTGGTTTCGTAGAAGTGCTTTTGCCAGGGGTGAGCTCTGTCACATCCAGCCCCCGCGCCTTTACATTGTAGATTTCTGAGGCAGGCGGGACAGCACCTCCGGCAGCTCACCCTCGTAGGCCACCGTCAGCCGCCGCGTCGCCCGCGTCACCGCCACGTACAGGTCCTGACCGCCCATCGGCGACTGCGCCAGGATCCCCGCGGGATCCACCACCACGACCGCGTCGAACTCCAGGCCCTTGACCTGCCCGACAGTCAGCACCACGACCGGCGCGTCCAGATCCCCCTCAGGGTGGAACAGCCGCGCCACCTCCGCATGCCGGGCGTCCGGCGTCACCACGCCCACCCGCCCGGCGCCGGCCTCCGAGCCGATCTCCGGGCCGATCTCCGGACCGACCTCCGGACCGACCTCCGGACCGACCTCTGAGCCGATCTCCGCCAGCTCCTCGCGCACCAGCGCCGGCAGGCCCGCCACCGGCACCCGCACCGCCCGCGGCTCAGACTCGCCCGAGCGCACCGACTCCGGCGGCTCCTGCTCAGGAGCGAACGCCCGCAGCACGTCGGCCGCCACCCTCATGATCTCCACCGGCGTGCGGTAGTTGACCAGCAGCCGCTCCACCCGCCAGCGCCCCTCCAGGTACGGGTCCAGCACCTCGCCCCACGAACGCGCGCCCGCCGCCGACCCCGTCTGCGCCAGGTCGCCCACCGCCGTCAGCGACCGCGCCGGCACCCGCCGCATGATCATCCGCCAGGCCATCGGCGACAGCTCCTGCGCCTCGTCCACGATGACGTGCCCGTACGCCCACGTCCGGTCCGCCGCCGCCCGATCGGCCGTGGTCAGCTCGGCACCATCGTCGGCGTGCCGCCCGGCCAGCACGTCGGCCCGGGCGAAGACGCCCTCCTCCAGCACGCCCGTCGACTCCAGCACCTCACTCGCGTACAACACGTCCCCGGCCTGCTCCGACTCGGCCTCCCTGGCCGCCGCCCGGCGCGCCGAGTCGTCCTCGCCCAGCAGCTCGGCCGCCTCGTCCAGCAGCGGCACGTCCCCGGCCGTCCACTCCGCCTCCGCCGGGCGCACCAGCTCCCGCCAGTCCAGCCCCGGCGGCGCCACCGACCACAGCGTCTCCGGGGAGGCCAGCAGCTCCGACACCAGCCGCCGCGGCGTCAGCTCCGGCCACAGGTCGTCCACCGCCCGCCGCACCTCCGGCTCGCCCCACAGCCGGGACGAGGCCAGCTCCAGATCCAGCTCGTCCAGGTCGCCCTCCAGATTCATCGGCTCGGCCAGCTCCGCCAGCTCCGGATCGCCGTTCGCCAGCTCCTCCAGGTGCAGCGACTCCTCCAGCGCCCGCGCCTCCGCCTTGGCCAGCTCCTTGAGCATCTCGGTCACGTACAGCTTGCGCGCCATGTTGTGCGGCAGCCGCACCGCCCGCGCCCGCTCGCGCAGCCGCTCGCACACCGCGTGCGGCACCCGCAGGCGCAAGCCGTCCAGCTCCACCACCAGGTCGCCCTCCGGCACCCGCTGGCGCAGCTCCAGCGCCCGCGCCACCACCTCGGCCATCCGCACGTCGCCCTTGACCACCGCCACCGCCGGCGTGTCCGCCGCGCTCGCCCGCACCCCGGGGAACATCTCCCCGACCGTCGTCATCACCACCTGCGTCTCACCCAGCGCGGGCAGCACCTGGCTGATGTAGCGCAGGAACATCGGGTTGGGGCCCACCACCAGCACGCCACGCCGCTCCAGCGTGTCGCGATGGGTGTAGAGGAGGTACGCCGCCCGGTGCAGCGCCGCGACCGTCTTGCCGGTGCCCGGACCGCCCTGTACCACCAGCGCCCCCTGCAACGAGGCGCGGATCACCCGGTCCTGCTCGGTCTGGATGGTGGCCACCACGTCGCCCATCCGCCCCGTACGGCCCCGCCGCAACGCCGCCAGCAGCGCAGCCTCGCCCACCAGCGTCCGCCGATCGCCCTCGCTCATCCCCTCCAGATCGAACACCTCGTCGTCGATGCCGACCACGAGCCGGTCCTTCAGATGCAGATGCCGGCGCCGCACCAGCCCGCCGGGATCGGTGGCCGTCGCCACGTAGAACGGCCGCGCCGCCGGCGCCCGCCAGTCGATCAGGACCGACTCGTGCCCCTCGTCGCGCAACCCGATCCTGCCGATGTACGTGCTGCGCCCCGCGCCGTCGTCGATCCGGCCGAAGCACAGGCCGCGCTCGACCGCGTTGAGCTGCGCCAGCCTGCGCGCCTGCTCGCCGGCCAGCGCCTCGCGCTCCACCATCGCCTGACGGGTGCCGCCGCCCCTGGCGTACACCTGACGCAGCGCCGCCTGCGCCCGCCCCCTGGCGACGTCGAGCCGGCCGTAGAGCCACGACACAGTTCGCTGCTCGACGTCAAGGGCTTCCACAAGACCATCTTGACGATTACCCATTCGGTGGTATACTCCTAACGGGAGGACTGTGAAGCCTGCTTTTTGACTGCAGCATTCGAGCTTAGTCCTCACCCGTCTTCGCGCGCAAACCCCCTTTTCACCGCATGCCGGTCAGCGCCAGTTGAGGCGCTCGTGCAGCAGCGCCTGCTGGGCCGGATTCGCGGTCAGCTCCAGCGCCCGCTCATCCGCTCGCCTAGCCTCCTCGCGACGCCCCAGATCGCGCAGCAGTTCGGCCCGGGTGGCGTGGAACAGCGGATAGCGCTCCAGCGCCCGTTCCAGATCCGTCAACTCGGCCAGGGCCGCCTTCACCCCCTGGATGTAGCGCACGGCGACGGCCCGGTGCAGCCGCGTGACCGGTGAAGGCGCCACCCGCAGCAGCATGTCGTACAAGACCAGGATCTGCGCCCAGTCGGTGTCCTCGAACCTGCTCGCCTCGGCGTGACAGGCCACGATCGCCGCCTGCACCTGGTACGGCCCCGGCCGGCGGTGCGCCCTCGCGGCCCGCATCAACGACGCGGCGGCCTCGGCGATGGCCCGCCGGTCCCACAGGCCGCGGTCCTGGTCACGCAGCAGCACCAGACGCCCTCCCGCGTCGAAACGGGCCGCGCCACGCGCCCGGTGCAGCCGGATCAACGCCAGCAGGCCGGCCACCTCCGGCTCCCCCGGCATCAGGCCGGCCAGCAGCGCGGCCAGCCACTCGGCGTCCTCCACCAGGTCGCGCGCCTGCGCCCGGTCCGGCGTGCTCGACAGGTAGCCCTCGTTGAACAGCAGATAGACGACCGCCAGCACCTCATCCAGCCGCCCGGGCAGATCCTCCGCCGCCGGCACCCGGTACGGGATCCCAGCCTCGCCGATCTTCCGCTTGGCGCGGGTGATCCGCTGCGCCACCGTACTCTCCGGCACCACGAACGCCGCCGCGATCTGGGCCGTGCTCAGCCCGCACACCACCCGCAGCGTCAGCGCGATCTGCGCCGGCCGCGACAACGCCGGATGACAGCAGGTGAAGATCAGCCGGAGCCGGTCGTCGCGCGGGGCGGGCTCCGGCCACGTCAGCCGCGCCAGCTTGGCACGGTAGAGCGACTCGCGGCGCAGCACGTCCAGGCCGCGCCGCCGGGCCACGGTGAACAGCCACGCGTCCGGCCGGTCCGGCACGCCCTCGGCGGGCCAGCGGCGCAGCGCCGTCTCCACCGCGTCCTGCACCAGATCCTCGGCGGCGGAGAAGTCGCCCAGCAGCGACACCAGGGACGCGGCCAGCCGGCCCGCGTGCTCACGCACCACCCGGGCCAGCGTCTCCTCGTGCTCGCCTGCCGGTCCGGTCATGAGGCGGGGCGGATCTCCACGACCGGGCAGGCCGGCCACGAGCGGGCCAGCTTCAGCGCCTCGTCCAGGTCGGCCACCTCGACCTCGGCGAACCCGCTGACCACCTCCTTGCCCTCCACGAACGGCCCGTCGGTGACGACCGGCTCGGCACCGCCGTCCAGCCGCACCGTGGTCGCGGTGTGCACCGGGTGCAGGTGCGTGTGGTGGGTGATCTGGTCGGCGTGCTCGGCGAACCAGCGGCCCACCGCCGCGTAGGCGGCCTCCCGCTCCAGCTCACCCATCGCCTCCAACTCCCTGGCGAACTCCTCGGTCTCCACGAACATCAGCACGTACTTCATGCCCGATCTCCTTTGGTGGTGTGCTGTCAAGCCGACGGAAGCGTGGCGTACAGGTCGACGCCGTTGCCGTCCGGGTCGGCCACCGTGGCGTAACGCATGCCCCAGAACGCGTCGAACGGCTCCGCGATCCCGTGGTAGCCGGCCCCCACCAGCTCGGCGTACTTGGCGTCCACCCCGGCCGGGGTGCCGAACTCGAAGCACAGCAGCGTACGCGGCCCGCCGGCGGGTGCGCTCCAGCCCGGCAGGAACGGCGTGCGGAAACCCTCGGTGTCCAGCATCACGTGCAGCCCGCCGGGCAGGTCACAGCCCGCGTGCTCGGGGGTGTTCGGGTCGAGCTTGAAGTCCAGCCCGAGACGGGCGTAGAAGGCGATCGTCGCGTCCATGTCGGACACGACGAGGGCGATGGTGTTCAGCGTTGGATTCATGATCCGCTCCCTCGTGGAACCAGCCTGGTGGAGGGCCTCTTTCCGCGGGCCCTCATCCATAAGACGATCGGCGGCCCCGCCGATACGACACCGCGGCGAGAAATCCGGCGCCGGGTCCAGGCCAGCGAACACATGTACGGAGTCATCGGGATCGCCTATAGGGTGGTCGTAGGTGAGCCGGGAAGTCTGGTCGGCACGTCCCATCCCCAACCGAGCGAAGGATGAGCGCGTGCGCGCCCGTGACCTACTTGCCGACTTTCCCACCGTCGCCCTGGATTCACCCGTTCTCGAGGCGGCCAGACTCCTGGCCGACCAGGATCTGCCCGGCCTCATCGTGGTCGGGGACGACGGATCGCCGTTCACGATCCTGCCCGGCACGGAAGTGCTGAGGCTGGCCGTGCCCGCCTACTGCCAGGACGACCCGGCGCTGGCCCGGGTGGTGGACGAGGCCCACGCCGACGCGTTCCTGCACGGGCTGGGCGTGCGCACCGTACGCGAAGCCCTGCCGCGGCACCGGCGTGAGCTGCCGGTCACCGACCCCGGCGCCACCGTGCTGGAGCTGGCCGCGCTGATGGCCCGCACCCGCAGCCCGCTGGTCGCCATCCTCGAGGACGGCCGGCTCACCGGCGCGGTGACCCTGCAGGCGCTGCTGGACCGGGTGCTCGCCTCATGACCGTGCTCTCCTGGGTGAGCGTGGCGGTGTTCCTGGCCGCGTACGCGCTGATCGCCACCGAGAAGATGCACCGGGTCGCGGCCGCGCTCGGCGGCGCGGGGATCATGCTGCTGATCCACGCCACCGACGCCGGGGCGGCGTTCTTCTCCGAGCATTCCGGGATCGACTGGAACGTCATCTTCCTCCTGCTCGGCATGATGATCATCGTCGGCGTGCTCAAACAGACCGGCGTCTTCGAATACCTGGCGATCTGGGCCGCCAAGCGGGCTCGTGGGCGGCCGTTCCGGTTGATGGTGCTGCTCGTCCTCATCACCGCGGTCGCCTCCGCGCTGCTCGACAACGTCACCACGGTGCTGCTGATCGCGCCGGTGACGTTCCTGGTGTGCGAACGGCTCGCGCTGAAGGTGGCCCCCTTCCTGATCGCCGAGGCGCTGTCGTCCAACATCGGCGGCGCGGCCACCCTGGTCGGCGACCCGCCGAACATCATCATCGCCAGCCGGGGCGGGCTCAGCTTCAACGACTTCCTCATCCACATGGCGCCCATGATCATCGTGCTGATGGCGGTGTTCCTGCTCTTGTGCTGGCTGATGTTCGGGCGCACCTTCCGCTACGACCCCGAACGCGCGGCGGAGATCATGGCGCTGGACGAGCGGGAGGCCATCGCCGACCGGCGGCTGCTGTGGCAGTCGCTGGCCGTGCTCGCGCTGGTCATGGCGGCGTTCGTGCTGCACCCGGTCCTGCACTACGAACCGTCGGTCGTCGCGCTGCTCGGCGCCGGCGTCCTGGTCGCGGCCACCAAGGTGACCACCGAACAGGCCATCGCCGAAGTGGAGTGGCCCACGCTGGTGTTCTTCGCCGGGCTGTTCGTCATGGTCGGCGGCCTGGTGGAGACCGGCGTCATCGGCCGGCTGTCCGAGCTGGCCGTCGAGGCCACCGCCGGGCGGCCGGAGCTGACCACCATGGGACTGCTCGGCGCCTCGGCTGTGCTGTCGGCGATCGTGGACAACATCCCGTACGTCGCCACCATGAGCCCGATCGTCGACCAGCTCGTCCAGGCCGGTGACAACGCGGGGCAGGTGCTGTGGTGGGCGCTGGCCTTCGGCGCCGACCTCGGCGGCAACGCCACCGCCGTCGGCGCCGCCGCCAACGTCGTCGTGCTCGGCATCGCCGCCCGCAACGGCACGCCGATCAGCTTCTGGCAGTTCACCAAGTACGGCCTGATCGTCACGGTGGTCACGGTCACCCTGGTCGCGCCGTACCTGTGGCTGCGCTACCTCATCTGACAGCGGCCTGGGCGCGGAGCGGCCGCGCGGGCAGGTGCTAGTTTCTCCGACCGTGTCTGACTATCTACAGGACCTGTTCTCCCTGCGCGGCCGCCGCGCCCTGGTGACCGGCGGCAGCTCCGGCATCGGGTACGCCATCGCCGAGGCCCTCGGACGGGCCGGAGCCGAGATCGTGGTGGCCGCCCGCCGGGAGAACGAACTGGACGAGGCCGTCGACCGGCTACGCGGGCACGGCGTCACCGCCTCCCGGATCCGCGCCGACCTCGGCGACCGCGACGACGTCCAGCGCGTCTGCGCCACCTCCGGCGACATCGACATCCTGGTCAACAACGCCGGCAACAACATCCGCAAACCCATGGCCGAACTCACCGCCGGCGACTACGAGCAGACCCTCGCCGTCAACTTCACCGCCCCCTACCTCCTCGGCCGGCACTTCGGACCGCGGATGGCCGGGCGCGGCTGGGGACGGATCATCAACCTCGGCTCCCAGCAGTCCATCAGCGCCTTCGGCCACAGCGGCGCGTACGGCGCCGCCAAGGCCGCCATCGCCGGGCTGACCCGCTCCCAGGCCGAGGCGTGGTCGGCCGCCGGCGTGTGCGTCAACACGATCGTCCCCGGCTTCGTGCTGACCCCGCTCACCGAGGCCGCCCAGGCCATCCCCGGCCGCGTCGAGGCGCTGGCCGCCCGCCACATGGTCGGGCGCAACGGCGTGCCCGCCGACTTCGCGGGCGCGGCGGTCTTTCTGGCCGGTGACGCCTCCGCGTTTGTCACCGGCCAGATGCTGTTCGTCGACGGGGGCTTCTCCGTGCATTGAAACCGGCCCGGTGCCTTTACTTTGTAGATTACTTTCGGCGGAACCGGCGCACCCCCGTCGCCTCGTGCCAGGCGTCCATGACCAACTCGTCGCCCTCGACCCTCGTCCACACCGCCTCTGTCAGCTCGATCCTGAACAGGTGAGAGCCGGGCTCGGGCGACTGGAACGAGGCCGGCACGCCGTCGCCGGTGACCTCCACCGCCCGCCCGGACAGCTTCAGATCGCCCTCCCACGTCGACGGATCGTCGCCCGCGGGGTCGTCGGAGGCGGCGTGGATCGCCATCCGCGGATCCCGGCGCAGGTCGAACACCTTGAGCGCCCCGGACATCGACCCGATCCACAGGTCGCCGTCCATGAAGCTGGTCTCGATGCCGCTCACCCGGGGCGAGCCGTCCTTGCGCAACGTCGCCAGGACCCGGTGCCGGTGCGCCCCCATCAGCCGCCGGGCCACGCCGGCGAGCTCCGGCGCCTGCCTGTCGAACTCGTTCCACGAAGCCATGGCGACATCATGCTCACCGGCACCGACAGAATCGGCTTGGCGTGGCCGGACATCGGTCGATAGTTTATAAATGAATCTACGTTTATAAATGGGGAAGGATTTGATCATGCCACGCAGCCGTACGTTCAGATGTTCGGTGTTCATCGGCACGAGTCTCGACGGGTTCATCGCCCGCGCGGACGGCGACCTCGAGTGGCTCACCAGCCGGGGCGAGGCCGCGGGCGGTGACCTGGGCTATAACGCGTTCATCGAGGGCATCGACACCGTCGTCATGGGCCGGGGCACCTACGAGCCGGCGCTCACGTACGATTCCTGGCCGCACGACGGGCTGCACGTGGCCGTCCTCAGCACCACGCTGGAGGCCGGCGCCGACCCGCGCGTCACCGTCCACCGCGACCTCGGCGAACTGGTGACGGCGCTGGAGGAGCGGGGCGCCAAGAGCGTGTACGTCGACGGAGGCCAGGTGATCCGCACCTTCCTGCGCGCCGGGATGATCGACCAGATCACCATCACCACGGTGCCCGTGCTGCTGGGCACCGGGTCGCCGCTGTTCGGTCCGCTCGGGGGTGACGTCCCGCTCGCGCACCGCTCGACCCAGGTGTTCGGCGCGGGCGTCGTCCAGTCCACGTACGCGGTCGAAAACTGATGCGTTTGCCCAGGTCAGATGCCTTGTGATGGCGTATGCCTGGTGTCAGACTGAACCTGACGGAGGGGGGAATGTCATGATCGAAGTCAAGAGCGTCGACAAACCGGACGAGCGCCGCGACTTCCCGCGCGGACACCTGGACGTCTGCAACCTGACCGGGCTGAGCTTCGGCGTGGCCACCTTCGAACCCGGCTGGCGCTGGTCGGAGTCGGTCAAGCCGATCGTGGGCACGGACTCCTGCCAGGCCCACCACACCTCGTTCATGGTGGCGGGCCGGCTGCGCCTGCGGACGAACGACGGCACCGAGGCCGAGGTGGGGCCGGGCGAGGTCTTCGTCTGCCCGCCCGGGCACGACGCCTGGGTGGTGGGCGACGAGCAGGCCATCGTGTACGACTTCTCGAGCGGAGTCGCCGACTACGCCAAGGCCGCGGGCGTCTGAGCCGTGCGCCGATCATCCGGCCGATCACCGGGGCGGTCTTCGAGGCCGCGCCGGTGATCGGCGTCAGCACCGTCAATACGGCTCAGAAGCCGGGGGCGGGCTGCCAGAGGCTGATCAGCGTTCCCTGGTCGTCGGTGCACGTGCAACCGCGCCCGGACGCGCTGTCGAACACCTCGCCCGTGTCGCCGCCGAGCTTGCGGACCTGCTCCGCCGTCGCGTCGACGTCGCTCACGCGGTAGTAGAGGTTCGGCTGCGACGAGGGCCCGTCGGAGGTGAAGCCCATGGGCACATCCACGTTCGTGACGTGCAGGTACGTCTCGTGCTCTCGCTTGAACTCCCAGCCGAACAGCGCCCCGTAGAAGGCGGCTGCCCGGTCCAGGTCCAGGACGGACAGGGTGTAGTAGCCGAGTTCGACAGTCATGTGCGTACCTCCGCAATAATTGCCGGTAGCGTTAAGGATTAAGAGCTTAACGGAAGCAGGCAAAGATTAACAACAACGTTAATGATGTGGACGCGACACTTGCGGCGCTCGCCGATCCCACCCGGCGCAAGGTGATCGACCTGCTGCGCGAGGGCCCGCGGCCCGCCGGTGAGCTGGCGCAGGCCGTGCAGATGAGCGCGCCCGCCCTCAGCAGGCACCTGCGGGTGCTGCGGGCGGGCGGGCTCGTAGAGGCTGAGGCTGGCGGCGCCGACGCCCGGCTGCGGCTCTACACGCTGCGCCAGGAGCCGTTCATGGCGCTGCAGGCGTGGCTGGACCAGGTGCAGGCGTTCTGGGCCGAGCAGCTCGGCTCGTTCAAGGACCACGTGGAGCGCAACCGATGACGCCCGTGCCGGCGAGCTCCGTCCGGGCCGGCGTCACCGTGCCGGTCGATCCGGCGACCGCGTTCCGGATCTTCACCGACGAGATCGACCATTGGTACGTACGTGGCCGCCACAGCTGGGTCGACCCCGCCCGCGCGGTCGCCATCCGGTTCGAGGACGGCTACCTGCGCGAGTTGTGGTCCGACGGCGGCCACGTCGACACCGGCCGCGTGATCGCCTGGGAGCCGCCGCACCGCCTCGTCTGGGCCGACCTGATCAACGAGGGCGCCCGAATGGAGATCGAGGTGGCCTTCAGCCCGGTCGAGGGCGGAACCGAAGTGCTGCTGGAGCATCGCGGCCTCGACACGCTGCCCCCGGACGTGGCGGGGCGGATCCGGCGCGGCTACTCGTGGAACATCGCGCTGGGCTGGTTCGCCGGGCAGTGGAAGGGCTAGCTGCCTCCGTTCGCCGGGCAGTGGAAGGCGAGCCCCAGGGTGCGACGTCCGAAGCGGATCATCGTCTGCTCGACGGTGTTGTCCGCGATGCCGACTCAACCCTCAGCGACACGAAGCCGTCTCCGCCGGGGTGGGCCAGGATGACCTTGCTGGTGCGACGCCAGGAAGTGGGGTCGATCCGATCGGCCGGCTCACGCGAGCGACGGGTTGTGGCACGGCGGCATGGTCAAGCTGGTCGATGAGGCGCGCGCGCCGTCCACGCTGGCGTCGGGGCTCGATCGGCAACCGGGCGGCCAGTGGCATCAGCGGGCCTGCGTGGTCGGCGTGGTCGGCGTGGTCGGCGTGGTCGGCGTGGTCGGCGTGGTCGGCGTGGTCGGCGTCACCGCGGCTGGACGCCGCCGTGACGCAGTCCGCTCATGAGCAGGGCGAGCAGGCGGTCGGCTTGAGCTGAGCGGTCCGGGCTGTCCTGGGCGGCCCAGGCGATGGCGCCGACCATCTTCAGCACATCCGCTTCGTCCGCATCGGCGACCACCGCCCCTGATTGCCGCGCCCGCGCCAGCAAGGCGGCCCCCACCTCGAACAACTCCGCATGCCAGGTCGATACCAGGCCACTCTCGCGGTCGAGGGCCGAGTTCATCACCGCGGCCGACAGACCTCGATAGGTCAAGGCATGAATGAGCGCGGCACGCAACCACGTGGACAACGCGTCGAATTCGTCCTCGGCCGTCAGCAGCTCGCGGCCAAGGCCGGCCAACTCCGCCATCTGCTCGGCGAGCACTGCCTCTATGAGATCCAGCCGAGTGGGGAAATGCCGATACAGCGTCCCGCTGGCCACCCCCGCCCGCCGGGCGATCTCGTCCAAGGAGGCGTCCACGCCGAACTCGGCGAACGCGATTCGCGCCTGCTCGACCAGTTGCTCGTAGTTGCGCCGGGCGTCCGCGCGCATCGGACGCCCGGTACGCGACCGCGGACCGTGACCTGCCAGCTCAATCACCGCTCGCTTGCTAACCGGGGACACAGTCCGTTACTGTGCCCGTCTAACCGGACCATGCCTCACCTTACTGGCATGGCCCACCTCAAAGCATGGAGGGCCGCCCCTATGGCGCTGTCGGAACAAGACCGTATCGACATCAACGACCTGATCAATCTCCACGGCCACCTCACGGACGCGGGCGACGATCCGCAAACGATCATCGTGGAGCAGGAAGCCCTCGGGACCAGCGCCACCACCGGCGAGTTCGCGCTTCCCAACATCGTTGTGCTCACCGTGCGCAACGGGCAGATCGCACGTCTGCGCGACTACGCCAACATCCTGGCGGCCGCGGCCGCCATGGGACGCGATATATGAACGCACCACCGCCCTCGATACCGCGGCAACCGACCGGTCAACGGCGATGGCGGGCCAGGCGGAGCTACCGTGCCCTGCGCGCCCGGCTCGACCCGCTCGCGCTCACCCGCGTACGAGCGACGCCGGGCAGACTAGCGGCGGCCGTACTTCTTGTGGACCGCCTGCTTGCTCACGCCGATCGCGTCGGCGATCTGCGCCCAGGCCAGCCCCGCCACCCGGGCGCGCCGCACCTGAACCGCCTCCAGGCGCTCGATCTCCCGGCGCAGCGCGGTGGTGGCGTGCAGTGCCCGCAGCGGATCGTCGTCCTGCGCCTGCCTCATGAGGGTCGCCAGGTCGTTCGTCATGCACCAAAGGTAGACCAGGAGCGGGTCATCTGACCTCCGTCACCAGGCGCACGCCGAGCCCGATCAGCACCACACCCGAAACCTGCTCCAGCCGCCGCCGGACCGCCGGCCGGCCCAGCCACGCCCTGGCCCGTGCGACCAGCCAGATGAGCAGGCCGTACCAGAGCAGATCCACCAGCACCCACACGAGGGCGAGCGTCACCAGCGTCAGCGGCACGTTCTGCCCGGCCGGGACGAACTGCGGCAGGAACGACATCGCGAACACCGCCGCCTTCGGATTGGCCAGGCACGTCCCCGCCAGGTACGACGCCCGCCACCCCGGCACCGCCGTACCCTCGGCGGCCTGCGCCCCCTTGCGGGCCTGCCACAACGACTGCGCGCCCATCACCACCAGCATGGCGGCCCCGGCGACGCGCATGACGTCGTAGGCCAGTTGCGAGGCCACCAGCAGCGCCGACAGCCCGAACGCGGCCGCCAGCCCCCACAGCAGGATCCCCGTCTCGTTGCCCAGCGTGGCGGCCAGCCCGGAACCGCGGCCCGCGCGCAGGGTCTGGCGCAGGATGATCGCGGTGCTGACCCCGGGCACCATGGCCACCAGCACGCACGCGCCGGCGAACGCGACAAGATACATGTCCCGCATGGTGACAGAGCAGGGCGACGCACACGACGGATTTATTCGTACATTTTGGTCAGCTCGGCGACGGTGTCGCACATCAGGGCGCGCAGCTCGGGCGGGCCCAGCACCTCGACGCCCGCTCCCATGCGCAGCAGCAACCAGCGCGCGTGCGTGATCGACTCGACCGGCACCCGCAGCGTGAGCCACCCCTCGGCGTCGGGGTCCCCCGCGCCGGCCATGGCGGCGCTCACGACGTCGGCCCCCATCGTGTACGCCAGCAGGTCGCCGTAGCCGGGGGCGAGCTTGATGACGGCCTCCGCGGTGTACATCCGCTCACGGAACTCCTTGGCGTACTCACGCCAGAACGCGCTCAGCTCGAACCCCTCCGGACGCTGGAAACGCCCGGACAGCGTCTCCAGGGCCAGGATGCGCGCCACCCGGTAGGTGCGCGGTGCGGCCTCGCCTCGCACGACCTCGGCGGGCGGGGCCTCGGCGGGTACGGCCACCATGTACCAGGAGCCGCCCTTGAGCACCAGCCCGTACGGGTGGATCACCCGGTCGACCTCCTGCCGCCCCCACCGCCGGTACGTCATGTGCAGCGGCCGCTGCCCCCACACCGCCTCGGCCACCTCACTGAGATGCGGTACGTCGTCGGCCGAGCGGTACCAGCCCGGCACGTCCAGCAGGAACCGCTCGCGCATCCGGGAGGCGTGCGAGCGCGGTTCTGGCGGCAGCGCGGCCAGCAACTTCAGCTCCGCCGTGGCCGCCACATCGGCCAGCCCCAGCTCGGCCGCGGGGCCGGGCAGCCCCGCCAGGAACAGCGACGACGCCTCCTCGGACGTCAGCCCGTTGAGCCGGGTGCGGTAGCCGTCGAGCAACTGGTAGCCGCCGGTGGGCCCGCGATCGGCGTAGACCGGGACACCGGCCGCCGACAGCGCCTCCACGTCGCGGTAGACGGTGCGTACCGACACCTCCAGCTCCGCGGCCAGCTCGGGCGCGGTCATGCGGCCGCGCGTCTGCAGGAGCAGGAGCAGCGAAAGCAGGCGGCTGGCACGCATGGATCCATTGTATGGCGCACATGAACGGTGTTTATATGAACATGTGGAACGTATGCGGGCAATTATGAACGCCTTGCGCGATCGGGACACCGTCTCGGTCGCCGAGCTCGCCGTCGAACACGGCGTGTCCGAAATGACGATCAGGCGCGACCTGGACGAACTGGCCCAGCAGGGTGTGGTGCGGCGGATCAGGGGCGGCGCGCTGTCTCTGCTGCTGCGCGGCGAGGAGCCGCCGTTCGGCGTGCGCGAGCGCGAGGCGGTGGAGGTCAAGCGGCGCATCGGCGTCGCGGTGGCCGCGCTGATCGCCGACGGGGAGGCGGTGGTGCTGGACGGCGGCACGACCGCGCTGGAGGTGGCCCGCGCCCTGGTCGGCCGCCGCCTGACGGTGCTGCCGCTGGCGCTGCAGTCGGTGTCGATGCTGGCCGCCGCACCGCGCGTGCGGCTGGTGCTGCCCGGCGGGGAGGTACGCCAGGGCGAGCTGAACTTCATGGGCCCGCTGGCCGAGAGCTCGATCAAGGCGTTGCGGTTCGACACGGCGGTGATCGGCTGCTGCGGGCTGTCCGCCGAGCACGGCCTGACGGCGCACGACCTGCCCGAGGTGGCGATCAAGCAGGCGGCGATCGCGTCCGCGCGGCGGGTGATCGTGGTGTGCGACTCGGGCAAGTTCGCGCGTACGGCGTTCGGCGCGGTGTGCCCGATCTCGCGTCTGGACGTGGTGGTCACCGACCCCGGCATACCGCCCGAGGAGCGCGACGCGCTCGTGGCCGCCGGTGTGACGGTCAAGGAGGCCGAGTGAGCCGCGACACCACAGAGACCACCTGGCACCGGCGTGGGCGGGTGGGTCGCGAGCGGGTGGCCGTGTGCCTGTTGTTCTTTCTGGCCGGCGCGGCCATCGGCACCTGGACGGCGCGCATTCCGGCCGTCAAGGAACGCCTCGGGCTCGGCGAGGGCCAGTTCAGCCTCGCCCTGCTGGCCATCGCCGCCGGGGCCGTGATCGGCATGACGGCCGTGGGCCGGCTGGTGGACCGGTACGGCAGCAGCCGCGTCATGATCCCGGCCGCCCTGCTCCAGGGCGTCGTGCTCGTCCCGCCCGCCTATGCCGGGAACCTGGGCGTGCTGGCCGCGACGCTGCTGGTGTTCGGGATGGTGCACGGGATCCTCGACGTCGCCATGAACGCGAACGCCGTCGAGGTCGAGCGGGCCCACGGGCGGCCGATCATGTCGTCGTTCCACGCCGTCTACAGCGTCGGCGGGTTCGCCGGGGCGGCGGCCGGCGGTCTGTTCGCGCATGTCGCGGTGTCGGCGGCGGTGACGTTCCTGGTGATGGGGGCACTCGTCGCGACGCTCGCGTGCTGGGCCGCGCGGTGGGCGCTGCGCTCGGTGCCCTCTCCCGGCGGCCCTTCCGGCGGAACGGCAGGGCGTCCCAGGGGGATCGTGTTCCTCGGCGTGCTGGCGTTCTGCTGCCTGGTGGGCGAGGGGGCGGCGACCGACTGGAGCTCGGTCTACCTGCGTGAGGACCTGGCCTCCTCGCCCGGGTTCGCGGCCGCCGGGTACTCCGCGTTCTCCATCATGATGACGGCGGGCCGGCTGGCCGGCGACCGGTTGGCGGCCAGGTTCGGTGTGGTGCCGCTGGTGCGCTGCTGCGGGCTGCTCGCAGCGACGGGACTGGGGCTGGCGCTGCTGGGCGGGCATCCGGTGGCGGGGGTGGCCGGATTCGCCTGCTTCGGGGCCGGGCTGTCATGCATCGTGCCTCAGGTGTTCTCGGCCGCCGGTCACCGGGATCCGGCGTTCGCCGGCCGGGCGCTGGCGCGGGTCGCCTCCATCGGCTACCTGGGCTTCCTGTCCGGGCCTGTGCTCATCGGGGCGGCAGCCGAGTTGGCGGGCCTGCCCCGAGCCCTGGCCATCCCGGCCCTGCTGGCCGCCTTCGTCGCCCTCGCCGCCACAGCACTGAGAACCCGCGCCCACCAGCCCATCACCTGACCACCCCCAAGCACCCCTACCGGCCGACCACCCAGACCACGCCGAGGACCTTGCCGAGAGACCATCAGGACCACGCCACGAACCCTGCCCGCCGACCGCTCCAGGCCACGCCAAGAACCCTGCCGAGAGACCATCCCAACCACGCCGGTGTCCCAGACGAGTAACTCCGCCCCGCGAACCGCCGCCTCGACACCCCCGCAGAGTCCTCCATCGGTGTCGGGCCGCACCGCATGCTGAACCGGCGCTCCCGCCGCGCACCCACGGGTCCGCGATGGGGACCCGTGGTGAGGACCCGTGGCGGGTCAGCCGAACTGCTGCCAGCCCAGTCTGATCACCATGGCCACGACCACGCACAGCAGCACGACCCGGACGAACGCCGAGCCCCGCTTGAGCGCCATCCGCGCGCCGAGTTGGGCGCCGGCCACGTTGCACACGGCCATGCCCAGCCCGAGCGCCCACTGCACGTGCCCCTGCGCGCCGAACACCAGCAGCGCCCCGACGTTCGTCCCGATGTTGATGATCTTCGCGGACGCGGAGGCGGAGATGAAGTCCAGGCCCAGGATGGTGGTGAACGCGATGATCAGGAACGTGCCGGTGCCCGGCCCCATGATGCCGTCGTAGAACGCGATCACCACCCCGGCCGTGGCCACCGCGGCGAACAACCTGGCGTTCGTCCGTAACCGCGGCTGCGGCACGGCGCCCATCGCGGGACGCAACGTCACGAACGCCGCCACCGCCAGCAGCACCACCATGACGGCGGGCCGCAGCACCTCGGTGGAGATCGCCGCCGCCGCCCACGCGCCGAGCCCGGCGCTCACCACGGCCATCCCGGCCGCCGGCAACGCCACCTGGCGATCGACCTTGGTGGAACGCGCGTACGCGATGGCCGCCGAGGTGGTGCCGAACACAGAGGACAACTTGTTGGTCGCCATCGCCTCGACGGTCGGCATCCCGGTCATCAGGGTGGCGGGAAGCTGCAACAGCCCGCCACCGCCGACGACCGCGTCGATCCACCCCGCCCCGGCCGCTGCCGCCAGCAACACCAGGACCTGCTCCAGCGACACGCCACTCCCCCGATTTCCCCCCAAGAAACCTCATGAGTGTACAAGTCGCACTTTGTCACCCTTCGCCACCCATGCCCCAACGGCCGGCAACACGACGGCACCTGCGCCGGACGGACGTGGCGGGCGAGGTCCACGGCAGGGAGCACGGCGGTTGGTCAATGCGCCCGGAGCGCGGCCTCTGGACGTGGCGGGCGATCACCAGCAAGGAGCGTGGCGGTCCCCGGACCTGGCGGGGTGGTCAGCGGGCCGGGGTCAGGGTGCGCTTTCTGGAGGCGTAGATGTCGTCGATCAGTCCGTAGACGCGCGCCTGCTCGGCCGTGAAGATGCGATCCCGCTCGATGTCCTTCCTGATCTCCAGAATCCCCCGCCCCGAATGCCGGGACAGGATCTCCTCCTGCTGGTCGCGCATCCGCAGGATCTCCCTGGCGTGGATCTCCAGGTCGCTCGACTGCCCGCGCCCGCCCTCCGCGTGCGGCTGGTGCAGCAGGACACGGGCGTGCGGGAGCGCGGCGCGCTTGCCCGGCGTGCCCGCCGCGAGCAGGACGGCCGCCGCCGAGGCGGCCTCCCCGATGCAGACCGTGTGGATCTCCGGCCGGACGTACTGCATCGTGTCGTAGATGGCCGCCATCGCGGTGAACGACCCGCCAGGCGAGTTGATGTAGAGGTTGATGTCCTGGTCGGGGTCGATCGACTCCAGGGTGAGCAACTGCGCCATCACGTCGTTGGCCACGCCGTCGTCGATCGGCACCCCCATGAAGATGACCCGGTCCTCGAACAGCTTGGTGTAGGGGGTCATCTCCTTGCTGCCGTAGGAGGTGCGCTCCGTGAACGAGGGCAGCACGTAACGGCCGTTCATATCAGTTCATCCCTTCTGCGATGTGGTCGACGAAGCCGTAGTCCATCGCCTCCCTGGCGGTGAACCAGCGGTCGCGGTCGGAGTCGGCCTGGATGCGCTCCAGCGGCTGGCGCGTGTGGTGGGCGATGATCTCGGCCATCCGGCGCTTGGTGTAGATCATGTTCTCCGCCTGGATGGCGATGTCGCTCGCCGAGCCGCCGATGCCACCGAGCGGCTGGTGCATGACGACCCGGGCGTTGGGCAGGGCGTAGCGCTTGCCGGGGGCGCCCGCCGTCAGCAGCAGCTGGCCCATGGACGCGGCGAACCCCATCGCCACCGTGGCCACGTCGCACGGAACGAACTGCATCATGTCGTAGAGCGCCATCCCGGCGTGCACCGACCCGCCCGGGGAATTGATGTAAAGCGTTATGTCGCGCTTGGGATCCTCGGCCGCCAGCAAAAGCATCTCGCCGCACAGCCGGTTGCATATGTCGTCGTCGACCTCCTGGCCGAGGACGAGAATGCGCTCCTTCAGCAGGCGCTGGCTGAGCTGGTCAGGCCAGGCCGGGCGCTGGGTCTCCGTCATGACGGTCGCCTTTCTGTACGGATGCATTTCCGATAAAACGCTAGACCCGGCGAGCCGGAATTCCGGAACGTTTTCGCTGGCGGCGCATTTCTCTAAGGGCGCATTTCTCCGTGAGCGAATAAGTGTCGACATACAATCGCGAGTGTGAGAAGGAACCTGCCCCGCCGGTGGGCGTGCCTCATCCTGGGCGGGGCGCTGCTGATGCCGTACATGATGGCCGGGGTGCTGGTCGTGGGCCTGTGGCAGGGCGAGTCCACCAACCTGCTGCTGCCCGCCCAGGTCGGCGTGTTCGCCGCGGTGCTGCCGGTGGTGGCGGTGACCGGGCTGTTCCTGCCGGTGCGCGCGCTGGAGGTCAGCGCGGCGCAGGGCCTGCTCGGCGCCCGCGTCGAGACCCCGCCGCGGCAGACGCGCCGTCCCTGGCAGGAGCGCCGCCGCACCGCCGCGTGGTTCACGCTGCACCTGGCGGTCGGCGGCGTGGTCAGCGGGTTCACGCTGGCGATCGTGCCGTTCACGGTGTTCACGCTGGCGTTGCCGTTCATGGGACGGCCGATCGAGGTGATCGGCTTCTGGGTCACGCCGGGCGGGACGACGGCGCTGTGGGCGCTGACCGGGCTGGCGGTGCTGGCGGCGCTGGTCGCGATGGCGGCGGGAGCGGGTGCGCTGCTGGCCAGGCTGGCTCCGGTCCTGCTCGGCCCCACCCCGTCCGAGCGGCTCGCCGCCGCCGAGGAGCACGCCCGTACGCTCGCCGAACGCAACCGCCTGGCCCGGGAGCTGCACGACTCGGTCGGCCACGCGCTCAGCGTCGTGACCCTGCAGGCCGCGGCGGCCGGCCGGGTGCTCGACCGCGACCCCGGCACGGCCAGGACCGCCCTGGCGGCCGTCGAGCAGGCCGCCCGCGCCGCCCTGGAGGACCTCGACCACGTCCTGGGCGTCCTGCGAGACGGCGACCACACCGGCCGGGGACCGCAGGCGACGCTGGCCGACCTCGACGAGCTCGTCGCCGCCTCCGGCGCCCGGGTACAACAGGAGGTGGGCGACCTGTCCGGCGTGCCCGCCGTCGTCTCCAGGGAGGCCTACCGCATCGTCCAGGAGGCGCTCACCAACGCCATCAAGCACGGCCACGGCCCCGTCCGCCTGGCCGCCGCCGTACGGGGAGACGACCTGCGGCTCGAGGTGACCAACCAGGGCGGCGGCGGGGGCTCCCGTACCGGCGGCAGGGGGGTGACGGGCATGCGCGAGCGCGTACGGCTGCTGCGCGGCGACCTCGAGGCCGGCCCCACGGACACCGGCCCCGAGGGTGGCCCCGAGGGTGGCCCTGAAGGTGGATGGACGGTCACGGTGCGCCTGCCGCTACGGTCTACCCCATGACCGTCAAAGTGGTGATCGCCGACGACGAGGACCTCATCCGCGCCGGACTGCGCATCATCATCGACGCCGAGCCGGGCCTGAGCGTGGTCGGGGAGGCCGCCGACGGCGCCGCCGTGCTGCCCGTGGTGCGCCGCGAGCGGCCCGACGTCGTGCTGATGGACGTCCGCATGCCGGCCCTCGACGGGATCGCGGCCACGGCCCGGCTCGTGGCCCTGGACGACCCGCCCAAGGTGCTGGTGGTGACCACGTTCGAGAACGACGACCACGTCTACGACGCGCTGCGCGCAGGCGCCAGCGGGTTCCTGCTCAAACGCACCAGGCCGGACGAGCTGATCCGGGCGATCGAACTGGTCGCGGCGGGCGAGTCGCTGCTGTTCCCAGCCGCGATCAGGACGCTGGCCGGCCGCCGCCTCGCCGGCCCGGCGCGCGGGCACGTGCCCGGCATCGACCGGCTGACGGGCCGCGAGGGCGACGTGCTGCGGCTCATGACCAGAGGTCTGTCCAACCACGAGATCGCCGCCGAGCTGGTCGTCAGCCAGGAGACGGTCAAGACGCACGTCGGCAACGTGCTGGCCAAGCTCGGCGCCCGCGACCGCACCCAGGCCGTGATCGCCGCGTACGAGTCCGGCTTCGTCTCCTCCCGCTGACCGCCGCTACCGCACGTCGCCGCGGCGCATCAGCTCGGCGGCGGGCAGCAGGGTCGCCTCCGCGGCGGTCAGCCCGGTGGCGGCCAGTGCCCGGTCGACGAGCCGCAACCCCACCGCGTATCCCGCCATGTCGGGTATGCCGCGCGGTTCCTGCCCGAAGATCCGCGTGGCGCTGTCCCCCAGCACGTACGCCGGCGTGTTCTGCATCCCCGCCAGCTCGAAATCGGCCATGATCAACTCGTACGCCCGGTCGAACGCCTCGCCCGTCACCATCGACGACCACGGCCCCATCGCCGCCGGCCCCGACAACTCGCGTACGAACGCCTCGGCCAGCCCTTCGGCCACCACGTGCTCGCCCACGGTCACCGTCGCCGGGTTCCACTCGACGTTGGTGTAGCGCACGTTGTGGTGGAACTCGTGCACGGCGCAGTGGGCGATCCTGCCGATCACCTCGTCCGAGGGCCAGGCCAGCAGGTAGAGCCAGCCGGGCGCGCCGCCCATCCCGTAGTAGCCGGCGGCCGTCCCCATCAGGTGCTGGTTGTCCGGATTGCCCATAACGAACATCACCTGCACCAAGTCGGCCTGCTTGGCCCCGCTCAGCCGTTCTGAGGCGCGCTCCAGCTCCCGCCGCACCTGTCCGAGCACGTCGGCCTCGATCATGCGCCGGACGGCGGGCAGGTAGCGCGGGTCGTCGGCGTCGGTGCGGAAACCGCCGCCGTGGTGGTGGATGTCGACGATGTCGCCGGGCATCGGTATGACCTCCCGCATCGGCGCCAGCATCTCCCGCAGCGCGTCCGGCCGCCGTTCGAGCGGCCGCTCCAGCAGATCGGCCATCACTGTGAGGGTGTCGTGAACGATGAACTCCATGCCTGCCGACGCTAGAGCCTTACGTAACGTCAGGCTCAAGCCGTCACAGCTGCGGCTCATCGCCGGGCTCGTCTCCGGGTGATCGGCCCGGCGTGCCCGGCCCGGTCTCGGTGGGCGACGGCGAAGGCGACGTCGAGGGCCGCGGCTCCGGACTCTGCGGGACCGGCGGCGGCGTCGGCACGAACACCGTCGGCGGCAACTGCCTCGGCTGCGTCTCCGTGTCACTCCTGCCGAACAGCAGCAGCAACAGGATGGCCGTGACGAGCAGCAACAGCAGCGCCACCGCCAGCGCGGCCATCAGCACTCGCCTGCGCGTCTCGGTCAGCGGCCTGCGCTGCCTGGTGGGCGGCGCCGTGGGCGTGCGGTCGGTCAGCCAGTACGGCACGAAGTCGGGGCCGTGGGCCTGCCCGAGCAGCGTGCCGCCCACCATCACCGGATCCAGGAACCGCTCCGCCCCCGGCCGGCCGGGCACGTACGGCACCGCCACCCACGGCGCCCGCCCGGTGTCGCTGCCGAGCACCTCGGGGGAGCCCTCCAGCACCGTGCCGCGTGACCTGGGCGCCCGCCCCAGCCACGAGCGCACCCCGGACCGCTCCCCGGCGGCCTCCTTGATCGCGGTCACGAACCGCTCGCGCGCCGCGGCGTCGAACGCGGCCCCTCTCGTCAGCGTGGCCAGCGACACAGCGCGCCCGTCAGGCGCCTGGCCCAGGTACACGAAACCGGCCGGAGCCGCGTGCAGGCGCGCCTGGACCACGAACGGCCCCAGCCGGGGCGGATCGCCGTACTGCAGGGGACTTGCCACGTTTGCCATGAAAGCACAGACGTGGCGTCGTGCACGTTTGCGGCACGTTTGGTGGAATGGCGTCATGAGCGTCGCCGAAGAGTTGCCAGGCGGAACCGACGCGGCACTGCTGCGTCAGAGTCTCGACGAGGTCCGGCGTGTCATCGTCGGGCAGGACCACATGGTCGAGAGACTGGTCGTGGCCCTGCTGGCCCGTGGACACTGCCTGCTCGAAGGAGTCCCGGGCGTCGCCAAGACCCTCGCCGCCGCCACCCTGGCCACCGTCGTGGGCGGCACGTTCGCCCGGATCCAGTTCACCCCCGACCTCGTGCCGAGCGACATCATCGGCACCCGCGTCTTCCATCCGTCCAACGAGAAGTTCGATGTCGAGCTCGGCCCGGTGTTCGTCAACTTCCTGCTGGCCGACGAGATCAACCGCGCCCCGGCCAAGGTGCAGTCCGCGCTGCTGGAGGTGATGGCCGAGCGCCAGGTCACCCTCGCGGGCGTCACCCACCCGCTGCCCAAGCCGTTCATCGTGCTCGCCACGCAGAACCCCATCGAGTCGGAGGGCGTCTACCCGCTGCCCGAGGTGCAGCGCGACCGCTTCCTGTTCCGGGTCCGCGTGCCGCACCCCACCGCCCACGAGGAGCTGGAGATCCTGCACCGGATGAGCGTCACCCCGCCCGCCCCCGAGCGGGTGCTCGACCCCGGCAAGCTGCTGGCCCTGCAGCAGGCGGCCGAGGACGTCTCGGTGCACCAGCTCGTCGCCGACTACGTCGTACGCCTGGTCATGTCCACCCGCAACCCCGCCGAGTACGGCCTGGCCGACCTCGCCGAGACCATCGAGATCGGCGTCAGCCCCCGCGCCACGCTCGGCCTGGTCTCGGCCGGGCGGGCGCTGGCCCTGCTGCGCGGCCGCGACTACCTGCTGCCCGACGACGTACGCGACGTCGCCGTGGACGTCATGGGGCACCGGATGATGCTCACCTTCGACGCCCTGGCCGACGGAGTCGACCCCGACCAGGTCGTCAAGCAGATCCTGCACGCCGTGCCGCCGCCCCTCGTCGTCTGGAACCAGGGCCGTTGAGCACCGCGGAACAGGCGCTGCGCCGACTCGAGCTGACCGTCACCAGACGGCTGGACGGCCTCCTGCACGGCGCCCACCAGGGACTCCTGCCCGGCACCGGCAGCGAGTCCGGCGACAGCCGCGTCTACGTGCCCGGCGAGGACGACGTGCGCCGCATGGACTGGAACGTCACCGCGCGCACGACCGTCCCCCACGTGCGCGACCTCATCGCCGACCGTGAGCTGGAGACCTGGGCGCTGGCCGACCTGTCGCCCAGCATGGACTTCGGCACCGCCGACACCGACAAGCGCGACCTGGTCGTGTCCGCCGTCGGCGCGATCGGGTTCCTGTCCAGCCGGATGGGCGACCGGTTCGGCGCGCTGGTGCTGCACGATGAGTACGTGCACCGCATGCCCGCCCGTACCGGCCGCCCCGCGCTCTACGGGCTGCTGAACTCCCTCATGGACGCCCCGCGCGGCCGGATCGTCCCCGACCCGCCCGACCTGGCGGAGGGCATCGAGGTGCTGTCGGCCAGCCGCAGGCGGCGCGGCATGCGGCTGATCGTGTCCGACTTCCTCGAGGCCCACCCCGACCTCGACCCCGACGCGGAACGCCCCTGGGAACGCCCCATCCGCCGCCTGGCCGCCCGCCACCAGGTGCTCGCCGTCGAGGTCATCGACCCGCGCGAGCTCGAACTGCCCGACGTCGGGCGGGTGGCGTTCGCCGACCCCGAGACCGGGAAGGTACGCGAAGTGCACCTTTCGCCCAAAATTCGGCAAGCGTACGCGGAAGCGGCCGCCCTGCAACGGGAGGGCACCCGCCGGGCCCTGCGCCGCGCCGGGATCGCCCACCTGGTGCTGCGTACCGACCGGGACTGGGTGTTCGACGTCGCGCAGTTCGTCCTGCGTCAGCGCCGCATGAGCCACCTCGCCCACCGGAGAGCAACGTGACGTTCCTCGCCCCCGCCTGGTTGTGGCTGGCGCTGCTGGTGGCGCTGCTGGTGGCCGGCTACGTCGTGGCGCAGTTCGCCCGCCGCCGCTACACCGTGCGCTTCACCAACCTGGCCCTGCTCGACCTCGTCGTCCCCGGCGGGCCGGGCTGGCGCCGCCACGTCGCGCCCGCGTTGTTCCTCGTCATGATGTCGCTCCTGGTCATCGGCGCCGCCAAACCCGCGGGCGAGGTACGCGTGCCCCGCGACCGCGCCACCATCATGATCGCCCTGGACGTGTCGCTGTCCATGGACGCCGACGACGTCCAGCCCGACCGGATCAGCGCCGCCAAGACCGCCGCGCAGGCGTTCGCCAGGGAGCTGCCCGAGCGCTTCAACGTCGGCGTCGTCTCCTTCGCCCGCTCGGCCAACGTGGTCATCTCCCCCACCACCGACCACCAGGCCGTCGTCACCGCCATCGGCAACCTCACCACCCGCCCGGGCACCGCGATCGGCGAGGCCGTCTTCAACGCGCTCGACTCGCTGCGCTCGTTCGACCAGCAGGCCGCCACCGATCCGCCGCCGGCCGCGATCGTGCTGCTGTCCGACGGCGACAACACCTCCGGCAGATCGGTGAACGAGGCCATCGAGACGGCCCAGCAGGCGCGCGTACCGGTCTCCACCATCGCGTACGGCACCCAGGAGGGCACCGTCGACATCGACGGCCGCCCGGTGAACGTGCCGGTCAACAAGCAGACCCTGCAGTCGTTGTCCGACGGCACCAGCGGCCGCGCCTACAGCGCCGAGTCCGGCAGCGAGCTGCGCGAGGTCTACGAGCAGATCGGCACCTCGCTCGGCTACAAGCTGGTCAACCAGGAGATCACCCAGTGGTTCATCGTGGCCGCGATCCTGGCCGGACTGCTGGTGGCGGGCGCCGCGGTCATGTTCGGTTCCCGCATCCCGTAACGTTTTGCCACGTGGCCCACTACTTCTCCGAGCAGCCCGAGACCAGGAGCAGACCGGGCGTCGTCGACCTGGTCCTGCCCGATCTGCACCTGCGGCTGGAGACCGACAGCGGCGTGTTCTCGCCCGAGCGGATCGACCTGGGCACCCGCGTGCTGCTGGAGAGCGTCCCGCCGCCGCCCCAGGAGGGCGACCTGCTCGACCTGGGCTGCGGCTACGGGCCGATCGCGCTGACCATGGCCGCCAGGGCGCCCGGGGCGACGGTGTGGGCCGTCGACGTGAACCGGCGCAGCCTGGAGCTGACCGCCAGAAACGCCCAGGCCGCCCGCCTTTACAAAGTAAATTCGATACATGTCGATGAAGTGCCAGAAGACGTGAAATTTCGGGCTATCTGGTCTAATCCTGCGATCCGGATTGGGAAACAGGCTCTGCACGAGATGCTCACCAGGTGGCTCACCCGGCTGACGCCCGACGGCGTGGCCTACCTGGTCGTCCAGAAACACCTCGGCTCGGACTCCCTGCAACGCTGGCTCGGCGAGCAGGGCTGGCAGGCCTCCCGCGAGGCCAGCCGGGCCTCCTACCGCATCCTGAAGGTGACCCGATGAGAAGGCAGCTGCGCCCCACCGACGTCAAGCGGCTCAACCGCACCTGGCGCAGGAACACCGCCAACCGCCTCGGCCTCATCATCGAGTCGGTCACCGGCCCGTTCAACGTCGGCTCGATCTTCCGCACCGCGGCCGCGTTCGGCGTGGACCAGATCTGGCTCGCCGGCAACGCCACCCCGCCGACCAACCCCAAGGCGGGCAAGACCGCGCTGGGCACCGAGCGGCTGGTCACCTGGCACGAGCCGGTGCCGGCCACCGAGGCGGTCAAGGCCGCCAGGGAGGACGGCTACGCGGTGCTGGCCATCGAGCTGACCGCGGAGGCCGTCCCGCTGCACAGGGCCGATCTCGGCCGCGACGTGTGCCTGGTGGTCGGCAGTGAGGACCACGGCTGCTCCCCCGCCCTGCTCGACGCCGTGGACGGCGTCTGCTACATCCCGCAGGTCGGCCGGGTGGGCTCGTTCAACGTGGCGGTGGCCGCGGCCATCGCGCTCGCCGAGGCGCGCCGCCAGGAGTGGCAGAAACTCGCCGATTCGTAACCCCGACGTTCACGCACGAACAACTCACTGAGGGCATACTTCTGGACGTGCTCAGCCGCCGCTTCGCTTTTCTCGACCATCCGGGCCCGCTCGCCTTCGCGCACCGCGGAGGCGCCGCCGAGGGCGCGGAAAACTCCATCGCGGCCTTCGAGCGGGCGCTCCGGCTCGGATACACCTACCTGGAGACCGACGTGCACGCCACCTCCGACGGCGTGCTGGTGGCCTTCCACGACCACACGCTGGACCGCGTCACCGACCAGCGCGGCCGCATCTCCGAGCTGCCCTACCGGGCGGTCAGGCAGGCCAGGATCGGCGGGGTCTACGAGATCCCGCTCCTGGAGGACCTCCTCGGCACCTGGCCGGAGACCCGCTTCAACATCGACGTCAAGGAGGCCGCCGCCATCGCCCCGCTGGCCGAGGCGATCAGGCGCACGGCCTCCCATGACCGGATCTGCCTGACCTCCTTCTCCGACGAGCGGCTGGTGCTGGCCAGGGCGGCGATCGGCAAGAACGTGTGCTCGGCGCTCGGGCCGCGCGGCGTGGCGGCGCTGCGCGCGGCGGCCGCCACCTCCGGCTACGGCCGGCTGCTGGCCCGCCTGTCGCGCGCCGGGGTCCCGTGCGCGCAGGTGCCGGTCGGCTTCCGCGGCCTGCGCGTGGCCACCGGCCGCCTGGTCCGTACGGCCCACGCCATCGGCATGCAGGTGCACGTGTGGACCGTCAACGACGCGGCCCGCATGGAGCGCCTGCTCGACCTGGGCGTGGACGGCATCATGACCGACAACGTCACCGGCCTGCGCGAGGTGCTGGAGCGCCGCAGCCTGTGGCATCCCGGCCGCATGGCCGCGTAGCGGTGAGCCCCGTGAGCACCGCATGAGAGCGCCGTGACAGCCGGCCCATAGCAGCGAGCACCGCCATCCCCGACACAGGGCGGTCCGGTCCCCCCGGCCGCAGAGGAGCGACACGACACCATGCCCGTACCCGCACCCCCCGCGGCCCTCGACGACTCCCCCGCAGCGCGCCGGCGCGAGCAGCGCGGCTGGTACCTCTACGACTGGGCCAACTCCGCCTTCTACACCACGGTCATCTCGGTCTTCCTCGGCCCGTACATCATCCCGGTCGCCAAGACGGCGGCCTGCGCCAAAGACTTCCCCGGCGTGGCCGCCGACCGGTGCGTGGCCGACTTCGACGGCCTGGCCGCCGCCAGCCCGGGGCTGGGCTACGTCGACGTGCTGGGCGCCGACATCAGGCCGGCCGCGTTCTTCGGGCTGATGGTGACGGTCGCGGTGTTCCTGCAGATCGTGGCGCTGCCGATCGTCGGCGCGCTGGCCGACCACACCGGCCGCAAGCGGGAGTTGCTCGGCGGCTTCGCCTACGCCGGGGCGCTGGCCACGATGGGCCTGTACTTCGTCGAGGGCGACCGCTACATGCTCGGCGGCGTGCTGTTCGTCCTGGCCAACCTGGCCTTCGGGTCCTCGGTCGTGGTCTACGACTCGTTCCTGCCGCAGATCTCCAGCCCGGCCGAGCGCGACAAGGTGTCCTCGCGCGGCTGGGCCATCGGCTACCTGGGCGGCGGCGTGCTGCTGGCGCTCAACCTGGTGCTGTTCCTGCAGCACGCCAGTCTGGGCCTGTCCGAGGGCATGGCGGTGCGGATCAGCATGTTGTCCGCGGGCCTGTGGTGGGCCGCGTTCACCGTCTTCCCGCTGCTGCGGCTGCGCAACCGGCCCGTGCCCGCACACGAGCGCACGGCGCTGCGCTCGGTCGGCGGCAGCTTCCGCCAGCTCGGCCGTACGCTGGCGGAGCTGCGCAGATACCCGCTGACGCTGCTGTTCCTGGTGGCGTACCTGGTCTACAACGACGGTGTGCAGACGGTCATCGGCAACAGCGCGGCCTTCGCCTCCGAGGCGCTCAAGCTGAACCAGACGGTGCAGATCACGGCAATCCTGATGGTGCAGTTCGTGGCGTTCTTCGGGGCGCTCCTGCTGGGCCGGCTGGCCCGCGGATTCGGCACCAAGCGGACGGTGCTCGCCAGCCTCGTGGTGTGGACGATGATCGTGGCTGCGGCGCTGTTCGTGGCCGAGGGGCAGGAGGTGCAGTTCTACCTGATGGCGTTCGCGATCGCGATCGTGCTGGGCGGCACGCAGGCGCTGTCGCGGTCGCTGTTCTCGCAGGTGATCCCGAAGGGGCGGGAGGCCGAATACTTCAGCCTGCTGCAGATCAGTGACAAGGGGTCGGCCTTCATCGGCTCGCTGACGGTCACGATCGCGCTGCAGCTCACCAACAGCTATCGCATCGCGATGATCTCCATGATCATTTTCTTCGTGGTCGGGTTCGTCCTGCTCGCCCTGACGAACCTGCCCAAGGCCATCCGGGCCGCGGGCAACGAGGTGCCTGAACGCATCTGACCAGGCGTCTCAGGGTCGCCTCAGGGGCGTCTCACGGCTTCTCACGGCGTCTTAGCGGCTTCTCAGGGGCGGATGAGCGCCTTCAGCGCGGGTAGCACCGAAGCGCGGGAGGTGTCATGAGGCTCGCGGTCATCGGCGGAACCGGGCGGATCGGGTCACTGGTCGTCCAGAACCTGAACGCGGCCGGGCACGAGGCGGTGCCGCATTCGCGGCGCACGGGGGTCGACGTGCTCACCGGCCAGGGCGTGGACGCGGCGCTGGCCGGCGCCGACGTGGTCGTCGACCTGACCAACTCCCCGAGCTTCGACCACGTCTCCCTCGCGTTCTTCCAGACATCGACGTCCAACCTGCTGGCCGCCGCCCGGCGGTCAGGCGCCGGACACTTCGTCATCCTGTCCATCGTCGGCGTCGACCAGGTGCCCGAACTCGACCACTACCGCGCCAAGACCCTCCAAGAGGGCCTGCTCAAGGCCGGCCCCGTCCCCTACTCGATCGTCCGCGCCACCCAGTTCATGGAGTTCATCGACACCGTCCTTTCCTGGACCGCCGGCGACGACACCGTCCGCCTGCCTCGCACCCCTCTCCAGCCGGTCGCCGCGGCGGACGTCGCCGCCACCGTCGCCGAGGTCGCGGCGGGACCACCCCTGGGCGGCACCCTCGACCTGGCCGGGCCTGACACGTACCCGCTGGACGAGCTGGGCCGGATCACCCTCGCCGCCAAGGGCGACAGGCGCTCGGTGATCATCGACGACACCTCCGGCATGTACGCCCTCGTCCACGGCGACGTCCTCACCGCCGGGAAGGGCGCCCGCATCGCCCCCACCCACTACACCGACTGGCTGAAGCGACACTCGACCAAGATCACCGCACCACCTGTCCCAGCCGACCGGAGAGGACGAAGGAACCCATGAGCAGCGAACATGCGCACCACCTCGAGAACCCCGGCGCGACCACTCCGCCGCCGAAGCTGGACCTCGTCTCGTCGGTGCCGGCGCCCCCGGCACCCGACAACGCCGAGGCGATGACGATCCTGGTCACCTTGCCGCCGGGCAGTGCGGGCAACCCGCCGCACCGCCACACCGGCCCCGCGTTCGGGTACCTGATCAGAGGCGAGATGATCTTCGAACTGGAGGGCGAACCACAGCGGGTCATCAAGGCCGGAGAGGCGTTCTGGGAGCCGGGCGGCGACGTCATCCACTACCAGGACGGCAACAACCTGCCGGACGCCGAAACCGAGTTCGTCGTGACGATGTTCGGTGTGGCCGGGCAGCCGATGCTCATCCCGGTGAGCGCCGAAGAACTCGAAGAGCGCAGGGACCGCCGAGCCCCTCGCCCGTGACCAGGCGGGAGCCCGTTCAGCCGGGTTGCCGCCGGTGAGGGCGGAGAGCCCCCGTCAGGACTGCGCCGAGAGGAGCATCGTGCCCGGCCCCCGGGCCGCCCCTGGGCCGCGTACGGCCGTCACCGTGTCGGCGGTGGCCTCGCCGCCGCAGTGGGGGCAGGTGACGACCGGGGTGAAGCGTTCGCCGCAGGAGTGCACCAGGAGGGCGGGCGGGCCGCCCGGCGGCGTGGACCAGCGATCGCCCCACGCCATCAACGTCAGCAGGGCGGGCACGATGTCGCGGCCCGCATCGGTGAGGACGTACTCGTGGCGTACCGGGCGCTCCTGGTAGGGGTGCTTCTCCACGACTCCGGCGGCGATCAGGTGTTCCAGGCGGCGGGCCAGGAGGTTGCGCGAGATCCCCAGGTCCGCCACCAGGTCGTCGAACCTGCGCAGGCCCAGGAACACGTCGCGAAGGATCAGCGGCGTCCACGGCTCCGCGACGACACCGGCGGCCTGGGCGATGGAGCAGTGCATCTCAGCGAACCTGTTCATGGACCCAGGATAGTGAGTTGATAAAGTGAACTCATGACAGTTCACATTCAGGACTCACCCGCGCTGGCGTACCGGCGGGCGGGCGAGGCGCACGATGTCGACGCGCTCATGGCCACGATCGCCGACGGCGTGGTCTTCCACTCCCCCATCAGCGGCACGGCCGGGTTCGAGGGCAAGGAGGCGCTGCGGGAGCTGTTCTCGGTGGTGTTCGACGTCGTGTCGGAGCTGCGCTACCAGAGCGACATCGGCGACGAGCGGACCCGGGCGCTCACGGCGACCGCGCGGCTGGGCCGGCAGGAGATCCACGAGGCGGCGCTCGTCCGGATCGACGGGGACGGGCTCATCGAGGAGATCACCATGTGGATCCGGCCGCTGCCGGCACTGACCGCGATGATGGCCGCGCTCGTCCCAGCACTGGCCAGGGCCACGGGCAGGCCCGGCCTGCCGCTGCTGGCCGGCGCGGCCGTCAAGCCGCTGGCGGCGATGACCAGGCTCGGCGACAGAACGCTGGTTCCCCTCCTGACCCGCCGACGCCACTCCTGAAGCGCCGCTCGCCGGAGGAAACGCCGCTCGAAAGCGAGAGCACTGCTCTTGACATTGGTGCGCTGCGACGAGAGCATTGCTCTCACATTAGAGCGACGCACTCTTCCAAGGAGCACCGATGGCTTCCCGGCTCACTTCCGCCGCCTTCGCGGCCGGCGGCGTCCTGTTCTTCCTCTATCCGGTGATCCGCCCCTCCACGGACGACGCCGCCGCCATGGCCTCCACGGCGTGGGTCGCCGGGCACGCCGCCGCCATGGCCGGATTCGTCCTGCTCGGCTTAGCCGTGCTCGGGCTGCACCAGGTGCTCGGCGACCGGCTCTCGCTGCGCGCGGCGGTCGTGACCTGGATCGGCGCGGGGCTGACGTTGCCGTACTACGGCGCCGAGGACTTCGGGCTGAACGTCATCGCCCAGCGCTCCCTGCGCGACCAGGCTCCCGCGCTGATGGAACTGGCCGAGCAGTTCAGATACGGGGGCGTCGCGATCGGCATGTTCGCCGCCGGGCTGCTCCTGCTGGCCGCCGGCACGATCATGGCCGCGATCTCGGTGTGGCGGTCCGGCACCCTGCACAGGTGGAGCGGACTGGCGCTGGCGGCCGGGTTCGTGCTGTTCATCCCGCAGTTCTTCGGCCCGTATCCGCTGCGGATCGCGCACGGCGCTCTCGTCATGATCGGCGGATTGTGGCTGGCGGCGGCCCTGTCCGGGGCCGGGCGACGGCGCGCGATTCGCTGAATCAGCGGGGTCTGTGAAGAACCGAGGCCCCAAGCGCGATTGGATCACCTCGCGGATGGGAATCCCATCACGGTACCAAGCGTTAGACACCGTGGGAGACAGACCCCCCACGTATGGGGGCCCTGTAGGAGGCATTTAGACATGGGCGAGCGCGCGCTTCGTGGCACCCGGCTCGGGGCAACCAGCTACGAGAACGACCGTAACACGGATCTGGCCCCACGCCAGGAGGTGTCCTACACCTGTCCCAAGGGCCATCGCTTCGAGGTTCCGCTTGCCGCCGAGGCCGAGATTCCCGCGACCTGGGAGTGCCGCATGTGCGGCGTGACCGCGGTTCGCGTGGACGGCGAGCAGCCGGAGTCCAAGAAGACGAAGCCCCCTCGGACACACTGGGACATGCTCCTGGAGCGGCGGTCCATCGAGGACTTGGAGGAGGTGCTCAACGAGCGGCTCGCGGTCTTGCGGGCTCAGCGTCGTAAGAGCGCCTGACATCTTCTCACGGTGAAACCCCCGGGCCGGCGGCTCGGGGGTTTTTCTTCGAGCCGCCGGCCCTGCTACGCGTCGCGGTCCTCTCGGATGACCTCGCCGTGCACGACCCTGCCATCTCTCTGGCCGTCTTTTTTCTGACTGCCGTCCTGCGGGACCCGGGCGCCCGGCTCCGGCGGGAAGCCTGGCGTCCCGAACAGATGTGCGTACGGTGACGCGGCCGCCATCCGCTTCACCCTGCGATCGAAGAACCAGGCGCCCAGGCGGCGCATCAGCGGCCGGGTGAACGGCAGGATGCACAGGAACCCGAACACGTCGGTGAAGAAGCCCGGCGTCAGCAGCAGCGCGCCGCCCACCAGGATCAGGCCGCCGTCTGCGAGCTCCCGCTCGGGCATCCGGCCGACCTGCAGCGCCTCCTGGAGCGCGCGCCAGGCCCTGCGGCCCTCGCGCCGCACCACCCAGGCGCCCAGAAGGCTGTCGGCGATGAGCAGGGCGACGGTCGCCGGCCCGCCGATCACCGAGCCGACCTGGATCAGCAACCAGACCTCCAGGACGGGGATGAGCAGGAAGGCCAGAAAGAGCAGCAGCCGCATCGTTTTCCTCGATTCCGCACACGCGCGTACAGCTGGAACAACGCCTGGCCGGCCCGAAGCGTTCCACCCCCGCCGAGCCGAACCGAACGGCTTCCGCGCTCCGCTCGCGAACGGCCGGGGCGGGCGACACCAACCACAGGGACGACCCGGCACGCCACGACAGGGGGGTGGGTAGGGGCGGTTGGGGCGGCGTAGGCGCTTGGGGAGGCCGGTGACGCCCCACAGGCCGATGCGCCACAGCGCCTCGGACATGACCTTGCCGCTCATCTTGCTCTTGCCGACCGTACGCTCAACGAACGTGATGGGCACCTCCACCACCCGCAGCCCGTTCCTGGACGTGCGCAGCGTCAGGTCGACCTGGAAGCAGTAGCCCTGGGACTCCACGCCGGACAGGCCGACCTTCTCCAGGGTCGCGGCCCGGTAGGCCCGGAAGCCGGCGGTCGCGTCGCGTACGGGCAGGCCGAGCATGACGCGGGTGTAGACGTTGGCGCCCTTGGACAGCAACTCGCGCCGGTGCGGCCAGTTGACCACCTTGCCGCCGGGCACGTAGCGGGAGCCGATGGCCAGGTCCGCGCCGTCGGACAGCGCCTCCAGCAGCTTGGGCAGCTCCTCGGGCTGGTGCGAGCCGTCGGCGTCCATCTCGACCAGGACGTCGAAGCCTTCGTTCAGCCCCCAGCGGAACCCGGCGATGTACGCCGCGCCGAGCCCCTGCTTGCCTGGCCGGTGCAGGACGTGGACGTGGTCGTCGTCCGCGGCGAGCCCGTCGGCGACCTCGCCGGTGCCGTCGGGGCTGTCGTCGTCGGCCACGAGCAGGTGGGCCTCCGGCACGGCGGCGCGGACCCGCTCGACGATCAGTGGGAGATTGTCACGCTCGTTGTACGTCGGCACCACGACGAGCACCCGGCCGAGAGTCTCCATGGTCAGTCGTTCCTCATCCGGTCGCTCGTCGCCTGCCACGCCACGCGGCGAGCCCGGCGGCCGCCGCTCCCATCACCATCAATGCCCACTCAGGAAGCGCCCCCACCTTCGTCGCGATCGTCTCCTGGGTGCGTACGGGCACCTTGACCACGTTCATGTCCGCGACCAGCTCGCGGGTCTGCCAGGAGACCTTACCGTCAGGCGTGACGTACGCCGAGATGCCCGTCGTGGCGGCGGTGACGACGGCCCTGTTGTGCTCGACCGCCCGCAGCTTGGACATGGCCAGTTGCTGCGGCGGAAGGTTGGACTCGGCGTAGGAGGCGTTGTTGGTCTGCACCACGAGCGGGGTGCCGCCGGCCCGCACGGTCTCGCGCACGGTGCCGTCGTAGGCCACCTCGTAGCAGTTGACCGCGCCGATCGTGACCGGCCCCAGCTTCAGGTCGCCCGGCCGGTCGCCGGCGACCGACTGCCTGCCGACCAGGCTGGCCCGCTCCCACAGCGCCAGCACGATCTCCTTGAACGGGGTGTACTCCCCGAACGGCACCAGATGCTGCTTGTCGTAGTAGTCGCCCGCCCCGGTCACCGGGTCCCACACGAGGCTGCGGGTGGCACGGCGATCGTCGCCGATCGCGACCACCGCGCCGACCAGCGTGGGGACGCCGACGTCGCGCACGGAGTCGTGGATGATCTGCCTGGCGTACTCGTCGCGGTAGGGGTCGATGTCGGTCGAGTTCTCCGGGAGGACGACGATGTCGGGCTTGGGCAGCTTGCCCTCGCGTACGGCCTGGGCCAGGCGCTTGGTCTCGTTGGCGTGGTTCTTCAGCACGACGGCGGGCTCGTCGCCGAGGGCGTACATGCCGCGGCCCGGGACGTTGCCCTGCACGATGCCGACGTTGATGGTGCGGCCCTCGTCCCCCGGCCTGGGGATCGCCAGGCTCAGCAGCGGCACGGCCAGGGCCAGTGCCACGGGGACGACCCCGCGCGCCACGGCGGCTCGCGGCGGCCCGCTCTCGCGGCGGGCCAGCGCCGCGTGGGCCAGCAACGCGCCGCACAAGGCGACGGCGAAGGACACCAGTGGCACGCCGCCCAGCGCCGCGTAGGAGGTGAACGGCGACTCGCCCTGGCTGAACGCCGCCCGCGCCCACGGGAACCCGCCGATCGGCACCAGGCCGCGGGCCCACTCCATGGCCACCCACAGCCCGCCGAACCACAGCGGCCCCGCGGGCAGCCTGAACACCAGCGCGGCCAGGGCGGCCATGGCGGCGTAGAACAGGCTTTCCACGCCGACCAGCATGAACCAGACGTCGTCGCCGATGGTGCGCACCCAGGCGAGGGTGGGGAACAGGAACACCGCGGCGCCCAGGTAGCCGAGCCAGGCGGCCCTTCGCGGGCGGGCGCCGTGGAGCGAGCCGGCGATCATGGCTATGCCGAGCGGCGCGCACCACCACCAGTCGAGCGGCGGGAACGCGGCGAACAGGGTGATCCCGCCGGCCACGGCCGCCGCCACCCGGGCCAGGAGCGTCCACCGCGACTCCCGCCCGGCGTCGCTCGCGCCGTCGCGCGCCACGACTGCCGTCGCGCCCCCACCGGGACCGTCCCCATCGGGAACGTCCTCTCCGGGACCGTCCTCTTCGGGCCGGGCGTCTGCCACGCGCTCAGAGGCCGCTCCCGCCTCGGTCTCAGACCCTGCCCCGAGCCC
>NZ_JADOGI010000080.1 GCF_015645445.1 Nonomuraea cypriaca | reverse complement strand
ACCCAGCCCAAGCGGCCGACCCCACCCAGGCGAAGGGCCCTGCCCAAGCGACCGGCCGCGTCCGGACGAAGGACCCAACCCAACCGACCGGCCCCACGCAGACGAAGGGCCCAGCCGAAGCGACCGGCCCCACCAGAAACAACGGTCCGGCGCGAGGAAAGGGTTCTGCCCAGGCGGGGCGGCGGGCGCGGGCGAACGGCGCGGCGCAGGCGAACGGCACGGCCAGGGTCGTCTCCGGAGACGACCCGGAGCCGGCGCTTTCCGCGGCGCTGGACAAGCTGTGCGACCTGGCCCTGGTCTACGGGCCCGACGACGCGCTCGATCTGGGTCCCGGCGTGCGCAAGGTGCTCGAAGACGCGGCCGGGCTCGGTCCGCGGGCCGTGGACGCGTTCCGGCACCACGCGCCCGAGCAGCTGGAGGAGATGGCCGACGAGATCGCGCCGGGCACCGAGGGGCCGGGCAGGGAGCGGCTGGCGGCCGCGCTGGCCGCCCCCGCCGCGCTGGTCGAGCAGGTGTCGCCCGAGGCCAGGGGCGCGCTCGACCAGCTCGTCTGGGGGCCGCCGACCGGCCGCGTGCCGAACGCCAGGCGCGAGGTACGCGTGGCCTCGGCCCGCTCGCCCATAGAGGAGTTGCTCGCCCGCGGGCTGCTGGCCGCGACCGGCGAGGAGAGCGTGACGTTGCCCCGCGAGGTCGCGCTCTACCTGCGGGGCGGCCGGGTGCACCGCGACCTGATGGCCGTGCCGCCGGCGCTCGAAGGGGCCGCGCGCGATCGGGAGCTGGCCGACCGGACCGCGGCCGGGCAGGCGTTCGCGTTCGTCAGGTCGGTCGAGGAGTTGTGCGAGCGGTGGAGCGTCGAGCCGCCTGGCGTGCTGCGTACCGGCGGGCTGGGCGTGCGCGACCTGAAGCGTACGGCGAGTGAGCTGGACCTGCCCGAGTGGGTGGCGGCGCTGGTCGTCGAGGTGGCGCACGCGGCGGGGCTGATCGCGGCGGGCGGCGGCGTGGACGGCGAGTGGCTGCCGACCTCCGGCTACGACCTGTGGCGGGTCAGGGGGACCGCGGACCGGTGGGTCGCGCTGGCGGCCACGTGGCTGCAGATGGACCGCGTCCCCGGCCTGGTCGGCGAGCGGGACGAGCGCGACAGGCCGCTCAACGCCCTGCACACCGACCTGCGCCGCTCGTCCGCGCCGGCCGTCAGGCAGGCCGTGCTGGGCGTGCTGGCCGCGGCGCCGGGCCTGGCGCCGGCTCGCGACGCCGTGCTCGAACGGCTGGCGTGGGAGCAGCCGCGCCGCCGGGGGCCACTGCGTGAGCAGCTCACCGAGTTCGCGTTGCGCGAGGCCGAGCAGGTGGGCGTGACCGGGCTGGGCACGTTGTCCGAACACGGGCGCGCGCTGATCGAGGGCGGCGACCCGGCCCACGCGCTGGCGCCGCTGCTGCCCGAGCCCGTCGATCACGTACTACTCCAGGCCGACCTCACCGCGGTGGCGCCTGGGCCGCTCATGAGCGAGCTCAACCGATGGATGACGCTGACCGCCGACGTCGAGTCGAAGGGCGGGGCCACCGTCTACCGGTTCGGCGAGGCGTCGATCCGGCGCGCGCTCGACGCCGGGCACGGGGCCGAGGAGCTGCTGTCGATGCTGGCCCGCCATTCGGCCACGCCGGTGCCGCAGGCGCTGTCCTACCTGGTGTCCGACGTGGCCAGGCGGCACGGCAGGATCCGGGTGGGCACCGCGAGCGCGTACATCCGCTGCGACGATCCCGCGCTGCTCGACCAGATCACCGCTGACCGCCGCTCGGCCGCGCTCCGACTGCGGCGGCTGGCCCCCACCGTGATCGCCTCCCGCTCGTCGCGGGCGGCGCTGGTCGACTCGCTGCGCGCGATGGGGTACGCCCCCGTCGCCGAGTCGCTCGACGGCGACGTGATCATCTCCCAGCTCGACAGCCGCCGCACCGAGGGGCTGGCGCCGGCCCGCGCCGTGGTGTCGTCCAACGGCGTCGACTCGGAGGTGGCGGCGGCGGCCGTACGCGCGTTGCGGGCCGGCGACGCGGCCCACCTGTCGCGGCGCGAGCCCGTGGACGCGCCGGCCGGTCAGGTGCCGCGCGGGGCCGCGACGGCCACGATCTCGGCGTTGCAGGACGCGATCAAGCAGGGCGTACGCGTGTGGATCGGCTACCTCGACTCCCAGGGCAACGCCACCTCACGCATCCTGGAGCCGGCCAGGATGGAAGGCGGCTACCTGACCGCGTACGACGAGACGAGAGCAGCCGTCCACCGCTTCGCCCTCCACCGCATCACCGGCGTATCCGGCCTCTGACCTCCCGCCCGGGCCCGGTGGCGGCGGCCCGGACAGCACCTGTCCCGGGTGTGGTCAGTGGCACTCGCCGAGTGAGTCTTCCTGAGGTGGTCAGTGGCGCTCGCCAGGTGAGCCTTCCTGAGGTGGTCAGCGGCGCTCGCTGAGTGTGGCGGCCAGGGTGGTCACCAGGCGGGCCTGGGCGTCGTCGCGCTCACCGGCGTGCTTCGTGAGCAGCTCCAGTGCCCGGCCGGCCTGTTTCGCCGCCGGGCCGCCGTCTGAGGCGAGCCGCCACAGGATGCGTACGGCGTCCGCCGGATACCTGATCGACAACCCGCCACACAGCGCCACGGACGCACAAACCGCCGCCCCGGGATCCCCCGCCCAGGTCAGCGCGAGTTTGAGCGCCTCGGGGGCCAGGGTGTCGTCGGCGGACATGTACGACAGCGCATCGGCCGCCGCCAGCCGTTCCCGCCCCGAGCCGCGCGCCCAGACCTCCAGGAACTCCTGCCTGACATCCTTCAGCGAGTACGCCGCCAGCGCCGCCACCCCCGCCGCCGCCCGCATCCGGACGCCGGACCCCTGCCCGGCCAGCGAGCGAACCCACTCGCGCAACGGCTGCCACAGCCAGAACCCGTACCGCCCGGCCAGCTCGGCCAGCACCTCCTCCCGGTGACGCGGCACACGGAAGTCGACGACCCCCTCGGACGCGTTGATCAGCGGGCCGCGGGGCGGGCGGCCCACCGGCTCGTCGCTGAGCTCGTACAGTCTGGCGAGCTGGGCCGTGAAGTCCGCCTCCGCCAGCGGATGCAGGAACGCGAGCGCCGCCACCGCGAGCACCTCGCGCATCGGCGGCTTCGTGTCGAACCAGGACACCACCTCCTCCACCACCGGCTCCTCGCCCCTCGCGAGGCGCGTGGCCAGGCGCGCGACCTCGGCGGGCGGCGGCGGGGCGGCCAGCACGCGGTCCCTGGCGCGGTCGAGCCGCTCCCGCGGCAGGCCCGCCCGTCCGAACGTGCTCAGGCAGAAGTCGAACAACTCTCCAGGATCGGGCACGGCCCACGGCTGCTCCACCTCGACCGCCTGCGAGGGAGCGCCGTTCCTGGTGATGACCAGGTACGAGCCGAGCTCGGCCAGCTTGCGCGCCAGGTTCGCCAGCTCGGTCCTGTCGGTGCCGGCCGCGATCCAGTCATGCAGCAGGTACGCCCGCCCGGGCTCGTACTCGGTCCCGGTGAGCAGGTCGAGGACGGTGCCGGCGGGCGAGAGCACGGTGATCGTGCTCTCCGCCAGCGACATCCTGGACACCAGGGCGATGGCGCCCAGCCGTTTGCCCGTCCCCTCCTCGCCCACGAGGACGAGCAGGTGCCGCATGGACAGCCGGCGCACCGCCTCGGGGAAGCCGGGCGGCTCCAGGTAGGAGCGGAGCAGCGTGTCGGCCTCCCGCCGGTACAGGTCTCGGGTGACCGGCGCGGCGACGGCTCTTACGTGGTCGTTGATGGCCATGACGGTTATCTCGTCAAGGTCGAGCTCGCCCGGTTCAGGCGTGTCGGTCACGAAGTCACCCCGGGATTAACTCGAAGATTTTCTACAGGAAATGTTCTTGCCTAACGAGTTTCTTCTTTTCCCACGAAAGCATTGCGCAGCGTTACCATGCGACTCCGACCAGGCATTTCGTACGTGACTCCCGACCCGAACCGCTGACGCGGACATGTCGATCACGCCCTCCATGATCTGGTAGGCCGGTCGAAGCTAGATCTCCCACCATTGCACGATTTAGACCATCAAGAAAACACGAATGGCGATAGAGGAAGATTTGTCGCCATTTACAGATGATGAGAGCACCGCCCACAATGACCGGTCAAGGAGAACAAGGGTTGACGTCGCGTCCTGGCTCGCATCAGGTTGGGCATGTGACCGAGCAAACGCTGGGCCTGCTGGCCGAGGAGTCGTGGGACCGCTTCGACGACCACGACTCGGTGTTCTACGAAGAGGTCTGGCACCGCAGCCACACGCTCGCCGAGCGGGCGCGCCGGATGTGCGGCGGGTTCGTCGCGGCCGGGATCCGGCCGGGCGACCGGGTCGCGGTGATGATGGCGAACTCGCCCGAGGTGCCGCTGATCTACCAGGCGCTGTGGGCCGCGGGCGCGGTGGTGACGCCGGTGGTGTTCCTGGTCGGCGCCGAGGAGTTGCGGCACATCCTGACCGACAGCGGCGCGTCGGCGATCGTCACGTCGCCCGAGTTGGCGGACACCGTACGATCCGCCGAGGTAGATATCCCGATATATGTGGACACGGCCGAGTTGGAGCGGGCACCCGAGCACGGGCCGGTCCGCAGGGATCCCGGCGACCTGGCCGCGCTCATGTACACCGGCGGCACCACCGGCCGGGCCAAGGGCGTCATGCTCAGCCACCGCGGCCTCTGGCACGTGGCCAAGGACGCCTTCGACCTGTCCCACCAGGAAGGAATGAACCGCGCGCTGGTCCCGGTGCCGCTGTCGCACGCGTACGGGCTCATCATCTCCGTCGCCTCGATGCACGCGACGGAGCCGCAGCAGGCGGTGCTGATGCGCTGGTTCGAGCCGAAGACGTTCCTGAGCCTGGCCGCCGAGCAGCGCGTACGGTACGGCACCGTGGTGCCCGCCATGCTCCAGATGCTGCTCGCCGAGCCGCTCGAGTCGCACCCCCTGCCCGACCTGGCCTTCCTCACCTGCGGAGCGGCGCCACTCGGCCGCGACGTGCTGGCGGAGTTCGAGCGCAGGATGCCGGGCGTGCGGATCCTGGAAGGCTACGGGCTGACCGAGACCAGCGCCGTCACCACGTTCAACCCGCCGGGGCGGCGCAGGGTGGGCAGCGTCGGCCTGCCGCTGGCCGGATACGCGATCACCATCCGCGACGGCGCGGGCGAGCCGGTGGAGACCGGCGACGTCGGCGAGATCTGCGTCTCCGGCGACTCCCTGATGCTCGGCTACCGGGGCGAGCACGAGCCCGACCCGGAGGGCACCACACTGGTCGGCGGGCCGGCCAATGGGCTGGTCGACGGGCCGGCCGACGGGCTGGACGGCGACACCGGCAGCGGCGACAAGGAGCTGCGGACCGGCGACATCGGCTGCGTGGACGACGACGGCTACCTCTACGTCGTGGACAGGAAGAAGGACCTGATCATCCGCGGCGGCTTCAACGTGTTCCCGCGCAACGTCGAGGACGCGCTCAACCAGCACCCCGACGTGGTGATGTCGGGCGTCGTGGGCCGTCCAGATCCGCGGGTGGGCGAGGAGGTCGTGGCGTTCGTCCAGCTCCGACCGGACGCCACGGCGACGGCCGAGGAGCTGATCGAGTGGGCCCGCGACCGGGTCGGCAGGGTGAAGTATCCCCGCGAGGTGCGCTTCGTCGACTCGGTGCCGGTGACGAGCGTGCACAAGCTCGACCGCAAGGCGCTGCGGGCCAGACTCGGCTGAGCAGGCTCGGCTGAGCAGGTGCTGCGGGCCAAGCTGGGCTGAGCGGGCGGCAGCAGGCTGGGCTGAGGGGGCGGACGGCATCGATGGCGAGATCGGAGACCGGGTCAGACCCGTCTCAATTCCGTGATAAGTGTTGACGTGTCTGGAGGTGAACATGAGTCAGGAAGGTCCGTCGGACTACCCGTACCAGCCTTATGGCGCTCCCTACGGCCAGCAGCCGCCCCCACAGTACGGCTACGGATATCCGCCGCCTCCGCGCGACGAGGGGCCCACCGCCAACGCCATCGTCGCCCTCGTGCTCAACCTCTTCGCCCTCGTCTCGTGCTGCAACATCCTCGGCCTGCCCGGCGCCATCCTGGCCGGCCTGGCGCTCGGCCGCGCGAAGACGGAGCCCCAGACCGCCCGTAGGATGTTGGTATGGAGCTGGGTGCTGTTCGGGCTCGGCTTCGCACTCGCGATCGGGCTCTTCCTCTTCCTCGGCCTCACCGGCCGACTCGACGACTGATTACCTGTTCAGGGACTGTTCCTGCCGTCGTGTGTGTTGGATAAGGGTCAACCATAGGAAGGGATGTCCGTGAACGACGGCCCGCTCATCGTCCAGTCGGACAAGACACTGCTACTCGAGGTCGACCACGACCAGGCCGACGCCTGCCGCAAGGAGATCGCGCCGTTCGCCGAGCTCGAACGCGCCCCGGAGCACGTGCACACCTACCGGGTCACCCCGCTGGCGCTGTGGAACGCGCGCGCCGCCGGCCACGACGCCGAGCAGGTCATCGACGCGCTGATCAAGCACAGCCGCTACCCCGTGCCCCACGCGCTGCTCGTCGACATCGCCGAGACCATGGCCCGCTACGGCCGGCTGCGGCTGGAGAAGGACCCGGCCAAGGGCCTGGTGCTGACCTCAAGCGACCGCGCCGTGCTGGAAGAGGTGCTGCGGTCCAGGAAGATCCAGCCGATGCTGGGCGACCGGCTCGGCCCCGACTCCGTCCTCGTCCACCCGAGCGACCGGGGCAACGTCAAGCAGGCGCTGCTCAAGCTCGGCTGGCCCGCGGAAGACCTGGCCGGCTACGTCGACGGCGAGCACCACCCGATCAAGCTGCTGCAGGAGGACTGGTCGCTGCGGACCTACCAGCAGGAGGCCGCCGACGCCTTCTGGAACGGCGGCTCGGGTGTGGTCGTGCTGCCGTGCGGCGCCGGCAAGACCATCGTCGGCGCGGCCGCCATGGCGCACGCGCAGGCCACCACGCTGATCATGGTGACCAACACGGTCTCGGCCCACCAGTGGCGGACCGAGCTGCTCAAGCGCACCACGCTGACCGAGGACGAGATCGGCGAATACTCCGGCACGAAGAAGGAGATCCGCCCGGTCACCATCGCCACGTACCAGGTCATGACGACCCGCCGCAAAGGGGTCTACAGCCACCTGGAGCTGTTCGACGCGCGCGACTGGGGCCTGATCGTCTACGACGAGGTCCACCTGCTGCCCGCGCCCATCTTCCGGATGACCGCCGACCTGCAGGCCCGCCGGCGCGTGGGTCTGACCGCGACGCTGGTGCGCGAGGACGGGCGCGAGGGCGACGTCTTCTCACTGATCGGTCCCAAGCGTTACGACGCGCCCTGGAAGGAGATGGAGAACCAGGGCTGGATCGCACCCGCCGACTGCGTGGAGGTGCGGGTCACGCTGACGGACGAGGAACGGCTGGCGTACGCGATGGCGGAGACCGAGGAGCGCTACCGCTTCTGCGCCACCACGCCGTCCAAGACGCAGGTGACCGAGGCGCTGGTCCGGCGCCACCTGGGTGAGCAGGTCCTGGTCATCGGCCAGTACATCGACCAGCTCGACGAGCTCGGCGAGCACCTCAACGCGCCGATCATCAAGGGCGAGACCAGGATCAAGGAGCGCGAGCGGCTGTTCCAGGCGTTCCGCGACAAGGAGATCCAGGTGCTGGTGGTGTCGAAGGTGGCCAACTTCTCCATCGACCTGCCGGAGGCGGCCGTCGCGATCCAGGTGTCGGGGACGTTCGGCTCGCGCCAGGAGGAGGCCCAGCGGCTCGGCCGGGTGCTGCGGCCCAAGGCCGACGGCGGGGGCGCACGGTTCTACACGGTGGTCAGCAGGGACACGGTCGACCAGGAGTTCGCGGCGCACCGGCAGCGGTTCCTGGCCGAGCAGGGGTACGCGTACCAGATCATCGACGCCGACGACGTGCTCGGCGGGGTGTAATGCCCGGCCGCTCGCCCGAGCGGCCAGGCATCAACGTGGTGTCACGTCCACGAGACTCCGCGGGCCGTCGACAATCGAACCACCCCCCTCACCTGCGTACTATCACGCCGCCTGCGACATACCCCCATGATCCGGCAAACCCACCTGATATGCCCGAATTTTTCGGTATTTCCAGGTTGTGTGACCTGATGGCGATCTGTCGCTTCCGCGCCTGTGTGGTGACCGTACCTATCGCGCCAGCATGCCGCCGAGGAACAGCACACCCTCGGCGATGATCCAGAAGACCATGCCGACGCCGATGAGCCGGTTGAACGTGCGTGCGTCGTGCCTGGCCCGTGGAAGCAACCAGGCGGCCGCGGTGCAGCCGGCGGCGAGCGCGGCGAACCACCCCGACACGGTGGAGAACACGTCCAGGCGCCGGGAGCAGGCCAGCGCGAACTCGTCACCCGCGCAGAACGCCTCCAGGGCCCAGCCCGCGAACACCGACAATCCCCAGAGGGCCGCGAGCAGGAAGCTCGCGAACGTGGGGATGAACGGCGAGTAACCGAGCCGGAGCCGCGCCACCTCCTGTCCCTACCCGGCCGTGCGATCCGTCAATCGAGCGGCCGGCCACGTCGCAGGCCGGTAAATGCTTTGGAAGCCTGCCCGCGCGGCCACTAAACTGGTCGATTCGCTGCCTTGACCACCTCCGTTCACTCATCCAGGGAGGCGCTTCCGCATGCCCGCACACCAACTGGCCCCCGACATACCCTCCGGCATACCGTCCGACGTGCTCGCCGCCGAGCAGGCCCACCTGGCCGAGTCCAGGGCCGCGCTCAAGGCCATGCGCGCCCACGCCCAGTCACTGTCGTCGGACGCGGCCGGCGACTGGGTCTCCCAGCAGATCCTCCAGTCGCTGCTCGACCAGCGAGTGGCGGCGTTGGCCGACCATCCGGACACCCCGCTGTTCTTCGGCCGCCTCGACCGCGCGACCCCCGAGCGAAGGAGCGCGGGACCGGAGAGCGACGAGGAGCAGGCCGACCTGCCCACCACGATCTACGTCGGCCGCCGCCACGTGCACGACGGCCACAGCAGGCCCCTCGTCATCGACTGGCGCGCGCCGGTGTCCCGCGCGTTCTACCAGGCCAGCCCGGCGGAACCGATGGGCATCGTACGCCGGCGCCGCTTCGGCTACCACGGCGGCGCGCTGACCGCGTTCGAGGACGAACCGCTCGGCGAGGGCGTCGAGATCGGCCCCTCGAAGATCCTCACCGAGGAGATCGAACGCCCGCGCACCGGCCCGATGCGCGACATCGTCGCCACCATCCAGCCGGACCAGGACGAGATCGTACGAGCCGCCCTGGCCCAGACGGTGTGCGTACAGGGCGCTCCCGGCACCGGGAAGACGGCGGTCGGCCTGCACCGGGCCGCGTACCTGCTGTTCACCCACCGCGAGCGGCTGGCCAGGTCCGGCGTGATGATCGTGGGCCCCAACCGGGCCTTCCTGTCCTACATCTCCTCGGTGTTGCCCGCGCTCGGCGAGGTCAAGGTCGACCAGACCACGGTGGCCGGGCTGCTCGGTGACGCCGCCACGCCGGAGGACCCGCTCGTGGCCGCGGTGAAGGGCGACGCCAGGATGGCGGCGGTGCTCGAACGCGCGCTCTGGCTGCACATCGTCAAGCCCGAGGAGGGCCTGGTGTTCACCAAGGGCGCCTACGCCACCGGGTGGCCGACTACGAGGTGCGCGAGATCGTCGCCTCCCTGCGCGGCACCACCCGGTACTACCCGGGCAGGGCGGCCCTGGCGCAGCGGCTGGCGCACCTGGTGCTGGTCCGCATGGAGCAGCGTGGCGAGTCGCCAGACGATCGCGTACAGGACGCCGTGGCCAGGTCGAAGCCGGTGAAGCAGCTCGTGGACACGGTCTGGCCCAAGCTGGTGCCCGAACAGGTCCTGTACCGCCTGCTCGCGGACCCGGACTTCCTCGCTCGCGCCGCCGCCAAATCCGATTTGTCGCCTGATGAGCAAGAAATGATCCTTTGGCGGAAGCCGTACCGGGGGTGGAAGTCCGCCAAGTGGTCCGCCGCGGACGTCGCGCTCCTCGACGAGCTGCGCGACCTGATGGAGCGCACCCCTTCGCTGGGCCACCTGGTGGTGGACGAGGCCCAGGACCTCTCCGAGATGCAGCTGAGGGCGCTCGGGCGGCGTTGCCGCAACGGCTCGGCGACCGTGCTCGGCGATCTGGCCCAGGGCACGACCCCGTGGTCGGCCGGCTCGTGGGAGTCGGTCCTGACGCACCTCGGCCAGCGCGAGGGCGAGGTGACGGAGCTGACGCTGGGCTTCCGCGTGCCGCGAGAGGTCCTCGACTACGCGGCCCGCCTGCTGCCCTCGATCGCCCCTGGCCTGGCCGCCCCGCAGTCGCTGCGCCCCGGCCCAGGCTCCCTCACCGTACGCCGGGGCACCGCCATCGAGGAGGCCGCCCGCGAGGCCCTCGCCAGGGAGGGCTCGATCGGCGTCATAGCCCCGGACACCCTGGTCACGGCGATCTCCGAGTCGCTCTCCGAGCACCCCCACACCGTCCTCGGCCCGGACTCCACGGGCGAGGACCACCGCCTCCTGATCGTCCCCGCGACCCTCGCCAAGGGCCTGGAGTACGACCACGTCATCGTCGTCGAGCCCGCGGACATCGTGGCGGCCGAGCCCCGGGGCCTGGCCAGGCTGTACGTCGTCCTGACCCGCGCCGTGACCTCGCTCACGGTCCTGCACGACAAGGCGCTGCCCCCCGAGCTGGCCGCCTGAAGGGCGCCGGGCACGGCCGCTTCTAGGATGACTGAACAAGCAGCTTTCAACTAGGAGGATGCCGTGCCCGCACCCCTTCCACATGAACACCTGCCGTCGGTGCCCGCGCTCGTGGTCGAGAGCGACGACCTCCAGAACGGTGAGACGCTCAACGACCTCCACGTCTTCAACGACTGGGGCATGACGGGCCAGAACCAGTCGCCTCACCTGCGCTGGTCAGGCGCTCCCGCGGAGACCCAGGGCTACGCCGTCACCTGCTACGACCCCGACGCCCCCACGGGCAGCGGGTTCTGGCACTGGGTGCTGTTCGACCTCCCGGCCTCCGTGACCGAGCTGCCCACGGGCGCGGGCACGGCTCCGGAGTTCAAGGGCCTGCCCGCGGGCGCCGTCCACGCCCGCAACGACTACGGCACGAAGGAATACGGCGGCGCCGCCCCGCCGCCCGGCGACCCGCACCGCTACGTCTTCACCGTGCACGCCCTGGGCGTCGCCGAACTGGGTGTCGACAGCGACGCCAGCCCGGCGGTGGTCGGCTTCAACATCACCGCCAACACCCTGGCCCGCGGCCACCTCATCGCCTACTACGGCGTCTGACCCGACCGGCGCACAGAACCCGCGCACAGAACCCGCACAGAAGAGGCGCACGGAACCCGCGCGCGGAAGAGGCGTACAGAACCGGCGCACAGAAAAGGCGGCCCGGAAATTCCGGGCCGCCCTTCTTGTCAACGGCGAAGAAGACCTAGAAGTCCATGTCGCCGCCGCCCGGCATACCAGCCGGGGCAGCGGGGGTCTTCTCGGGCTTCTCCGCGATGACCGCCTCGGTGGTGAGGAAGAGCGCCGCGATGGAGGCGGCGTTCTGCAGCGCCGAGCGCGTCACCTTGGCCGGGTCGAGAATGCCGACCTCGAACATGTTGACGTACTCGCCGGTGGCGGCGTTGAGGCCCTCACCGGGGGTGAGGTTGCGCACGCGCTCCACCACGACGCCGCCCTCGAGGCCGGCGTTGACGGCGATCTGCTTGAGCGGCTCCTCCAGCGCCTTCTTGACGATCGCGGCACCGGTGGCCTCGTCGCCGTTGAGCTCGAGCTTGTCGAACGCCTTGGCGCCGGCCTGCAGCAGCGCCACGCCACCGCCGGGGACGATGCCCTCCTCGACGGCCGCCTTCGCGTTGCGAACGGCGTCCTCGATGCGGTGCTTGCGCTCCTTGAGCTCGACCTCGGTCGCCGCGCCGGCCTTGATGACGGCCACGCCGCCGGCCAGCTTGGCGAGCCGCTCCTGGAGCTTCTCACGGTCGTAGTCGGAGTCGGTGCGCTCGATCTCGGCGCGGATCTCGTTGACCCGGCCGGAGATCTGCTCGGCGTCACCGGCGCCGTCGACGATGGTGGTCTCGTCCTTCGTCACCACGACCTTGCGGGCGCGGCCGAGCAGGTCGAGGGTGGCGGTCTCGAGCTTGAGGCCGACCTCCTCGGCGATGACCTGGCCACCGGCAAGGATCGCGATGTCGTTGAGCATCGCCTTGCGCCGGTCGCCGAAGCCCGGGGCCTTGACGGCCACGGAGCGGAACAGGCCGCGGATCTTGTTGACGACCAGGGTGGCCAGGGCCTCGCCCTCGACGTCCTCAGCGATGATCAGCAGCGGCTTGCCGGACTGCACGACCTTGTCGAGCAGCGGCAGCAGGTCCTTGTTGGCGGAGACCTTGCTGTTGACGATCAGGATGTACGGGTCCTCGAGCACGGCCTCCATGCGGTCCGAGTCGGTGACGAAGTACATCGACGTCATGCCCTTGTCGAAGCGCATGCCCTCGGTGAGCTCGAGCTCGAGGCCGAAGGTGTTGCTCTCCTCGACGGTGATGACGCCTTCCTTGCCGACCTTGTCCATCGCCTCGGCGATGAGCGCGCCGATCTCGGGGTCGGCGGCGGAGATGGAGGCCGTCGAAGCGATCTGCTCCTTGGTCTCCACGTCCTTGGCCAGCTTGGAGAGCTCCTCGCTGACGCGCTCGACGGCAGCCTCGATGCCCTTCTTCAAGGCCATCGGGTTGGCGCCGGCTGCCACGTTGCGCAGGCCCTCGCGCACCAGCGCCTGGGCGAGCACGGTGGCGGTGGTGGTGCCGTCACCCGCGACGTCGTCGGTCTTCTTGGCGACTTCCTTGACCAGCTCGGCGCCGATCTTCTCCCAGGGGTCCTCGAGCTCGATCTCCTTGGCGATGGAAACACCGTCGTTGGTGATCGTGGGAGCGCCCCACTTCTTCTCCAGCACGACGTTGCGCCCCTTGGGACCCAAGGTCACCTTGACGGCGTCGGCGAGCTGGTTCATACCGCGCTCGAGACCGCGCCGGGCGTCCTCGTCAAACGCGATCATCTTGGCTGCCATAAGGCTAGACCTCCCAGATGCAGGGTGGCTTGTCGTGGACCGAGCCGACGCCCGCGACGGCATGGGTCCGCATCTCCGTTCGGCAGACCCCATCGTCTCGATCCGATGTTGGCACTCTACTGCATAGAGTGCCAACGAACTGTTTAGCACTCTACCCCGGCGAGTGCAAGCGAGCACCCGCCGCCCCGCCTTCCAGCCCAGGTCAGTGAGTCCGCCAGTGGATCCGCCGGTCCGTACGGCGAGCCGCCCCGTGCGACTCGCCGCATCCGTCGGCGAATGATGGTGACGGTTCGCACGGACTGCGCTGCCGTGCGAACCCGCCGGTGCATACCAGTGACGTGATCAGACCGAGCGGACGGACTCCGCCTGCGGCCCCTTCTGGCCCTGCGTGATCTCGAACTCGACGCGTTGACCCTGTTCGAGAGATCGATACCCGTCCATCATGATCGCTGAGTAATGGACGAATACATCCTTACCACCGTCTACCGCGATGAAGCCGTAGCCCTTGTCCGCGTTGAACCACTTGACGGTGCCCTGCGCCACTTCCGACTCCTCTTACTGGGCTAACAGATCCCGCCCATTCCTCCGCGAGACCCGCAATCGCATGACTTAACGGAAAAACAGTCAGACGATCGCCCTCGACCATACCTGTGGCACGGGGTTTGGCAACAGAGTCAATCCGCAAATCAGGCATTTCATCGGACCGAACGTCGTTCAAGGTGGAATTGGCCGGAAAAGCAGAAGGCGCCCACTAGGGGCGCCTTCAAGACCGTGTGGTCCCGTCGTACTCAGCAGCCGCCGGCGACCGCCGGGATGATAGAGATCTGAGTGCCTTCAGGGGCGGGAGTGTCCAGCCCATTGGCGAAACGGACGTCCTCTTCCCCAACATAAACGTTGACGAAACGTCGAATCTTGCCCGATTCATCCAGAATTCTCGCGCCGATCCCCGGGTAGTCGGAGTCGAGCTTGGCAAGCACGTCACGAAGAGTCGCGCCCTCGCCACTGACTTCCGCGTTACCGCCGGTGTATGTGCGAAGGATGGTGGGAATCCGCACAGAAACGCTCATGATTTAACTCGCCTTTCCTGGTAGTCAGACAGTCGCGCGGAACGCGTCGAGAGAGGGCCGGATCACGGCCGTGGGCGCGGCTCCGTCGGCGATCGCGTCGAGCGTCTTGAGCCCGTCACCGGTGTTCAGTACCACGGTCTCGGCCTCGGGGTCGAGTTGACCCGTCTCGACGAGCTTCTTGAGCACGCCCACGGTCACCCCGCCCGCGGTCTCGGCGAAGACGCCCTCCGTCGAGGCCAGCAGCCTGATCGCGGCCACGATCTCGGGGTCGGTGACGTCCTCGACGCCCCCGCCGGTGCGCCGCGCGATGTCCAGCACGTACGGCCCGTCGGCCGGGTTTCCGATGGCCAGCGACTTGGCGATGGTGTCGGGCTTGACCGGCTGCACGACGTCATGCCCGGCCTTGTACGCCGTCGACACCGGCGAGCACCCGGCCGCCTGCGCCCCGAAGATCTTGTAAGGCGTGTCCTCGACCAGCCCCAGCTCCACCAGCTCCTTGAAGCCCTTGTCGATCTTCGTGAGCTGGGAACCGGAGGCGATCGGAATGATGATCTGCTCGGGCAGACGCCACCCGAGCTGCTCGGCGATCTCGTACGCGAGCGTCTTGGAGCCCTCGGCGTAGTAAGGACGCAGGTTGATGTTGGTGAAGCCCCACTTGTCACCCAGCGGGTCGCCGATCAGCTCGGAACAGAACCTGTTGACGTCGTCGTAGGTGCCCTCGATGCCGATCAGCTTCCCGCCGAACACCCGGGCCATGGCGATCTTGGCCTGTTCGAGGTTGGCCGGGATGAACACGCAGGCGTCGAGCCCGGCCCGCGCCGCGGCGGCCGTGACCGCGCCCGCGAGGTTGCCGGTGGAGGAGCAGGAAAGCGTGTGGAAACCGAAGTTGCGCGCGGCCTCGACGGCCATGGCCACCACCCGGTCCTTGAAGGAGTGGGTGGGATTGCCCGAGTCGTCCTTCACATGGAGGGACCTCATGCCGAGCGCTCGCCCGAGGTTGCCCGCCTTGACCAGCTTGGTCCAGCCGGGGTTCATGTTGGGCTTGGTGATGACGTCGGCCGGCACGGGCAGCAGTGACCGGTAGCGCCAGATGTTGGCGGGACCCGACTCGATGTCCGAGCGGGTCACCTTGCCGAAGGAGTAGGCCGCTTCGAGCGGCCCGAAACACTCCTGGCAGGCGAAGCTGGGACCCAGGGGGTAACGCGTGCCGCATTCGCGGCAGGAGAGAGCGACGGCAGGACCAAAGTCAAGCGGCATGAAGCGAGGCCTTCCCTCATCTTCGCCCGCGGCCACCTTGACCGCGAACCGGAATTGGCACCTTGTCCCGGTCGGCCTCGCCAGGTCGCGAGTCTCAAGCCGGGAGGGTTGCCGGGGCTTCGCAGGGCCGGTCCCTCCACCCCTCTGGATGAGCAATATTCAGTTGTTGAAAGGGACTCTACCCGCCCAAGAGGACGAAATGACTACCCGTCTCAAGAAGTGAGACGGGGGGTCTCAGCGATAGTCCTCACCCAGCACCCCCTGGACGTATTTGCGTGCCTGGTGGATGCGCGACTTGGCGGTCCCGAGCGGGATGCCGAGCTGCTCGGCCACCTCGTTGTAGTCGAGTTGCACGATATCGCGCAACACCAGCGCCTGCGCCAGGTCGGGCTTGTCGGCCTCCAGCGCCTCCATGGCGTCGAGCAGGTCGAGCCGCGAGCCCGCGATCACGCTCACCCGCCCCACGTCGGGCCGCTGCACGGGCAACTCGTCCGAGCTCTGCTCGGCCGCCCTGCGCTTGAGCGACCGGTACGTCGTCCGCGCGCAGTTGGCCGTCACGATGTGCAGCCAGGTGCTGAACTTCGCCCGCCCCTCGAACCGCCCGATGTTGCGCGCCACGGCCAGCAACGTGTCCTGCGACGCCTCCTCCGCGTCCTGGTGGTAGGGCAGGATGCGGGCGCAATGACGCATCACATCGGGCTCGATCCGTGCCAGGAGTTCGCCAAGTGCGCGATGATCTCCTCGGGCGGCGGAGCGGGCGAGTTCCTCGGTTAGCTCATCAAGCGCCATAGCTGGGATCCTATGATCGAAGGGAGCCTGGATGAACAGCGTTCTGGTGGCCTCCAACAGAGGGCCGGTGTCCTTCACCGTCTCCGACGACGGCGAGTTGACCATGCGGCGCGGCGGTGGCGGACTGGTGTCCGGGCTGTCCGGAGTGGCCAAGGACGAGGGCGTCCTGTGGGTCTGCGCCGCGCTGTCCAACGATGACAGAAGCGCCGTGCGGGTGGCACCCGGCGGCCGGATCGACCAGGCCGGCTACGACACGGGCGCGCTGCGGATGCTGGACATCCCGCAGGCCACGTTCCACCGCGCCTACAACGCCGTGGCCAACTCCACCCTGTGGTTCGTCAACCACCTGCTCTACGACATACCCAACGAGCCGTACTTCGGCACGAGGTTCGAGCGCGAGTGGGAGTCCTACCGCGACTACAACGGCGCGTTCGCGCTGGCCCTGGCGGAGGAGGCCGGGCACGGCGCCCGCGTGATGGTGCAGGACTACCACCTCACGCTGACCCCGGCGATGCTCCGCGCCGAGCGGCCCGACCTGCGCATCGCCCACTTCAGCCACACGCCGTGGGCACCGCCGGAATACTTCTCGCTGCTGCCCGACGAGGTAGCCGGCGAGGTGCTCGAAGGCATCCTGGGCGCCGACCACGCAGGGTTCCTCACCGGCCGCTGGGCGGAGTCGTTCATGGACTGCTGTGAGGCGCTGCTGGGCGCCGAGGTCGACCGGGTCGGCCGCAGCGTCACCCACGAGGGCCGGACCACCCGCATCGGCGTGCACAGCCTGGGCGTGGACGGTGACGCGCTGTGGGAGCGAGCCTGCGAGCCCGACGTCGAGTCGCACATGGCCGCGATCAGGGACCAGGTCGGCGAGCGCAGGCTGATCGTCCGCATCGACCGCACCGAGCTGTCGAAGAACATCGTGCGCGGCCTGGTCGCCTACCGCGAGTTCCTCGCCGCGCACCCCGAGTGGCACGGGCGGGTGGTGCACCTGGCCTTCGCCTACCCGAGCCGGCACGACCTGCCCCAATACCGCGAGTACACCGCGTCGGTGCAGCGCTGCGCCCAGGAGATCGAGGACGAATACGCCACCGAGGACTGGGACCCGCTCATACTCAACGTCAACGACGACTACCCGCGTTCGCTGGCCGCGTACCGGATGGCCGACGTGCTGCTGGTCAACCCGATCCGCGACGGCATGAACCTGGTCGCCAAGGAGGGCCCGGTGCTCTCGCCGCGCTGCGCGCTGGTGCTCTCGCGGGAGGCGGGGGCGGCGGCGGAGCTCGGCCCGCACGCGCTCGTGGTCAACCCCTACGACGTCAGCGGCACGGCCGCCGCGCTGCACGAGGCGCTCGTCATGCCCGAGGACGAGCGCAGGGCGCGGCGCGACAGGCTGTACGCCGCCGCCACGGCGCTGCCGCCGCAGAAGTGGCTCGCGGCTCAACTCGACGCCCTCGCCTGACGCCAGTCGGCGTTCTCGAGCGCGTCGGCGAGACCCGGGGTGTTCCACTGGTCGACGACCAGGATCCTCGTCGTCGGGAGATACCACTCGCGCTGCGTGTAGCGGGACTTGACCTCGCCGCTCGAGTAGGAGACGCAGGTGGCCTTCCACTCGCGGTAGGCCGCCTTGTGACCGGGGCCGACCTGGCGCAGGCCGGTCACCCTGGCGGTGCCGAGCCGCTGGCCCCACTTGGCGTTGGTCGGGCACCGCTGCACGTCGGTGGCCGGGTAGAACGGCCGCTTCCCTGTGTACGGCCGGAAGAGCTCGTTGCCCTCCTTGATGGCCTTGGGCCCGAGCACCCAGAAGCTGTCGCATCCGGGAGTGCCGAAGCCGCCGCCGGGCGCGGCGCACTTGCCGGTGACCACGCGGATCCAGTCGGGGCTGACGCGGTGGACCTGCCACTTGATCGGGAGGTAGAGCGTCAAACCGCCCCTGAGCTTCAACGGCTGAGCGGGCGCGGCGTTCACGGGCAGTGGCGCGGCGAGGAGGGTGGCCGCGGCGACGACCGCGACGGCGAGGTAGTGCTTGGCCATGCGCACGACCCTAGGCCGCACCACTTGCAGATCGGTCACGAACCGCTGAACGCCGATGCCCGCTCGCGGATGTCACAGACGGCTGAACGCCGATGCCCGCTCGCGGATGTCACGGACGGCTGAACGCCGATGCCAGCTCCCGGAGCAGCGCCACCACTCCCTCGGGGCCGTCCACCACGATGTCGGCCCGCTCGGTGAGCGCGGTGACCTCGGCCGAGCCGCTGCACACGGTCACGCCGGGCAGCCCGGAGGCGCGTACGGCGTCGAACGCGGCCAGGTCGCCGAGATCGTCGCCCGCGAACATGACGGACCTGGCGGCCCGCTCGGCCAGGAACAGGCTGAGCGCGTGTCCCTTGTCCATGCCAGGCGGCCGCAGCTCCAGCACCATGCGGCCGGGCTCGACGACCAGGCCGTGCTTCTCGGCCAGCTTGGCCAGCGGCTCGCGCAGCATGGCCAGCGCCGCGCCCGGATCGGGGCTGCGCCGCGTGTGGACCGCGACGGCCCGGCCCTTGTCCTCGATCGAGACGTCCTGCAGGCCGAGCGAGTCGAGCAGCAGCGGCAGCTCGGCCTCGGCCCGCGGAACGCCGGGCGGAGGCGGCGGCCCCGAGATCCGGCCGCCCTCCCAGCGATCGAAGCCATAGTGCCCGAGCACCACCAGTCCGGGTACGTCGGCCAGGCCGGGCCCGAGCTCCAGCGCGGTGGCCGGGGGCCTGCCGGTCACGATGGCCACCGCGAGGACGTGGGCGCCGAGGTCGGCGAGAACCTCGGGCGCCTCCGGGTGGATCACGGCCGCGGCGGGATCGGGCACGATCGGCGACAGGGTCCCGTCGAAGTCGAGCCCGATCACGGCGCCGGCCGGATCGCTCAAGATCGCTTCCATTCCAGGGATGTTCCTCACGCGGCTGCCGTACCCAGCCGGTCAGGGACGCATGCCAAGCCTTCTCGCCGCACGGTCACGCTGACGGGTGGAGCGTAACCTGCGCAACCGCTTGACCAGCATGGGATCCTGCTCCAGCGCCTCCGGCCGGTCGATCAACTCACCGAGCAACTGGTAATAGCGCGTGGTGGAGAACCCGAAGGTCTCCTTGATGGCCTGCTCCTTCGCGCCCGCGTGGCGCCACCATTGGCGTTCGAAGGCGAGGAGCCCGAGTTCGCGTTCAGAGAGTGGTTGGCGGGACGTTTCCTGGGCGGCGTTGTCACCGCTCAGCGGTGGTCCCATGGTGTCCTCCTCGAAAGGGGTGGCGCGACGACCACGTCGCACCACGCGGCCCGTGGCCAATCGTAATGTGCCGAGTGCGGCTGTTCACGGCGGATTGCGAGACGTACAGTCGCCAAATGTGACCTCAGTCATCACGCTCCTCACCGACTATGGACTCGAAGACGGCTACGTGGCGGCGTGTCATGGTGTGATCGCCGGGATCGCCCCCGAGGCCCGGGTGATCGACGTGTGCCACCTGATCCCGCCGGGTGACGTACGACGAGGCGCGGCGGTTCTCGCCCAGACCATCCCGTACCTCCCGCCGGGCATCCACATCGGCGCGGTCGATCCTGGCGCGGGCGGCGCCAGGCGGGCGGTGGCCGTCGAGGCGGGCGGCCGGCTGTTCGTCGGCCCGGACAACGGGCTGCTGTCGTGGGCCGTGCACGCCAGCGGCGGCGCGCTGGCCGCGTACGAGATCAGCAACGAGGCCCACTTCCTGCGGCCGGTCTCGCCGACCTTCCACGGGCGGGACGTGTTCGCGCCGGTCGCGGGGCGGCTGTACGGCGGGCTGAGTCCCGCGGACGTGGGCCCCGAGGTGCCGGTGGACCGGCTGGTCACGCTGCCGGAGCCGACGTCGCTGCTGCGCGACGGCTGCGTGGAGGGCGAGGTCGTCTCGGTCGACCGCTACGGCAACACCCAGCTCTCGATCGCGGCCGGTGACCTGCAGGCGCTCGGGGTCCGGGTGGGCGACACGCTCGGGGTGTGGCTGGGGCGGCGGCAGATGTCGCTGCCGTACCGGGAGACGTTCGCGGCGGTGCCGCCAGGTGAGCTGGTGGCGTTCGCGGACTCGGCCGGGCTGGTCGCGATCGCGGTGAACTCCGGTGACGCAGCGCAGCGGTTGGGGCTCCCACCTGGCGCACATGTCCGGCTTTCTCCCACCCCATAGGACAAATCGGAATTACTCCGCGTATCGGTCTGTTTACCGAAGCGTCGGTTGGAATCATCGGACGCGTGTCAGAATGCGGAGCATCAAGGAGGGACCTGCTCGTCACGTCGGTGACCGGTCCAGACCGTAGCCGCAGGCCTCTCATTGGTCGAGCGTCCCCTCCCCCTCCCGTTCGAGGTCGACGTGTACCAACTGTCCGTTGTCCTGTTCTTCATACTGTCCGCACTCTGGCCCGCGCCCGAGCTTCCCGTGTCAGAGCGCTGGCACGCGTGGCCGGTGGCCCGGGTCTTTCCCGTCACCCTGCCCGGGCTCAGCCCGTCGGGGGCGCGGGTCACGTACATGCTGGCCGGGGTCGCCCCTGAGGCGTCCTGCCGGGCGGCGTTCCAGCCTGCCGCCGTCCCGCCGGCGTGCCGGGTCGCCCTGCGCGCCACGTACGCCGACAGCACGAACACGTTCGTCGCCACCGTGGGCATCGCCGTGCTCGACGGGCCTGGGCTCTGGCCGTACGGTGCCGGGCGGCCCGCGACCGTGCGGCCCGTGGCCTTTCCCGGCGGGCCCGCGGAGCGGTTCGGCGAGCGGCAGTACTTCGCCGGGGCGCTGATCGGCTCGGCTGAGCACTACCTGGTGGCGGTCGCCGCCGGTTACGCGGACGGACGGCCGTACCGGCCTGGCGACCGGATCGTGCGGCGCTTACGCGACACCGCGCGGCAGCTCGCCACGACCCTGCACGGGACGCTGACCCGATGAGCAGGCTCATGCGGTTACCGCTCGTCCTGCTCCTCGCCGGCCTCCTCGTCGGTGTCGCCTCACCGGTCGTGTCCGACGACGGGGACGACGACGTGGGCATCGACCGGGACATCGACCGGGGCGCCGACCTGGGTGCGGCCGCGCGGGCCGGGCAGTGGCATCTCGGCGCGTTGCGGCTGCCCGAGGCCTGGCGGTTGAGCAAGGGCGAGGACGTGATCGTCGCCGTGCTCGACACCGGCGTGAACGGCCGCCACCCCGACCTGGCGGGCGCCGTGACCACCGGCCCCGACCTGACCGAGGCGGGCAGGACGCTCTGGGGGCCGCACGGGACCGCCATGGCCAGCCTGATCGCCGGGCGCGGGCACGGCGACGGGCGCGGCGTCCTGGGCGTGGCGCCCGCCTCCGAGGTGCTGTCCATCAGGGTCACCCTGGAGAACGGCGACCCGCGGCGCGAGAAGCAGCGCTCCGCCGGCCACGACGCGCTCGCCCGTGGCATCAGGTACGCCGTCGACCACGGCGCCGAGGTGATCAGCATGTCGCTCGGCGGCGGCAGCGGCGCCTGGGAGGGTTCGGCGGCCGAGGAGGAGGCCATCCAGTACGCGATCGGCAGGGGCGCCGTGCTCGTGGCCTCGTCGGGCAACGACGGCGACACCTCCAACAGGAAGAACTTCCCCGCCGCCTACCCAGGCGTGATCGCGGTCGGAGCGGTGGACCGGCGGCTCCAGGTGGCGGGGTTCTCCAACAGGCAGGACTACCTGTGCGTGGTGGCGCCGGGCACGGACATCGTGACGGCCGACGCCGCCGGCTCGTACGTGGTCAGCGACGGCACCAGTTCGGCGGCGGCCATGGTGGCGGGCATCGCGGCGCTGATCAAGTCGGCTCATCCCGGCCTGTCGCCGTACCACGTACGCACGGCCATCGAACTCGGGACCAGGAGGCGGCCCGCGGACGGCTACAGCCCGGCCTACGGGCACGGCGTGGCCAACGCGCTGCTGGCCCTGCGTGCCGCCGCTCGGCTGGAGGTGCGCGCGTCCGGGGTGCCGGGCCCGGGGGCGTACTTCGGGGCGGGACCGCCCGGCCAGGCGCCACCCTCCAGGGCTCCGGTGGTGGCGGGGATGCTGATGCTGGCGGCCGCGATGTCGGTACGGGTCATCATGGCCCATCGCCGCCGCGGCCGGGACTCCGTCTGACGGGCGGGGACTCCGTCTGGGCGGGACTCCGGACGGTCTGCCGTCAACGGGCAGGAGCCCTCCGAGCGGGATGCTCGAAGGGCCCGGACGCCGGCGAGGCCGGTCAGCCGATGTGCACCACGTCGTGCGTCTCCGCGAAGTGGCACGCGCTCTCATGCCCGGTCCCCGGCCGGATCTGCAGCAGGGGCTCCTGCTCGGCGCAGATCTCCTGCGCCTTCCAGCACCGCGTACGGAACCGGCACCCCGACGGCGGGTTGGCCGGCGACGGCGGGTCACCCTGGAGGATGATCCGCTCCCGCTGCTCGCGCCCCTCGGGGTCGGGCACGGGCACGGCCGACAGCAGCGCCTGCGTGTAGGGATGCGCCGGCCGGTCGTAGATCTCCGTGTCCTTGCCCAGTTCGACGAACTTGCCGAGGTACATCACCCCGACGCGGTCCGAGATGTGCCTGACCACCGACAGGTCGTGGGCGATGAAGATGTACGCCAGGTTGAACTCGTTCTGCAGCCGCTCCAGCAGGTTGATCACCTGGGCCTGGATCGACACGTCCAGCGCGGACACCGGCTCGTCACAGACGATGATCTCGGGCTGGAGCGCCAGCCCCCGGGCGATCCCGATGCGCTGCCGCTGGCCACCGGAGAACTGGTGCGGGTAGCGGTTGATGTGGTCCGGGTTGAGCCCGACCACCTCCAGCAGCTCCTGCACCTTCCTGCGCCGGTCGCCCCTGGGCGCCACCTCGGTGTGGATCTCGTACGGCTCCCCGATGATGTCGCCCACGGTCATCCGGGGGTTCAGCGAGGTGTACGGGTCCTGCATCACCATCTGGACGTTGCGGCGCATCCGCTTGAGCTCGCCGCCCCTGGCCTCGGCGATGTCGCGGCCGTTGATCAGCACCGAGCCCGACGTGGGCCGCTCCAGCGCCATGAGCACCTTCGCGAGGGTGGACTTGCCGCACCCGGACTCGCCCACGATGCCCAGCGTCTCGCCCCTGTGCAGGTCGAACGACACGCCGTCGACGGCCTTGATGGCGCCGATCTGCTTCTTGAAGAGCACGCCCTGCGTCAGCGGGAAGTGCTTGACCAGGTCGCGTACCTCGAGGATGCGCTCACTGTGGTTCGCCATCGAGGACCTCCCTCCAGTAGTGGCAGGCGCTGCCGCGCACGCCGCTGACCCTGTGCAGCGGAGGGACGTCGGTCACGCAGTTGTCCTGCCGGTACGGGCACCGCGGATGGAACGCGCAACCGGTCGGCAGGTCGAGCAGGTTGGGCGGCAGACCCTTGATGGCGTACAGGTCCTGGCCCTTCTGGTCGACCCGGGGGATCGACTCGAGCAGGCCCTTCGTGTACGGGTGCGCCGGCGACTTGTAGATGTCGTGCACGGGGGCGTTCTCGACGATGCGGCCGCCGTACATGACGGCGATCTTGTCGGCCACGTCGGCGACGACGCCCAGGTCGTGCGTGATGAGGATCAGGCCCATCCGGCTCTCGCGCTGCAGGTCGGCCAGCAGTTCCATGATCTGCGCCTGGACGGTCACGTCGAGCGCGGTGGTCGGCTCGTCCGCGATCAGCACCTCGGGGTCCAGCGCGATGGACATCGCGATCATGATGCGCTGGCGCATGCCGCCGGAGAACTGGTGCGGATAGTCGTTGACCCGCTGCCTGGCGGCCGGGATGCGGACCCGGTCCATCAGCTCGACGGCCTTCTTCAGCGCGTCGCGCTTGGACATGCCGCGGTGCACCCGGAACATCTCGCTGATCTGCCAGCCCACGGTGAACACCGGGTTGAGCGCGGAGAGCGCGTCCTGGAAGACCATCGCGACGCGCTGACCGCGCACCTGGCTGCGGGCCTCCTCGGAGAGCTTGAGCAGGTCGGTGCCCTTGAAGCGGATCTGCCCCTGCGGGATGACCGCGGGCGGCATGTCCAGGATGCCCATGATCGCCTGAGCGGTCACCGACTTGCCGGAACCCGACTCGCCCAGGACGGCGAGCGTCTCGCCGGGGCCGACCGTGTAGCTCACGCCGTTCACGGCCCGTACGATCCCCGCCCGCGTGCGGAACTCGACGTGCAGGTCGTCGACCGCGAGCAGCGGATGGTCGCCCAGCCCTCCCTCGGCGGGCAACACATCTTCTGACGTCTTCTTCACTTGATCCCCCCTTCTACCTGAGCTTCGGGTCGAGCGCGTCGCGCACGGCGTCGCCCAGCATGATGAACGCCAGCACGGTGATGCTCAGGAACACGGCCGGGAAGATCAACGGCAGCGGCGCGTCGAGGAACCTGGCCTGCGCGTCCGCGATCATCAGACCCCAGGAGATCTCCGGCGGCTGCACACCGACGCCCAGGTACGACAGCGCCGCCTCGGCCGCGATGAACCCGCCGAGGTTGATCGTCGCGACGACGATCACGGGGGCCAGCGCGTTGGGCAGCAGGTGCCTGAACATGATGCGCGAGGGACCGGCGCCGAGCGCTCGGGCGGCGACGACGAAATCCTGTGATTTGGCGGTGATGACCGCCGCCCGCATGATCCGGAACGTCATCGGCCAGCCCAGCAGGGTCAGTGCGATGACGACCAGCCAGATGCCCAGCCCGCTGCCGCGGAAGGTCGAGCCGATGAGCAGCGCGCCCAGGATGCTGGGGATGGCGAAGAAGATCTCGGTGATGCGTGAGGCCACGCTGTCGACGGCGCCGCCGAAGTAGCCCGCCACGAGGCCCACCAGGCTGCCGATGAGCGCGGCGAAGATCGTGGTGCTGATACCGATCTTCAGTGAGTTGGCCGCGCCGTAGATCGTCCGGGCGTAGAGGTCACAGCCCAGGTTGTCGCGGCCGAACAGGTGACCGGCGCTGGGGAGTTGCCTGGCGGTGCTCAGGTCGCAGGTCCTGGCGTCGGCGGGGTCGATCGAGCTGAACAGCGAGGGCCAGACCGCCATCAGCACGAGCACGGCGATGATGCAGCAGGAGATGATGAAAATGGGCCTACGTCGCAGGTCGTGCCAGGCGTCGGTCCACAGGCTGGCCGGCTTGGACGACTTGGTCTTCGCCGGCGGCCGTGGGGCCGGGCTTTCCGCGGGGGCGATGGCAGGCCCGCCCGGGCGAATGTCACTCATAGCGGATCCTCGGGTCGAGCACTGCGTACATCAAGTCGACAGCCAGGTTGGCCAGGATGTAAATCAGCACCAGGATTGTCACGATACCGACAACAATGGGCTGCTCTCTGAGATACACCGAGTTGAAGAGCTGGTTGCCGATGCCGGGCAGGTTGAAGATTCTCTCGGTGATCACCGCGCCACCCATGAGGTTGCCCAGGTCGGCGCCCAGGAACGTGATGAGCGGGATCAACGCGTTGCGCAGGCCGTGCCTGCCGACCACCCGCCGGCGGGACAGCCCCTTGGCGGTGGCCGTCCTGATGAAGTCGGCCCGTAGTGTCTCGGCCAGACTGGTTCTGGTGAGCCGGGTGAGATACGCGATCGACACGCCGGCGAGCACGAAGCCGGGCAGCAGATAGCTGCGCAGGCCGTTGGAGATGCCCGCGATCGGGAAGACGTCGAGTCCGGTCCACTGCTTGAGCTTCACGCCCAGCATGTACTGCAGCACGAAACCGGACACCAGGGTCGGCACCGAGATCAGCAGCAGCGTCGAGGCGAGGATCAGGGTGTCGGTCGCCTTGCCGCGGCGCAGCGCCGCCCAGAGGCCGAGGCCGACGCCGATGACCGCCTCGATGATCAGGGCGACGATCGCCAGATTGAGCGTGACCTGGAACTTGCCCTGCATGATCTGGGTCACGGGCACTTCGGAGAACGTGACGCCGAAGTCGCCTCTGAAGAGGACCCCGCTGATGTAGTACCAGTATTGGAGCAGCAGCGGGTCGTTGAGGTGATATTGCTCGCGAAGGATCGCGACGATGTTGGGATCCGCTCGCTTGTCACCGGCCAGCGCTTGGATGGGGTCACCAGGCAGCGCGAAGACGATGGCGAAGATGAGCAGGGTGGCACCCAACAACACAGGTATCGACTGAAGCAGACGCCTGATGATGTAACGGCCCATTTAAGCCTCCCGTACATGCCGAAAAGGCAACTCCACGCTCGGCCATTGGGGGTCGTGGCCGATGAGCTGCCTTCTGGCTAACCCTGCAGGGGCGGGCGCGCCGCGCCCGCCCCTGGGAACAACGTCAGGCCTTCTCGACGTCGGCCCACTCAACCTGGTTGAGCAGGTTGATCTTGACGTTCTTGACCTTCGTGGAGTAGCCGGAGTTGTTCCGGTAGAAGTACACCGGAATGTACGGCAACTCCTCGAGCAGGATGTCATCGGCCTGCTGGTAGAACTTCAGGCCCTCTTCGATCGTCTCCGCCTGGTCACCCTTGGCGATCAGGTCGTCGAACTCCTTGTTGGAGTAACCGCCGTAGTTGGAGCCGGTCGCGGCGGCACCCGTGCTGAAGATCGGCGACAGGTAGTTCTCCGCCGACGGGTAGTCGATGGCCCAGCCCATGCGGAACAGGCCCTTGTACTCCTTGGCGTCCAGGGCGTCCAGGATGCTGGCGAACTTCTCGAACGGCTTCGCGGTGGCCTCGATGCCCAGGTTGGCCTTGAGGTTGTTCGCGATGGCCTCGATCCACTCCTTGTGCGGACCGTCGGCGTTGTAGCCGATCTCGAGGGTCTTGGGGCCGCCCGCCTCCTCGTACAGCTTCTTGGCCGCGGCGGGGTCGTACGTGCAGGACTTGCACGCGCCCTGGCGGTAGCCCGCGATGGCCGGGTTGATGAAGTCGTCGGCGGGCGAGCGGGTGCCGGAGAAGACCGTCTCGGCGATGGTCTTCCTGTCGATGGCCATGGAGATGGCCCTGCGGACGTCGACCTTGTTCAGCTCGGGGTTGTACTTGAGCGGAACGCCGACGTAGCCGACACCGGCGTCCGGCTGGTCCTGGTAACGTTCGCCGAGCGTGGACTTGGCGGTCGCGATCGACGCCGGGCCGAGGGAGTCGTGGATGTCCAGGTTGTCGGCCTGGAGGTCGTTGAACGCCGTGTCCGAGTTGGTGTAGAGCTTGAACTGAAGCTTGGTCCAGCCCGTCGGCTTCTTGGCGGGGTACTTGTCGTACACCGACATGTCGATGGTCTGGTCAGTGCCCTTGCGGTAGGGCTTGTCCATCTTGAACAGGCCCTGGCCGATGGGCTTCTCGCCGTACTCCTGCGTCACCTTGCCGTCGGGGCCGAAGGCCGCCTTGGGCAGCGGGTAGAACGCGGTGTAGCCGAGCATGACCTTGAACTGCGAGAACGGCGCTGTGAGGGTGACCTGCAGAGTCGAGTCGTCAAGCGCTTCGAGGCCCTTCATGCCCTCGGCGGTGACTTCCTTGCCCTCGCCCGGGTTGAGGTCGGCGAAACCGTCGACGCGGCTGAAGAAGTAGCCCGCGCCCTGGGCGTTCTCCTGGTTGGCCGCGTAGTTCCACGCGTCGACGTAGTTCTGCGCGATGAGGGGCTCGCCGTTGTGCCAGGTGTAACCGGGCTTGAGCTTGATCGTCCAGACCTTCTGGTCGTCGCTCGTGATCGACTCGGCCGCGGCCTCCACTGCGTTCTTGTTCTCGTCGTAGTTGACGAGAGGCTCGAACAGAGCGGCAAGCGTCTCGGAACCCTCGGACTCGGTGGTGTTCGACGGAACCAAGAGGTTCTGCGGCTCACCGAGTTCCATGCGGACCGGCGTCTCTCCACCGCCCGCGGCAGTGCCGCCGGTTTCCGAGGCACCGCCGCCACACGCGGCAACCGCGAGGGCGAGCAGCGCGGTACCGGCGACGATCTGTGCGCCCTTAGTAACACGCATGGTGAAAGAATTCCTCCCTCTACAGGTGGGCGTAAGCGCTGAGCTGCGATGATCGTCAGCAGCCTGACGGGGGGTTCCTGGTTTCCCCCCGGATTTGGCTGACATGGTCAAACCAGCCGACGCCCTGCCAGTCGATCGCGACTATCCCTTACTACTTGCCACCAGGGAGTCTCTGGCGCGTTGCAGTTCGGTCACACGTGTGCCTATCCCGCGTCACAGACATTTCTCACAGTCGGTAGCAAACTGAACATACATGCCTCAACCGGGAGAGCCCGGACGTGAACAGTCGATGAAAAATACCCCCCGTCCAAGAGTGCTCGTGCCGCTGCCGCCATCGCCCGCCCGGCTGGGCTACGGTTGACCAGGTCTTGACGACGTCTTGGGAACCCGGCGCCGCAAGGCGTCGTCCAACAGACTGTCGCCGACCCGTGCGGCAGGCATCTCACCAACCCGGATCCAATAGAGTCCTTGCCATGAGCCAGCCGGAATCCGCTGTCGCGGACGCCCAGGCGGGCGGCCGAAGCGGGCAGGAGCCGCTGGCCAAGCTCGCCAAGAGATATGGACTTCGCCGTGCCATCGCCCGGCCGAGGTTTCCTGTCTACGTGCGCCAGCTCTGGGAGCGGCGGCACTTCATCCTGACGTACGCCACCTCGCGCAACGTCTCCAAGCACTCCGGCTCCGCGCTCGGCCAGTTGTGGCAGGTGCTGACTCCCCTGCTCAACGCCGCCATCTACTTCCTGATGTTCGGCCTCATCCTGGGCGGCGGCAAGGACATCGACAACTACCCGGCGTTCCTGCTGACCGGGATGTTCATCTTCACCTTCACCAACCGGACGGTCACCGCGGGCGCGAAGTCGATCTCGAGCAACCTGTCTCTCATCAGGGCGCTGCACTTCCCGCGCGCGTCGCTGCCGCTGGCGTACACGATCCAGGAGCTCCAGCAGCTCGCCTTCTCCATGAGCGTGCTCCTCGTCCTGGTGGTCGTCACCGGGGAGGTGCCCACCTGGTTCTGGCTCATGATCCCGGTCGTGCTCCTGCTGCAGACGTTGTTCAACATCGGCGCCGGCCTGGTGGTCGCCCGGCTCGGCGCCACCATGCGCGACCTCAACCAGTTGCTGCCGTTCATCACCCGCACCTGGCTCTACGCCTCGGGCGTCTTCTTCTCCATCCAGGACAAGGTGGTGGAGGCCGCGACGCTGCCGCAGTGGGTGGCCAACGTGATGTACCTCAACCCGGCGGCCTCGTACATCGAGTGGATGCGCGAGATCCTCATCGGGAGCCACAACACGGAGTTCGGCCACCACCCGCCGCCGATGGTGTGGATGTCTTGCGTATTCTGGGCGGTGTTCTCACTCGGCTTCGGCTTCTGGTACTTCTGGCGGTCCGAGGAGAGGTACGGGCGTGGCTGAACTGACCAAGGAGCTGTCACAGGTGAAGGGCGAGAAGCCCGCCGTCACCGGCAAGGATGTGAGAGTGCATCCCAACCCGGAGCCCCAGGGCAAGCGGCCACTGGACGTCCCCACGGGCACTCCGACCGTCATCGTCGACGACCTGCACATCGTCTACCGCGTCTACGGCGCGGCCTCCGGTTCGGAGAAGGGCAACGCGGTCAACGCCCTCACACGCCTCATCAGGCGCCAGGGCCGCCCGCAGATGAAAGAGGTCCACGCCGTCAAGGGCGTGACCTTCGTGGCCTACCACGGCGACGCCATCGGCATCGTGGGCCGCAACGGCTCGGGCAAGTCGACGCTGCTGCGGGCCATCGCGGGCCTGCTCCCGCCGCACAAAGGCGCCGTCTACACCGACGGTCAGCCGTCGCTGCTCGGCGTCAACGCGGCTCTCATGCGCGAGTTGACCGGCGAGCGCAACATCGTCCTCGGCTGCTACGCGATGGGCATGACGCCGTCCGAGGTCCGCGAGAAGTACCAGGAGATCGTCGACTTCTCCGGCATCGATGAGTTCGTCCAGCTGCCCATGTCCACCTACTCCTCCGGCATGGGCGCCCGCCTGCGCTTCGCCATCTCCTCCGCCAAGACCCACGACGTGCTGCTCATCGACGAGGCCCTCGCCACCGGCGACCGCGAGTTCCGCAAGAAGAGCCAGGAACGCATCCGCAAGATCCGTGAGTCGGCCGGCACGGTCTTCCTCGTGGCCCACGACCTCAGGGTCATCGAGGAGACCTGCAACCGGGTGATCTGGCTGCACAAGGGCAAGATCAAGATGGACGGCGACCCCAAGCAGGTCCTCGCCGCCTACAACAAGGGCTGACCCCCGCCCACCACCCTTCCCGTCCCCGGCCGCCTGCCCGCGGCCGGGCTTCCTTCATGCGCGAAACGAGGGTGACCGGAGGGGCGAATGACTGACAGCGAGCCTGCCGTTCCGATAGTATTCGAACGTCAATTCGAGCCGAGGAACGGCGATGGAGTGGGGGCGCGCGATGGGAGAGCTTTCGACCGCGATCGACCACCTGGACACCGAGGACGTGTCCGAGATCCCCAGGACGCAGCTCGCTGAGCAACTCCTGGAGCTGCACTGGCAGATGGCCAGGCTCCAGGCCCAGATAGCCCGCCGCACCGGCATCCGGCTCCCCTGACGCTTCTCAGGGACGACCACGGGTCCCACGTCAGCCGCGAGCCGGTCAAGGATGCGCGGCGTAACGGCGCCCGGCCACGTGGCGGTCAGCGGCCGTCTTCCTGGAGGCCATGGCCACGTGCGGCGGGTGGCGCAGGCCCACTCGGCCCGCCGTAAAAGAAAAAACCGCCCTGAAAGCGAACCGCATAAAGAGAAACCGCCGTAAAAGAGAAGCCGCCGTGAAAGCGAAACTGCCGGCCCCGAGAGAGGCGGGGCCGGCAGGGGGTGCTCGCGGCGCCGCTGCCCTGCGAGGGCGGCGCGATGCGAGCCCCGGGCCCGAGCGCGTCCGCCCAGGCCCGTCATGAGACCGCTTGCTTGCGCGGCGGCCCACCACCCACGCGCGCCAGTGCCCCGGGCGCTCGGCACCTGAGAGCGCCCTGTCGGCCTGCCGCATCAGTGCGGCGGTGTCCACCACAGCGAGACGCGGCGCCGCTTACGACGGCGTCCCGACCACAGCGGGACGTGGCGCCGGTTACGGCGGCGTCCCGATCACAGCGAGACGCGGTGTCCAGCTGGGGCGTGCGAACGAGCCCGCCCCGCGACCGTCACGGCCGGTTCCCGAGCGTCGGCACCTTGGGACGCCCGCGAACACGGGAGCTTCCCGCCTAGCTCACCAGCCCGGTGGTGACCCAGCCGAGCGCGGACGCCAGGCCCTGGTAGACGCCGGAGGCCCCACTGGCCGCCACGACGCCGGTGGCACCCTTGACGATCGGGGTGAGCGGGTCGACGGAGGCGCCCTGGAGCGTGCCCGTCACCGTGCCCATGGCGCCGCGTACGGTCGTGTCCTCCGCGGCGTACCCGCCCCGCGAGCCCGTGAACGCCGACGTCGCCGGCTGGGCCATGCGGGCCGCGCCGGACAGGAGGGGCAGGGAGGAGGTCAGTCCGCTCCCGCCGAGCGAGAACCCACTGAGGATCGGCGACAGCTCGGGCAGCGGTCCGCCGTGGTTGGTGACGTCCTCGGCCGAGTTCGGCGTACTGGTGTACGGGGCCCGGCTCTCGAAGATCGCGTCCTGCTCGGCCTCGGACATCTGCGTGCCCGTCGACTGGCCGTCCTTGGCCTTGCTGCCGCCGCCGAGGAGCCCGCCGAGCAGGCCCCCGCCGACCAGGCCGCCCAGCAGACCGCTGATGGGACTGAGTGCCCCGCCGACGCCTCCGACGTCGTACCTGGCGGCGTTGTATCGAACTTCCGCTTGAGCTGGTACGGACAGAGCCGCCGCCAAGCTGAATGCTGTGACGGCGACCGCCGCCTTGACTACTCGATTCATGATTGCCTTCCCGGCTCGTGATCGATCGCTCTCAAATGCGGTGGAAATGCGAATCGATAACCCCCGAATGCCGTGGCGTACGCGCTATGGGCACCACACGAAGCGTGCCGTCACGGCTGAGCTACGCAGCTGTTCTATCACTCTGAGTGACCGGCCGCAGGCGCATGAATGCCCATGTAGCAGGGGTTTGCAGGCCGGTTACCGAGTAGGGGGAGAGCGTTGAGCGGGCAGACAAAAAGGGAAATGCATTATTGATGCGGACGCGCGTGGAAGCGCGCCGATGGCCGGCGCGCAGCGCCTCACCGGCCCGTGAACAAAGGGTCGCGAAAAGATGTCACGGGCCGGTGGCGAAGATTTTCCGGTCGCGGTGGACGCGCTCAGGCGGGCAGCAGCGCCTCCGCGGCCTCGAACGGAAATCGGTCGGCGAAGGCCGGGCGCAGATCGGTGAGCCAGACCGCCGACGGGTCGTAGCGGGCGAAGAACGGCCGGCCCACCAGCGACGGGTCGCGGGCCTGAATGAAGTGGAGCATGAAGACCCGCTCCCCGGCGATCTCCGTGACGCCGTCGACGCACACCTTGCCCGGCGTCGCCGACATCGACGGCCCGCGCACGGTCCTGCAGAGCCCGGAGACGGAGGAGTACGCGTCCCTGAAGACCTCGTACGCGCGCGCCAGCGGCACCGCGAAGTAGTCCTGTGGCCCGGTGTCGCGCTCGACGAACATGTAGTAGGGGATCATCCCCATCCTGAGCTGCCGCCGCCACATCCCCGACCAGATGGCCGGATCGTCGTTGATCGACCTGATCATCGGCGCCTGGGTCCTGATCGTGGCGCCGGTGCCGAGTATGCGCTTGACCGCCGACTCGACCAGCGGCGACTCCAGCTCGCGCGGGTGCGAGAAGTGGGCCATGTAGGCGAGGTTCTTGCCGGCGTTCACCACCTCCTCGAACAGCCCGAGCGTGGCGTCCGCGTCGGGGTCGGTGGTGAAGCGCTGCGGCCAGTACGCCAGCGCCTTCGAGCCGATCCTGATCGACTCGAGCTGCTCCACCTCGAGCAGGGGCTCGATATATCGCCTGACGACGGTCTCGCCCATGATCATCGGGTCGCCGCCGGTGATCAGGACGCTGGTGACCTCGGGATGCCGGCGAATGTAGGCCACCATCTGGTCGATGTCGTCGGAGGCGAACTTCAGGTCCGCGTCACCGACGAACTGCGCCCATCTGAAGCAGTAAGTACAGTACGCGTGACAGGTCTGCCCCTGTTTAGGGAAGAACAGCACAGTTTCGGGGTATTTATGCTGCATACCCGGGACAGGCTCCTCGTCCAGCTTGGGGACGTTGAGCTCTTTCTGGCCCGCTGGATGCGGGTTGAGCTGCGCGCGGACGCGGTTGGCCTCCGCCTGGATCTCCGCGTTCGGCGCCTCGGCCTTGAGCAGGTCGGCCAGCCTGGCGACGTCGGCGGCGGGAAGCATGTCCTCCTGAGGGAAGACGAGCCGGTACATGGGGTCGTCGAGGGCGGCCGACCAATCTATGAGTTCATCCACGACATAGGCGTTGGTCCGGAACGGCAGCACCGTGGCGACGGCGCGGACCTTCAGCCGCTCGTCGTCGCCGAGCCCCGCACGCTTCAGGAGCTCGTCGAGGTGCTTGGACGTGTACGCCCGAAAGCGTCGTGTGCCTGCTTGGTTCAAGATCACTAAGCCTGTCCTATCTTTTTTGTTCGATCAGGTGTAAACCTCACGACCCCGTCGCGCGTCTACGGTCCTTAATACCCGGACGCGGCGCGCCGCGTCACCGGTTCCGCTGGGCTCCAAGTTTCTCTTGAGGTTCGCGGACACTCGCGACATATCGCGAATGGGCATACACTGATTTTTCATGAGCGACGATTCCGACCTGCGCGCCTCAGACGCCGATCGCGACCACGTGGCCGCGGTGCTCGGCGAAGCCCTCGCCTCAGGAAGACTCACCAGCGTCGAGCACGCCGACCGTCTCGAATCCGCCTATACGGCGAAGACGGTCGGGGAGCTCGTCCCCATCACGCGGGACCTGCCCGCGGTGTCCGCGTCCAACGTGCCCGCCGCGATCGAGCAGCAGGTCATCGACTCGAAGTTCAGCAAGATCGTCCGTAAGGGACGCTGGGTCGCCTCCCGCAACACCCGGCTGTCCGGGCGGTTCGGCGCGCTCATCATCGACCTGTCGGACGCCGTGCTGCCCGGCCGCGAGATCACGATCGAGGCGGACGCCTGGTTCAGCAAGATGATCGTGCGCGTTCCTGAGAACGCCCGTGTGATCGACGAGGGCCGTTCGATGTTCGGCAAGCGCGACGTGTCGGGCGGCTCGCAGGCGGACGGCCCGCTGATCCGGGTCACGGGATCGTCGAAGTTCTCCAAGGTGATCGTGTCCAGGAGCACGGACGACTGGAACCTCCGCTGACGATCCCCGGCCACGCGGGCGTTTCAGCCGTCGAGCGTGGCCGCGTGCGACTGGAAGGCGTCGCCGGGGGAACCATGAGGGTCTACCCGCCGGTTTAACCTGGCAGCTGCCTCGCCTACGATGCGGACATGCCGAGCCCGCGTTCCGGCCAAGCCGTGACGGCGGGCTCGATGCCGTACGAGGTGATCATTGTCCGACAGCAGGCCCATCGCGCTCGACGCCATGGGCGGCGACCACGCACCACACGAGATCGTGGCGGGAGCGGTGCACGCCGTGCGGGAACGCGGCCTGTCCGTCGTCCTCGTCGGCTCCCCACGCGTGCTCTACGAGGCGCTGGCCGACCACGACGCCACCAAGGAGGTCCCCATCGTCCGGGCCGAGGAGGCCCTGGCGATGGACGAGGGCGCGCTGGCCAGCCTGCGCCGTCCGCGTTCCAGCATCGCGGTTGCCTGCCACCTCGTACGCCGGGGCGACGCGAGCGCGGTCGTGTCAGCGGGCTCCACTGCGGGCCTCGTGGCCACCGGCAGACTCAGGCTCAAGGCCCAGCCAGGCGTGCTCAGACCGGCCATAGCGGTCGCACTCCCCACGCATCCCCGGCCCACCCTCCTCCTGGACGCGGGCGCCAACGCCGAGGCCAAACCCGAGATGCTGGTGCAGTTCGCCCAGCTCGGGGCGGCGTACGCCGAGCTCGCGTACGAGATCGACTCCCCCAGCGTCGGCCTGCTGACGATCGGCAGCGAGCCGGAGAAGGGCAACAAGCTCGTCAGACGCGCCCACGAGCTGCTGCAGGCCGCGTCCGGCCTGCGCTTCGCCGGCAACGTCGAGGGCCACGACCTGCTGACTGGCAAGGTGGACGTCATCACCACCGACGGGTTCACCGGCAACGTGGCACTGAAGAGCGTGGAGGGCGCGGTCCGCTACGCGTTCGCCGAGCTGCGGGCGGCCGTCAGCGAAAGCAGCCTGGCCAGGCTGGGCGCCGCGCTGCAGCGCTCGCGCATCCGCGAGTTGCGCCACCGCCTCGACGCGGAGGCGTACGGCGGCGCCGTGCTCCTCGGGCTGAACGGCACCGTCGTGATCGCCCACGGCTCGTCCAAGGCCCAAGGGATCAGCGCCGCGTGCCGGCTCGCCGCCGACCTGTCCGGCGCCGGCACCGTGGCCGCGATCGGCGACCGGATAGTCCCCGCGCATCGCGCCCCGAGACTGTGGTGAGCCTTTAGGGTGTGAGACCGATCCACAGAATCGGGGGGTCATGTGGTCGGGCTCACTTCGGCACAGGTGGCGGCGGCGAAGGCCAACGACGTACCGCGCCGGTCGAGCAGGTCGCTCAGCGCGATCATCAGAGCGAACGTCTTCACCCTGTTCAACCTGGTCATCGGCGTCCTGTGGGCGCTGATCCTGATCTTCGGCGAGTGGCAGGACAGCCTCTTCGGGCTGATCATGGTGGCCAACGCGTTGATCGGGATCGTCCAGGAGCTGCGCGCCAAGCGCACTCTCGACCGGCTCGCCGTGATCAACGAGGCGCCCGTACGCGTCCGCCGCGACGGCAGGGAGCAGCGGATCGAGCCGCGCCGGGTGGTGCTCGGCGACCTCATCCTGCTCGGCCCGGGCGACCGCCTGCTGGTCGACGGCGAGGTAGTCGAGTCCGACGGGCTGGAGGTGGACGAGTCGCTCCTGACCGGCGAGGCCGACCCCGTGCACAAGCGGCCGGGCGAGCAGGTCCTGTCGGGCAGCTTCGCGGTGGCGGGCGCGGGCGCGTTCGTCGCCACGAAGGTCGGCACCGACGCGTACGCCTTACGCCTCACGGAAGAGGCCAGCAAGTTTCACCTGGCCCACTCCGAGCTGCGCCAGGGCGTCGCCGACTTCATCAAGTACATCACCTGGCTGGTCATCCCGATCGGCGCCCTGCTGATCCACAGCCAGCTCAGCAACTCGGCGGACTTCCGCACCGCCATCACCGGCGCGGTCGCGGGCATCGTCACCATGATCCCCGAGGGCTTGGTGCTGATGACCTCCATCGCGTTCGCCGTGGGCGTCATCCGCCTGGGCCGGCGCCGCTGCCTGGTCCAGGAGCTGCCCGCGATCGAGGGCCTGGCCAGGGTGGACGTACTCTGCCTGGACAAGACGGGCACCCTCACCGCCGGCGGCATGGACCTCGACCAGGTGCTGCCGCTGGGCGACGGCCACCCCGTCGACGCCGCGCTGGCCGCGCTGGCCCACCTCGACCACCAGCCGAACGCCACCGCCCAGGCCATCCGGGCCCGTTACCCCGACTCCGCGGACGGGTGGAAGGCCGGCGAGACCGTGCCGTTCTCCTCCGCGCGCAAGTGGAGCGGGGCCGACTTCGGCGAGCGGGGCACGTGGCTCCTGGGGGCTCCCGACGTGCTGCTCGACGGCGGCCACGGCTACGACCTGGCCGCCGAACTGGCCGCCACCGGCACCCGCGTGCTCGCCCTGTGCCGTGCGCACGACCTCGCCGCGGCGGACTCCGCCGAGGCCGTCGCGCTGGTCACGCTCAAGCAGCGCATCAGGCCCGACGCCGAGGAGACCCTCCGCTACTTCGCCGCGCAGGGCGTGACGGTCAAGGTGCTCTCCGGCGACAACCCGGCCGCGGTCGCGGCCATCGCGACCAGCCTCGGCATACCGGACGGCCACCGTGCGGTCGACGCCAGGACCCTCCCCCACGACCCGGACGAACTCGGCGAACTGCTCGACTCCCACACCGTCTTCGGCCGGGTCAGCCCCCGGCAGAAACGCGAGTTCGTACGCGCGCTGCGGGCTCGCGGCCACACCGTGGCCATGACCGGCGACGGGGTCAACGACGTGCTGGCGCTGAAGGACGCCGACCTGGGCATCGCAATGGGCGCGGGCAGCCCGGCGACCAAGGCGGTCGCGCAGGTCGTGCTGCTGGACAACCAGTTCGCCACGCTGCCGCACGTCGTGGCCGAGGGCCGGCGGGTGCTGGCCAACATCGAACGCGTCTCCGGCCTGTTCCTCACCAAGACCTTCTACGCGATCGTGTTGTCGCTGGCCGTTGGGGTGGCCGGGGTGATGTTCCCGTTCGCGCCGCGCCACTCGACCCTGACGAACGCCCTGACCATCGGCGTCCCCGCGCTCTTCCTCGCGCTCGCGCCCACGCTCGAGCGGGCCAGGCCCGGGTTCGTCCGGCGGGTGATGCGCTTCGCCGTACCCGCGGGGGTGTTGTGCGCGGTGGCGGTCCTGCTGTCGTTCTGGGCCGCGCACAGCGGCACCTCCACGCTCGTCCAGGACCAGACGTCCGCGGTGATCACCCTCTTCCTCACCACGTGGTGGGTGCTGGTGCTGATCGCCAGGCCGCTCAACTGGTGGCGCGTGGCACTGGTCGGGTCGATGGCGGTGGCGTTCGGGATCGGGCTCACACTGCCCTTCGTCAGGGAGCTCTTCGCGCTCGAACCCGGTGACCTCGGCAACGACCTGACCGCCGTCGGTATCTCGATCGTGGCCGCCGTCGCCATCAGCGCCGCGGTCAAGGTCGCCGGTACCCTTAGAGCATGACCGACCCGCAGATTGTGCTCACCGAGCGCGTCCAGCAGGCGCTGGCCCGCGCGTTCGGCTCGGAGCACGCCGCCGCAGACCCGCTGATCCGGCCGTCCCAGTTCGCCGACTTCCAGGCGAACGTCGCGATGAGCCTGGCCAAGCGTCTGCGACGGGCCCCGCGGGAGGTCGCCGAGGCCATCAGGGCGGAGCTGGCGGACTTCCCCGGCGAGGTCGAGGTCAGCGGCCCCGGGTTCCTCAACATCACCCTCGGCGACTCGTGGATCGAGTCCGAGGCCAGGCAGATGCTGGCCGACCCGCGGCTCGGCGTCGCCCCGATCACTCCGGCGCAGACCGTGGTGATCGACTACTCCGCGCCCAACGCGGCCAAGGAGATGCACGTCGGCCACCTGCGCACGACGATCGTCGGCGACTCGCTGGCCCGGCTGCACGAGCACCTCGGCAACACCGTGATCAGGCAAAACCATCTGGGCGACTGGGGCACGCCGTTCGGCATGCTCATCGAGCACCTGCTCGACATCGGCGAGGAGACCGCGGTCGCGCAGCTCGAAGCCGGCATGGGCACGGAGTTCTACCAGGCGGCGCGGGCCAAGTTCGACGGCGACGAGGCGTTCAAGCTGCGCGCCCGGGTGCGGGTGACCACGCTGCAGTCGGGCGATCCCGCCACGATGCGGCTCTGGCACGTCTTCATGGACGCCACCCTCCGCTACTTCAACAAGGTCTACCGCCTGCTCGGCGTCACACTGACCGACGACGACATCGCCGGCGAGAGCATGTACAACACCATGCTCGAGAAGACGTGCGAAGACCTGGAGACCTCCGGGGCGGCGGTGATCAGCGAGGGCGCGCTCTGCGTGTTCCCGCCCGGCTTCACCGGCTCGGACGACAAGCCGCTGCCGCTCATCATCAGGAAGAGCGACGGCGGCTACGGCTACGCGTCCACGGACATGGCGGCCATTCGCTACCGCGTCCACGACCTCAAGGCCGACCGCATCCTCTATGTCGTCGGCTCCGAGCAGGCGTTGCACTTCAAGATGGTGTTCGCCGCGGCGAAGATGGCCGGGTGGCTGCCCGACACGGTGTCGGCCGAGCACGTGCAGATCGGCATGATGCTGGGCAAGGACGGCCGCAGGTTCAAGACCCGCTCCGGCGAGTCCGTCAAGCTGATGGACCTCCTCCAGGAGGCCATCGACCGCGCCGCGGCGGCGATCTCCGACCGGGGTTACGACGAGGGGACCCAGAAGGAGATCGCGCACGCGGTCGGCATGGGCGCCGTGAAATATGCCGATTTGTCGGTCAGCCACAACAGCGAGTACGTCCTCGACTTCGACCGCATGCTCGCCTTCACCGGCAACACCGCCCCCTACCTGCAGTACGCGCAGGCGCGGATCCGCTCGATCTTCCGCAGAGGTGGCGTGGACCCCGCCACGGCGACCGCCCCCATCGTGCTCGGCCAACCCGCCGAGCGCGCGCTGGCCCTGCAGTTGCTCGGCTTCGGGTCCGTGCTGGAGCAGACGACCGAGGCCAGCGAGCCGCACCGGCTGTGCGCGTTCATCTACGCCACCGCCACCGCCTTCACCGACTTCTTCGAGCAGTGCCCGGTGCTCAAGGAGGGCGTCGACCCGGAGACCCGGGCCTCGCGACTGGCCCTCTGCGCGCTGACCCTGCGGGTGCTGGAGACGGGGCTCGACCTTCTGGGCGTCCCTGTTCCCGAGCGCATGTAACAGGCAGTTGGCTCAAAGTCTCCCGTTCCGTCGTGGGCGCGCCTTCACCCCGTTGGCGCGCCCCAACAGCTAGGCTTTACGCGGTCATCATCAGAGGCCGAAATGGGGGAGTTCTCTGCCTTGAGCACGGACCTGACTGCGAGCCCCCAAGCAGCGACGGAGGTGCACCGCTACGCCGAGGCGTTGCTCGCGCACCTCGCCGCCGACGGCAGCGCACCTCCCGCCCCACCGGGCTTTCGCGACGTACCCGGCTACTGGCTGCCCCCGGCCGTCGAGGCGCTGGTCGCCATACTCAGCGGCGACGACCCCCTCGACCCGCTGAGCAAGGCGGCCGGCCGCGAGCAGCAACACACGGCGCTCTTCCTGTGCCTGGCCCTCGCCGTGTCCGGGCAGGGCAGTCGCATCCACGCCTCCTGGCTCGGCACGGCGTTCGGCGAACTGTCGCTCGACCGGCCCGTCACCCACGGCCAGCGCTCGCTGTGGCTGGCCGCCGCCAGGGGCGCCTACGGCCCCGCCGGCAAGATCTTCGTACTACGCAAGCTCGACGCGCTAGCCGTGCCCGAGCACGCCGATCCGCAGCAGTGGCTGCAGGCGCTCCTGCCGGATGAGCCCTCGGTCGTGGTGCCTCCGTCCCTGATCGACTTTCCGGAGATGGCGGAGATTCCGGAGCTGGCCCGGCCGACTCAGGCCGCCGGCCGGCTCGCCAGGCTACGCGGCCGCTGTGCCGAGATCACCTCGGCCCGGCAAGGTGAGCACGACTCCCCCGCGCCGCTCGACAACAGCGCGGGCAGTCCGGCCACGACGTGGGCCGAGGACGAACCGCTGGCGGTGCTGCGGTCCCTGGTCGGCCTGAGTGGACCGGCCGGCCCGATGGCCTCGATCAACTCCTACCTGCTCGACGACCTGAGCCCCGGCGCCGACCCGCACCTGGCGGCCATCGCGCTGCACGTGGCGGGGCCGATCCTGCGTGGCGTCGCGGAGGAGCTCGAAGCCGACAGCCGCCTCGAACCGCCCACCACGCTCACGGTCCCGCTCCTCGGCCACCGCATCCATCTGCGCCCCGAGGGCCCCGACCAGGAGTCGCTCGCCACCGCGGAGGCGGCGATCGTCGCGGACGGAGTCGTGCCCCGCCCCCGACCGTGGGCCGCCATGCTGCTGATCGTGGCCGGCGTCGCCTGCCTGGTGGGCGCGGCGTTCGCCCCGCTGCTCGCCGCCGCGGGCGTCGCCATGATCGGCCTGGCCGGCTGGCAGCTCTGGCAGCGCCGCAAGTTCGTCGAGGCCGACGCCCGCTACGTCGCCGCCCAGGTCAACGAGCTGAAGGAGCTGGCAGAGGGAGCGGTGTGGGCCCTGCACGCCTACGCCCGCGAAGCGGACACCCGCGCGAAGCAAGCAGCCGACGACGCAGCCGAACTGACGCGACTGATCCGCCGCGGCCCCCGCGCCGCATAGCCCCCGACCCACTCAGCACGACACCCGAACCATGCCCTTACGCCTGGCTCCTGGGCGAGCGACCGCCCAACGCGACGGCCCTGAACCTGTCCAGGGTTGCTCAGCGTGACAGACCTGGGCCTGCTCGGACGCTCGAGACCAGCCCGGACCCAGGCGACAATCACCTCACGCAGAGTGATGGGCCCGCACTTCGAACCCACGGTCCAACACCGCGTGGAGGGGTGGCAATCTCGCTCCGGCCGACCGCCTCTCGAACAGGTCGGAGAGCGGTAAGTGGGATCGGGAACGGGGGGTGGTCGACGTCCCGTCACCCGGGGTCGATGCTCCTGGTCGAGTACGAAGGCCGCCCAGGTGGCCGTGTATAGCCGGGCGACTCCGGGCCTGCCCGGTGCGCCCCGATGCATTCGGGCAATCCCGAAGCCGCTCAGGTGGTCTCGATCTCTACGTGAGCGGGCGCGAGCAGGAAGACCCGTTCGGCGATGCGCTCGATCCGCCCCTCGCAACCGAACGCCAGCCCGGCCGCGAAGTCGACCATTCTCGTCGCCTCGGGCAGCGCCATGCCCGTGACGTCCATGATCACCGTCTGTCCGTCACGGAAGTGCTGACCGATCAACGGCGCGTCGTTGTACTTGAGCGGCTGGACCATCACGATGCGTGACGCGTCGACATTGGCACGCCACCGCCTGGCGGCCCGCTCGGTGGCGGGGACGTACTCGTCCTCGTAGTGCTCGTCGTCGTCATAGGCCTCGTCGTAGTGATCGACCCCGCTCAGGCCAAGGTAGCTCACCACCTTGCGCACTGCCCCCATCGGCTTGTCCTTTCCTCAGGAACTCACCGTAATCGGCACGTCCCTACACATTGGACGGTAACCGACGATTCCGCATTCGCCACGCGACACGCCCAGCCCTAATTCCATTTTGTACGGCTTGCAACCCGCTTGCAGCTGGATTTCCACCCCTCCGGATACCATCAGCGGCATGCGCCTCTTCACTGTGGATGCCTTCACCGACACAGCTTTCAAGGGTAATCCTGCAGCGGTCTGCTTGCTGGACTCTCCGGTTACTGACCGATGGATGCAGAGCGTAGCCGCCGAGATGAACCTCTCCGAGACCGCCTTCCTGCTCGGAGATTCCCTCCGCTGGTTCACCCCTGCGACGGAGGTCACTCTATGTGGTCATGCCACCCTCGCGACCGCTCACGTCCTCTATTCCACGGGCGCGGCGACAGGTCAGCTCGAATTCAGCACGGCCAGCGGCACGCTCACCGTGAATCGCCTGCCCGACGGCACGCTCACAATGGATTTCCCGGCCAAGGAGGTGACCCCCGCGGCCGTTCCCGCCGGCCTGGAGAAAGCACTCGGCGTCACCCCGGTGCAGGTCGGAAAGAGCCACCTCGACCTGCTCGTCGAGCTGGACTCCGAGCAGACGGTGCGCTCGCTGGCCCCTGACATCGCCGCTCTTGGGGCCGTGGACGCGCGGGGCGTCATCGTCACGGCGCTCGGCACGGAGACGGACTTCGTCTCCCGCTTCTTCGCCCCCAACGTCGGCGTACCGGAGGACCCGGTGACGGGCTCGGCCCACTGCGCGCTCTCGCCGTACTGGTCGGCCCGGCTCGGCCGCGCCTCCCTGACCGGCGCCCAACTGTCGGCCAGGGGCGGCATCGTCCACGTGACACACGACGGCAACCGAGTCCGCCTGGCGGGACGGGCCGTAACGGTGCTCACGGGAACCCTGGAGATCTAGCCACGGGGCTGCCGACCGCGCGAGCGCTTGATGGCAGGTGACGCAGAGACGGGTCGATGATGGTCGGCCGCTGCTCGGCGCGCAGCGCCTTCCCACCGAGCCCAGGCGGGAACCAGGCAGCCCCCCGTCCGCCCGGAGCCCGATAACAAAAAAGGGCCCCACGCACCCGGCGTGAAGCCCCGCCCACCAACAACGGCAGGCCACAACAGGAAAAGCCCCCGACCTACTGGTCGAGGGCCTCCCCCATATTAACGATTGTCCGGCGGTGACCTACTCTCCCACACCCTCCCGAGTGCAGTACCATCGGCGCAGAGAAGCTTAACTTCCGGGT